>CAZIPG010000225.1:0-4539 GCA_964540955.1 uncultured Rheinheimera sp.
GAGCATCAAGTTGGCGACCATACATCAGCAACATGACAAGAAAGATAAGGAAAAATATCAGCAAGAGCAACAAGTTGACCCTGTTGCTCTTGAATTGAGTTTATTTGCGCACGCTTCTTAAAGTATCCGCAATTAAAAACGCCAATTCCAATACTTGATCCGCATTCAAACGTGGATCACATTGGGTTAAATAACGTTGACTGAGATCGCCCTCGGATAAGCCATAAGCACCGCCGGTACATTCAGTGACATGCTCACCGGTCATCTCTAGGTGTATGCCGCCAGCATGCGTCCCTTCCGCTTGATGAACTGCGAAGAAATTACGGATCTCCCTTAAAATTGCTTCGAAGTCGCGAGTTTTGTAGTCATTACTCGCTTTGACCGTATTGCCATGCATCGGATCTGAACTCCAAACCACTTTGCGGCCTTCGCGCTCAACGCGACGAACCAACGCAGGCAGTTTATCTGCAAGTTTATCTGCCCCCATCCGAGTGATCAGCGTTAACCGTCCTGGAATATTTTGCGGATTGAGTGCATCAATCAGCCGGATCAAATCAAGCTCGTCCATTGAAGGGCCAATTTTGACGCCAACCGGGTTATGGATCCCACGGAAGAACTCTACGTGAGCGTGATCCAATTGACGAGTCCGCTCACCAATCCAAACCATATGCGCAGAGCAGTCATACCAGTCGCCAGTCAGCGAATCACGACGAGTTAAAGCTTCCTCGTAATTCAATAACAAGGCTTCATGAGAAGTATAAAGCGTGGTCTCACGGATCGATGGCGCGTTTTGGCCAGTAATGCCACAAATTTCCATAAAGCGCAGGGCTTCTTGAATACGCTGCGCAATATCTTGATAACGACCTTTCAGCGGATTGGATTCAACAAAGCCCATATTCCAGCGACTGACCTGATGCAAATCCGCCAAGCCACCTTGGGCAAAAGCGCGTAATAAGTTCAGGGTTGCAGCGCTATGATGATAAGCCGTCATCAACCGCTCTGGATCAGGGCGTCTGGCTGCTTCCGTGAATTCAAAACTATTGACGATATCACCGCGATAACTCGGTAAACTAATCCCATCAATCGTTTCTAAATCACTTGAACGGGGTTTAGCATATTGCCCTGCCATTCTGGCGACTTTGACGACAGGAAAACTGCCCGCAAAAGTTAATACCACGGCCATTTGCAACAACACTTTAAAAGTGTCGCGAATTTTGGGCGCATTAAAGTTACTAAAACTCTCCGCACAATCCCCGCCTTGCAGTAAAAAAGCTTTACCTTCGGCGACTTGACCTAATTGACTAAATAAATCACGAGTTTCTTGAGCAAACACCAGCGGCGGATAGCGATGCAGCTGCTGTTCTACCTGCGCCAATAAGGCTTGGTCATCGTAATGCGGTTGTTGTTGGATGGGAAATGCTCGCCAGCTTTGAGGCGTCCAAGTAGTCACTTTAATGTTCCTATATCAAATCATCTATTGAGTGTGTAGTTCGCAGTAATGGATCCGCAGTCAAAGTAATGCCTAATGCAATCAATTTCAATCTTTGCTGGGGAATTAATTTCAATCTGGATGTATAAACGGCTAAAAAAGTTTATTCAGCGCTAAACTTGTCGCGTTTTCGCTTTCAACTCTTGCAACAAGTTACGACTCGCCGCCTGCAATAGCTCACAAACCCAACGAAAGTCTTCAGAACTGCCATAGTAGGGATCTGGGACTTCTGACCATCGCGGATAATCCGGATGATAAGACAACACTAAACAAATTTTATGCTGATACTGTTTAGGGCAAATGCGTTGCAAATTCACCAGATTGTTTTGGTCCATCGCTAGAATATAATCAAAATATTCAAAATCTTTCGCACAAATCGCACGAGATCTGATGCCAGCAAAACAAATTCCGTCAGCTGCTTTAACTGCCCTAGGATCTGGTGCTTCCCCTTGATGGTAAGCTGAAGTGCCTGCTGAATCGACTTCACAGTCGAAATTAGCCATGAGGCAACAGTCACGAAATATTGCATGCGCTGTTGGCGAACGACATATATTCCCCAAACAGACAAAAAGTACTTTCATCAGCTAAGATCCAAACTACTGGTTGCAGGAGTATACGAATTTTGTAACCATTTGCCAAAATCACATCGTTGGAGTCCCCGTGCAATCCATTCAACTCGTTGAACAACAACTCAATCAAGTCATCTTGGGGAAAGCCAGCCAAGTTCGTTTAGCTCTCAGCTGTTTACTGGCAAACGGACATTTGCTTCTAGAAGACTTACCGGGCATGGGGAAAACGACATTAGCCCATGCACTTGCACAAAGTTTGGGGCTTAGTTATCGCAGAGTGCAGTTTACAAGTGATTTATTGCCTGCAGATTTAACAGGTTTTAGTATTTACGATGCCCGTTCACAGCAATTCCATTTTCAAGCGGGCCCAGTATTTAGCCAAGTGTTGTTGGCAGATGAAATCAATCGGGCCAGCCCAAAAACACAAAGCGCTTTGCTCGAAGCCATGGAAGAGCGTCAAGTGTCAATTGATGGCGAAACACGGCCTTTGCCCTCGCCTTTTTTTGTAATTGCTACCCAGAATCCTTTATTTCACAGCGGAACCAATGCTTTACCCGAATCGCAACTTGACCGTTTTTTAATGCGCTTAAGTCTTGGGTTCCCTGATCGAGCGGCAGAGCAACAGTTATTAATGACAGATAGTGACGAGCGTGCCAACCAGCACATTCAAACCATCTTGTCGCCAGAAGAACTGCATAAATTACAATCACAAGTTTACCAAGTGCAAGTGAGTGCGCCTTTAGTTGGCTATTTATTAGATTTAGTTACTGCCAGTCGGCATCGTACTGATATGCTGCCAATATCACCTCGAGGAGCCAAAGCCCTGCTTCGTGCAGCCAAAGCTTATGCGCTGTTGCAACATCGAACTTATGTTACTGCCGATGATGTTCAAGCCGTCTTTCCCGCTGTTGCAGAACACCGGCTGCAACTGAGACAACAGCAACATCATGCTTCACTGAGCGCGCAATTGCTGCAAGAAGTGCCATGTCGGATCTAACTCAGCCCGTGAAAAAATGGTTCCATGCGCGGATGATGGCTTGGCTAGATAAGCGCCAGCCGCCCGTGGATTCAATTCAATTGAATCAAAAAATTTTGTTTGTATTTCCAACCAGTTTTGGCTTTTCCGTGCTTGCCTTGGTCGTACTTTTATACATTCTTGGCACCAATTATCAAAACAACCTGATTTTGTTGTTGGGCTATTTATTACTGTCACTGGTTTTGCTCAGTATCGGTCTGGCCTTTCGTAATTTAGCAGGATTGCAACTCAAGGCAGGCTCGGCACAAAGCGGTTTTGTCGGCGACAAAATTACCATCGCCGTCAATGTCACAGCGCACGCGCAGCGTTTGGCCATCAGTGCTGGCTTTTCGCCAGAATTGAGCGTGAAACTGTCGGAGGGGCAATTAGAATTACCGCTTCAACTCCACCGCCGTGGATATTTTCAGTTACCTCGGATCAAGTTAGAGTCCTGTCATCCGTTCGGATTGATCCGCTGCTGGTGTTATGTCGGCTTGAACCAACATTACTGGGCTTATCCTACGCCCATCAGCCAATTGAAAACAACGGTTCAGGGCCAAGGCCAACAAACCGGTGATTTAGCTTGGGATCATTTAGCCAGTTACGTTGCCGGTGATCCGATAAAAAACATCGATTGGAAAAAATTAGCTCGTACCCCGCAACAGCCTGTAGTCAAACATTACTTGCCAGAAAACCTCTCAAGCGAGCATTGGCTGAAGTTGGGGGCTGGCCCCCTTGAAACTGAATTGAGTCGTCTAAGCGCCGAAGCTCTGCATTATGAAGCGCTTGCAGAGCCCTATGGCTTAGAACTCGGCAATGTCGTGATCCAACCCAATATGGGGCCAGCCCATCAACACCAAGTATTAAGGGCGCTCGCTTTATGCTAAATCCAGCAGTGAACCCGCTGATGAATTCTCAGTTCTCACAAGCTTTGCATTATCGGATCTGGTTTGTGCAGCTTGCCCTCATCATATTACTCACGCCAGCCTTGACTCTGTGGAGTCAAGGAATTTTCACTTTGCTACTGCTGGCCAAATTAGTTCAAATCTATCGAGCAAAACCGGTCTGGAGCCTGGGGCAAACCAATGTATTGGCAGCGCTGATCATGGTTGTTTTTTTGATCAATGCCAAGGATTTGGGGGTGATCCACCTGATGTTCCATTTCTTACTTTTGGCGTCTTTACTTCGCCTTCTGAGTATTCGGGCAGAGGATTTATCTGATTATCGGCAATTGCTTTGGGTCAATTTTTTCCTAGTCGCTTGTTGCTTTATTGTCCATCAAGATTTAGCAATTGCACTAGCCATTTTGCTAGTTCTAGCCATTCAATTACAGACCCAATATTTGTTGTTCGCGGGCCAAATTGTGAAAACACCTTGGCGTCGCCTGATTCTGATAAGCTTGGTTTTTTTCCCGCTATTTACCAGTTTATTTGTCTTCTTTCCGAGGCTCCCACCGCTATGGCAGC
>CAZIPG010000225.1:4549-4779 GCA_964540955.1 uncultured Rheinheimera sp.
GGCCAAAACCACAACAGCGAGACCTGTATTGGCGGGCTAAAATTTATAGCCGGTTCGATGGACAAACTTGGCATAGTGAACGCAGTGGCCAACCCATGCCTAGCGCGCAACAACCCCCACAATGGCATTATTCAGTGATCGCTGAGCCTCATCATCAACGAGTGCTTTATTCACTCGGGCACAGCACAATTGAACAAGGGTTAGTGCAACTCACGGCAAATAACTTAGTG
>CAZIPG010000226.1:0-2073 GCA_964540955.1 uncultured Rheinheimera sp.
ACAGGAGGATGGAGAAGACCGATGAGTGACACACCCAAGAAGATATGGACGTGGCCGGGCGCTAACGGCAGTGCCAGAATGTGGAGCGAAACGCGCTACCCAGACCAAGTTGCAGAATACATCCTCGCATCCGAACACGCCCGCATCGTGGCCGAGAAGGACGCGGAGATCGCGCGGCTGTGGGAGGCGCTACTGGACGCAACAGCGCACTTGGTCAGTGCGGCTTCATCCTACCGGACCTACGCCCGTCGTGGCGGTGACATCCGGCCGAGGGCCGAAGTGGATGCGTTTTTCACCACCCGCGCCGGGGATTATGACAGAGCCGTTGAACGCGCCCGCGCAGCCTTGGGAGACGACAATGGATGAACTTGTGAAGGCGCTCCGCGCTGGCGAACAGGCGGATATGGATGGGACATTGGTCAAGGTGTCCCGGCAGGCGTGTGAAGAAGCCGCCGATGCCATCGAGGCCCTGCAAGCCCGCGTGGCTAAGAAGGACGCGGAGATCGAGAGGCTGCGAGAGGCGCTGGCGGACGCTGAGATCATGCGGGATGCCGCCGAGCGAGTGTCAGAATGGTTCTGTACCGAGGCACGTCATCTTGAGGGGCATCGCATCAACGCACTAAGGATGGCAATGATTGCCTACAACAGGCACATGCAACCTAATCCAGACGCAGCATTGGAGACTCGTGATGGCTGACATTCTCGACGATACGCTAGATCTCCGCGACGACCTCGAGGACTACAATCACGATTCCTATGCCGACGAGAATGAGCCCTACGGCCTTTACACTGGCGAGGAGATCAAGATCCTCTTCACCGGCCGGGCGGTCAAGAGCGACTATGGCGTTCCTGGATCTCCAGTCTGGACCGAAGTCGAAGACCCGTCGATCGACCAGCTTCACATCCTGGGAGTCAAGGTGGATCCGAAGATCCTGCCGAAGGAGCTCCAGGACAACCTGCTGAAACTCGCTGACGAGGTGGACTGGTCATGAAGGACCTGATCAAGAGCTACGAACACGGCTTCGACGGTTTCTGGTACCGGGCTGAGATCAAGCGCTACTCAGTCGCGGACGAATGGGGGGATCACAGCCACACGACCACCCGCCTGGACGTGACCAAGTACGCCGTGGTCAAGGCTACCCCGAAAGGGGTCTGGCTGGTTCCTGCCTACGGTGAGAAGGATCCGGATTACTATCTGAAGATGGATCCCGGATGCCAACTGTTCTCTCCTCAATTCGTCCGCGGCGAAGGCACCAAGCAATTTGCCTGCCCAACCAGGGAGACCGCCCTGGCCGACTGCTTGAAGCGCAAGGAAAGGCATATTCAGGGATGCCAGGCGAGACTGCGTCAGGCCGAGCAGGAACTTTTCCTCATCCTGAGGGAGATGCCCTGGGTCGCGGATCAGATTCAAACTATCAAACGGACACTGAGGATCGAGTCATGAGCGACACCTACATTTCCGTGTCCTATCAGGACCTAAAACTTCTCCAGGCGCTCGGCGACAGCTTGCCGGCCAACCTGAGGGACATCGTCAACATCCGGCTGGCCGAGCTCGATAATCCGGAGACCCAGAAGCGCCATGCCGCCTACCGGGCCGGAGTTGAAATCCGCGATGGTGAGATCGAGGTCGACGACAACGCCCTCGTTTCCGAGGGCGAGGATCCCGGCGCCTATGTCATGGCCTGGGTCTGGGTCTCCAACGACGAGGACGATGAGGACTAATCGATCCGTACACCAACCTCTGGCCTCCCGGCGCGAACCAGGAGGCCGGAGTGTTTCAGATCATATCGCCACAGCCCGGATCAGGGCCACCCATGCCGGCTCCTGTGCCGGGTAGTCTGCTGTGCTGGCATCCTTCCGGTTCTGGATGAGCATCTGCGTCCCGTAGCCTTCAGCCAGCGTATCCGCCACGTCGATCACACCCCCAGCCCCGACGTTGATTTTCGGGAACCGGGTGTCATAGCCGGAAAGACCGAAATCACTGTTCAGGACGGTCCAGCGGCGACCGTTAAGGTTCTGGACCCCGCCGATATGGACGCCATTGGAAACCGGCGTGAGGCACCAGAAGTCCTC
>CAZIPG010000226.1:2083-4753 GCA_964540955.1 uncultured Rheinheimera sp.
GTGAAACCATAGACGCCCCTGATCTTGCCGCCGCCGATGCCCTTGAAGCCCTGGATCAAGTCGGGGTGGTTGCCGTCCTTCTTGTAGATCAGGTCCGTGCCGAGAAAGTCGGTGACCGTCAGCCGATCCGCAGCGGCACGCAGGCCATCACCGGACGCGCCGAAGACATAGCCACCGGACAGCGTCGAGCCGTCGCCGGTCAGGTTGAAGCCGAAGTTCACGCCCTCGGCGTAGCAGTGCTCGATGAGGCTGTCCGGGCCTTGAAGGAAGATGCCTCCAAGGGCACGGGCGTTCCATTCGGCCTGCGTCCAGTAGGCGTGGTTCTTGCTGTCCAGGTGCCCACGGCAGTAGGCGTCGAAGATCTCGATCCGAGCCGTGTCGGGCAGCGCCGTGATTCCGTAGTTCTTCACCTTGGGGTTCAGGACAGGAAGGTCCTTCGGCACCGTGCCGAGCCCTTCGAGCCGGAGGTCGGTACTGTTCAAGATGGTAATGCGCTCGAACAGCGCCTCACGACGGTCCTCGGCAACGATGACCACTTTGCCACCTTTCTTGATTCCGGCGAGGTTCAGGTTGCCAAAATGGCCGCGCTTGATCCCGATGGTGCCAGGGCCAGACATTGCCGCGATCTTGGAGACGAGATCGGACTCGTCCACGGCCACGGTCGTACCACCGATGGGCGGTGTCGGCACAGGCGTCGGCGTTGGGGCAGGTTCGGGTTCCTGAGGCTCCTCGACAGGCGGCTCTTCCGGCTCCGAGGGAGTTTCCATCGCCTCGTTCACATAGTCGATCTGGGCCTCGATGGCGATCCGCTGGCGTGTATTCGCCTCGAGCTCGTCCTGCAGGAACTGCAGGAAGTTGGTAAGATTGAAGGTCATTTCGTCTCCTGATGTTTCATGGATTTCAAGATCTTGTAGTTACGCCAAACAACGTAGGTCATGATCACGATGGCCACGACCAGTAGAAGGGGTTGATCCCCCCAGAGGAGGGCAGCGCCTACGGTCAGACCGTACTTGATAGCTCCCCAACCATTGCTGAATGTGGCTTGAGCCCAAACCATCGGGGGCCAGAGCTCGGTCCCGCCAAGGCGCAGGATTTTCGTAGTGAAGGCGATGTCGAGAATGGCCAAAGCGGCCAGAAGCCAGATAAGAAACGACTCCATGGGTCCTCCTTATGGTACGGTAAAGCTACCGGTCGGGTGTGCCCCTTCCAGCGCGGGGGGAACGGCGCGCACAGGAACGCCGTCGATGCCGAGAAGTCCGAAATCGACGAGAGGCCAGTTGCGTTCGAGGTTGGCGAGGTTGTCGGTCGGGTGGACGAGGCCGCCGGTAGCACCGCCCATGCCGAAGGTCATGCCGGTGGAGCCCGGGGTGAACGTCCCGTTCGGGATCACCGGACCGCTGGTCGGCAGGGTGCCGGAACGGGGGTAGACGTAGACCTTCCCGTCGGGCTTCAGGAGCGCCTGGTAGACCGGAGCGCCCGAGTATTCGAAGCCCATCACGTCGGTCCAGTGATCGGTAGCTGACGTGTTCGAGATCGATGCCTCGGCGTTCTTCGTGCGGCTGGTGACGATCGGCCCCGCGCTCGATCCGACGCGGAGCACCGAGGCGTCCGTCTTCAGCGTGACCTCGTCGAACTCCGGCACCGGAATTGGCAGGAGGTTCGCAGCCTGGAGGATCGCGTAGGCGCTCATCCGGGCGAAGGTGTTCTGACCACGATCCTCGTAACGGTTCGGGTGCGGCTCGTCACTGTGTCCGGTACCATTGACGTCGTGAACGCCGCCTGTCGCCGGGAAGCCCGTGTGGTAGCCGTTCGGGGCGAAGGGCCGCATTGTGAAGTAGCCAGAGAGTGCCGGAAGGGCCTGTGCCCGACGGGCAGAGATCATCGAGCGCCGTTTGTCCTTGTGGTTCGACGTGCCGCTTTCCGACCAGGTCATCGGGGTCGATGTGTTGGTGATCGCAAACTGGTGTGAGTCAGGCAGGATCGCCTTGGTATAGGTCCAGTCATAGAGCTGTGCGAGCGTCCTCTGGAACGTCACCTGCGACGCGCCACCTGCCCCATAGGTCACCGTTACCGGCGTCACGACGGCGGTGCCATCGAGGTTCCGCCCGAGGAAGGCCGCGGCCCAGACCTTGCCGTAGTCATCCTTGTAGCCTGAGGGTGCTGCATACCAGGAGGAGTAGACGGCCCCGATCGACGAGAGGCCGTTGCCGGTGGCATGGAGATGCAGCGCCTCGTCGTTGCTCCAACCCCGGTTCGCGGTGATGTCGTTCAGCACATCCGCCCAATCAGTGCCGGAAACCGTGTGGTGGACGAAGGTCACGAAGTCGTCACCGACGACCGAGAGAACGGCATTGGTGATCGCTGCAAGGGCAGCGGTGTAGGGTGTCGCGTTTGTCAAAACCCGGGTACGGATGCCGGCAGCACCGGAACCAAGGGAACGATCATGCCAGAGGTGCGTGACACGGCTGTCGGCGAACTCTGGTAGACCAGGGACGTCGATGGCATTGGTAAAATCCGACGCTGGAAGGGCCGCTCCGGTATCCTCCTTGATGTTCCCCCCAAACTCGAAACTGGATGTAAGCGAGCCGTCTTTCAGGTAGGGGTTGAAGCCCGAGGCTCTTCGACCGATCCAGTTGTTTCGGATGGTGGGGGTCACCCAGTTGGTCGTAC
>CAZIPG010000227.1:0-4749 GCA_964540955.1 uncultured Rheinheimera sp.
TAACAAACACCATCTAATTTTTTCGAGCGCTCAATTGGTTTCATACCCTTTCCCTAACTGCCTCCGCTTGTGGGGTGAATAAAAAAATTTGCTTACACCTTTTTACACAGCTCAAAATGTTTTGCAATCATACTTTCGAAAATTAGCGAAAAAAGTCATGAAGATGCTGAAATTATCGGATGTTCCACCGGGCGCTGTGATTGCTTGTGAAATTTTTCACTTGTTTGAGCACACTGGGATTTATGTTGGCGAGGGGCTGATTGTCGAGTTGCAGGGCACAGGGTTGGTGCGAGCCATCAGTCCAAGCCGCTTTTTAGCTGGCCGCTCAGGCGAAGAATTATTAGTGGCATGCAACAAATCTGGCGACATTCTCGCTTCTGCTGAAGTGGCCAAGCGCGCCAGTGCCCAAATCTTTACCTGCCAAGACTACGATTTACTGCTCAATAACTGTCATCGCTTTACTTATGCCTGCGTCAGCGGTACAAACGAACCAGTGACCAGTTTTTTTGATTTAAAAATGGCACTCAAAACCTATTGGCGGCAAGAAATCAGCTGGCAAGTTGTTGATGCCAGTTCTTGATGCCAGTTGTTGATGTTAATCGGCTTTCCGCTTAAAACAAGGTTTACACTGAACGCGTAAAAATGTTGCTGAAACTGTGTAGTTTCAGCGGAGAAAACAAAAAAGTTATTATTTATAGTGATTTATAAAATGCATATAAATCAATGATTTATGTTTTTATTCTGGCAGGTAAACGGCAGTTCAATGAGTTTTTGGTCGAAAAACGGTAGCAAGCAGGTTAAAATACCGACTTTTGATGTAAACCGAGCATGGTTTTTTATCTTTCATTGCAAGTTAAACCGACAATTGTTATGTCACTTTTTACATGACAATTCAGAGGACAGATGATGATTAATTGGTTAAAAGGCGGATTTAAGCTGATGTTTGCCATCGTGATGGCCGCAGCGATTGTTTATCCTTTTACAAAAGAAAACCCATTGGAAGAAGCCAAAGAGTTAGAAGTGTGGCAGGTGCCATCCAAGCTTTCGGCACTGGACCAGGCTGATCAGAAAAAGCTGCTAGCAAAACTGACCTATCCAATCCATATGCCTTCGTTGAAGCCGGTGCCAGACTTTAATCAATTCACCAGCACCGACAAGAAAAAGAAAGCATTTTTTGACTATTTAGAACCCTTTGTAGAGCGGGAAAATGCTCGGTTGGCAAAACTGCGTCGCCATATTTTGGAAATTCAAGCCAAGCAACAGGCCAAGCAAAGCTTGACCATGGAAGAATATGCCTTCATCTATAGTTTGTTTGATGAATTTAAGCTCGACATGATGGATGCTGATGAAGCGGGCATCAATGAGCTGTTATTACGCGTTGATGAAATTCCTGCAAGCCTAGTATTAACCCAAGCGGCCATGGAAAGTGGTTGGGGTACCAGTCGCTTCGCTGTTGAAGGCTACAATTTCTTTGGCCAATGGTGTTTCAAAGCAGGCTGTGGCAAAGTGCCGAGCAAACGCTTGCCCGGTAAGTACCATGAAGTCGCGGTATTCCCCAATGCTGCGGCCAGTGTCAGCGCTTATTTCTACAATTTAAACACCTTCTACGTGTATGACGATTTGCGCGCGTTGCGGGCGCAACTGCGGAAAACGGAAGGCGAGTATCATCCTGGCAAATTGGCAGCGGGCTTAGGTCGCTATTCAGAGCGTGGCCAACATTATGTGGATGAAATTGCCAGCATGATTAATGCAACGCACAAAATGTTGGAACAAAGCTAATGCAAAAAAGGTTTGGGTTAGGCTTGGCAGCCCAGTTGATTGCAGCGTTGCCAGTGATTGCAGTGTTGTCCGGGCAATTACAAGCACAAGTGCACGCAGAAACATCGGCAGATCCGGCAGCAAGTACAGTGTTCAATTATGATGGCTTTTATGCACGCATGAAAAAAAGCGAAAAGCCTGAATACAGTGAAGTGACCCTCACCTTTATTTTGCAACAGCGCGGCAACGCGCTGCGCTGTGACGTGGACAAAGCCGAAATCACCACGGATATCAGCAAAGATCCACTGACAGTGGCCAGTAATGGCGAACTGATTTTGCCTTATGATGAGCTCTATAATCAGCGGAAAGCGCTGATCCGCATCTACCAAAAACCTAACGCCGTGCCATGTGATTTAAATTTCCGCTTACGCAATAAAATGCCGCTGAGCAGTGAATTAAGCCTTGGCCAGCTGCGCACTTTGCATCAACAATTTGATGCCTTGCTGAAAGATTTGGCCGGTATGGGCAAGTATTTTCTTCCCGACATGACCGGCGTCACCCTGCAATTTGACAGCGAAAACCCAGTGGTTACACCTTTGGCTACAAGCGATACTGATGTTGCAGCTTTATCTGCCGCGTTGGCAACAGCCGCAAAGTGCAGCAAACAACAATGTCAGCTAGATTTAAGCCAAATTTCGCAAGTGTCGAATGACGTCAAACTGCGTTTTAGCCAGACGCCAAGCTATATTTCGCCATTGATTAGTCGGCAGTAACCCAGTGTACGACCGGCTAACTTTGTGATGCCAAAGTCTTTAAGCGGCAAATTGCTGTTAGAAAATGCGCTGTCAGAAAGTGCACAGCCCGACACAACGCATTTCAAAATAGCGCAGCCCGAAACAGCTAATATCCAAAATGAGCAAATCACCCAGCCGCGAGCGCCTAAGTTTTGGCTGGTCACGCACAGCACTGAATTGCTAAAACCGACCAACACAGGGCAATTGCTGATGCAGTTAGCGGCGCAACAACCGTCAATTGCAGTGCAACAAGTGCAGTGGCAGCGTAAAGCACCTGATGCCGAGCTGTTGGCCGCACTGCAAGCCCCGAGCCTGCTGGTGTATCCTGCGGAAGATGCCATTTCTATTTCACTTGAAGCCTGGCTGCAAGATGTCAGACCCATCGATTTTGGCCAGATCCAACACCTGATCTTATTAGATGCAACCTGGCAGTTGGCGCACAAAATGTTTAAACAAAGCCCTTATTTGCAGCAATTGCCCGCTATTCAGCTGTGTGATGCGCCACCGTCGGAATATACGTTGCGCCGCAATCAGCGTGAAGTAGGCTGGTGCACCGCTGAAATCGCCATCATGCTGCTAGGGCTTTGCCAGCAAAGTGATGCTGCAACTAAATTACAACATCTCTTTCGTGACTTTAACCAAGGCAAGGCCGCGCTTGGCTGAAATTTGTTGCTTGGCAATAAGCGTTAATTACTGCCACGAAAAATTCATTTGATTGCGTTATTTCTGGCATTTTTCTTGATTACGCTAGTGTTCACTAAGCTATTGGCTTCAAAACAGCGCATTTTGTTGTAGAATAGCGCAATTCAGTTTGGCGGCAGCGCTTACATGGGGCGTTTTGCACCAAAAGAGTACATGGTTTTATTAAAGTAATCAGAGAGTATTTATGGACAATCAAGTGACATCTCCAAGCCAATATGGTCGGCGTTCTGATGATGATCGCGCGGTAACCCGTGCGGTAATTCCTGTGGCAGGTTTAGGCACTCGTATGTTGCCAGCGACCAAAGCCATTCCCAAAGAAATGTTACCCGTGGTTGATAAGCCACTCATTCAATACGTGGTGCAAGAAGCGGTTGCTGCGGGCATTACTGAAATTATTTTAGTGACGCATTCTTCCAAAAACAGCATCACCAACCACTTTGATACTTCGTTTGAACTGGAAGCCACGCTGGAAAAACGCGTGAAGCGCCAAATTTTAGAAGAAGTGCGCAATATCACACCAAAAACAGTGACCGTTATTTCGGTGCGTCAGCCGCAAGCGTTAGGCTTAGGCCATGCGATTCTGTGCGCACGGCCTGTGATCCGTCACCATCCATTTGCGGTATTGCTCCCTGATGTGTTGATTGACCAATACAGGTCTAATTTGAAGAAAGACAACTTAGCCGCGATGATCCGCCGTTACAGTGAAACTGGCCATAGCCAAATTATGGTGGAGCCAGTGCCACAAAATATGGTCAACCAATACGGCATTGTTGATATCGCAGGCGTGCCTTCAGAGCAGGGCCATAGCTACCCAATTCGTGACATGGTAGAAAAACCAGACGTTGATGATGCGCCAAGCAACTTATCAATCACTGGCCGTTACGTGCTGTCACCAACCGTATGGGATTTATTAGAATTTACGCCACCGGGCGCAGGCGATGAAATCCAGCTGACTGATGCCTTGCACCAGTTGCGCTTGTTAGAAACCGTAGAAGCCTACCATATCAAAGGCAAATCACATGACTGCGGCAGTAAATTAGGCTACGCCATGGCCAATGCTGAGTACGCGATGCAAGCTTCGTTTGGTGAGGAATTTAAAGCGAAAATGAAACAATTACTGGCTGAGTAATTGTGTCGTTAGTTTTGCTAACAAAGCCCTGCGGTTAATCACCGCAGGGCTTTTTTAGTTTAAAGTTGATTCACCATTTCTTCGATACATAAATACCTTATTTTATTTAGCATCAGTAATTCACCTGCTTTGCCTTCATGATTGGGTTCTAACGCAATTTTACTGAGCAGTTCATCGGCAGCAGGTACAATTGAGTGCTTCATTTGCTCTAATATTCTCTTTGAAAGGGCTTCTGGTAACCCTAAACCCTCTCCGAACGATACAACATCAGATCTTCTGAGCTCACCAAAACATCGCGCCGTTCCCATACGCTGAGATAATTCCTCGCTTGGATGCTCAGCCACTTTTGCATAGATACTGGTACTT
>CAZIPG010000228.1:0-4663 GCA_964540955.1 uncultured Rheinheimera sp.
GGCAAGTTCGAAACCTTCGCGGCGCATGTTTTCAATCAAAACACCTAAGTGGAGTTCGCCACGACCCGACACTTTGAATTTGTCGCCGTCTTCGGTTTCTTCAACACGCAAAGCAACGTTGTGTTTTAATTCATGCGTTAAACGCTCAAGAATTTGACGAGACGTAACGTATTTACCTTCTTTACCCGCAAATGGTGAAGTGTTGACTTGGAAAGTCATGGTTACTGTCGGTTCATCGACTTGTAACGGTGGTAACGCTTCTAAATTGGTAGGTGCACAAATAGTGTCTGAGATTTTTAACTCACCTAAGCCAGTGAATGCGATGATATCGCCTGCGCTTGCTTCGTCAGTTTCTTTCCGCTCTAAGCCTAAGTAACCAAATACTTGGCCAACTTTGCCATTTCGCTTGCTACCATCAGCCCCTAAAATAGTGACTTGTTGGTTTGGACGTAAAGTACCACGTTTGATACGACCGATACCGATGATGCCTAAATAGCTAGAATAGTCTAATTGCGACACTTGCAACTGCGTATCACCGTCCAACTCAACAGCTGGTGGAGCTACATGTTCAACAATGGCCGCAAATAAATCGTTAATGTCAGTTTTTGGCTCGTTATAATCCAGAGTTGCCCAACCGTTGATTGCTGATGCATAAACAATCGGGAAATCTAACTGTTCATCAGTCGCGCCTAAGTTGTCAAACAAGTCGAATACTTGGTCAATAACCCAATCAGGACGAGCACCTGGACGGTCAATTTTGTTCACAACAACGATTGGCTTTAAGCCATGGGCGAATGCTTTTTGCGTGACGAAACGCGTTTGTGGCATCGGGCCTTCAACTGCATCCACCAATAACAATACTGAGTCGGCCATCGATAAAACGCGCTCAACTTCACCACCAAAGTCGGCGTGACCTGGTGTATCGAGAATGTTGATTTGGTAGCCATTCCAACGGACTGAAGTATTTTTCGCCAAAATTGTGATGCCACGCTCAGATTCTTGAGCGTTAGAGTCCATCACACGTTCTTGCAATTTAGCCCGGGCATCAAAAGTGCCAGATTGTTGCAGTAATTTGTCAACAAGTGTAGTTTTACCGTGGTCAACGTGGGCGATATTACGCAACTTGCTGATATCATAAGACATTTATTTGGTGCTCGCTTATTTTAGTGTAAAAGTGACAGCGCAAAATACGTATTCTGCACCGTTTCGAAAATTTGGTGCGCGCATTTTACCTACTTTACGACGGCTTGGGAAATTAATCTGATTGATTATTTTTCAAACCGTCGTCAACACCCGAAAAATAAGCGTTTTCTGTGCTGAAAACTACATAAAATTAAGGGAACACTCGATTTCTGCCCAGTGCTTTGGCTTGAGATAGCATCGCTTCCGCTTGTAATAACAAAGGTTCAGCTTTGCCACACCCCAAAAGACTGGCAATACCCAGACTACAACTCAGTTCAAACGCTTCTGCAACATCAGCCAAACGCATTTGAACCACTTTTAAACGCAGTTGTTCCGCAAAAATTTTAGCAGTATCCGCGCTGGTATCAGGCAATACAATCGCGAATTTTTGCGGGCCAATTCTGGCCAAGAAATCGGTCTCACGCAACGACCATCTCAAAGTATTAGCGACACGACTAATCACCTGATCTCCCCGCTCTTGGCCATACTTCGCATTAAAGGCGGCAAAATCGTCAATATCTAATAACACGACACTTAACACTTGCTGCAGCGTTCTGGCTTGCACGGATTCAACTGTCAGATGTTCAACCAAGGCTAATTGGGTTGGTAACTCAGTCAAATCATCGACTTTCATTAATGGATCTACGCGATGTTGCAACTGATTGACCAGCAAGCGATGGCTATGTGTTAACTGCTCTAGATGGGTTTCTTGTTGCGCCAATGTGTTGTCTTTGACATCGACCTGTTGCTTCAGCTCTTGTGTATGAAGCCGCAGATTACGCAGGCGCCAGTAATAAAAAAAAGTCATGCCGACAACGACCAATATTAACAATGCTAAGCCCAACTCATATCGCTGCCAGAACGAACTCACAATCCGAAAATTAAATTCTGCCGGCTTTGCAGACCATTCACCATCAGGATAGGCAACGCTCACCAAGAATCGATAATCCCCTGCAGGTAAATTGGTATATTCAGCGCTGAACTGGGTTCCCCGTTCGACCCAGTCTGGGTCAAAGCCTTCCAATTTGGTTCGGTATTGCAACCGTGTCGGCATCAAATAACTCAAACCGGCATAATCAAATGTGATCCGACGCGTTTCACTGGAAAGATTTGGCGACAGCATGTCAATTAAACGTCCGTCAACCCAAACCCTTTGGATCACTGCTGGAGGGGGTAACACTTGATCGGTCGTTAAATCATCAGGATGAATGCGGGCGATCCCCCGAGCGGTAGAAAACCAAAAACTCCCATTGCTATGGCGAATAGCCGACGGCATTGAGCCGCCATTACACTGTGCATCGTGCATCCCCTCGCGAGCCCCAAAATGTTCGAAACGAGCCAAGCGTTCAACTTCCCCTGCCAACACTTTGTCGATTTCACTGCGTAAGATCCGAGTAATTCCATGATTACTACTGACCCAAAAATAGTGGTCATCTTCTGATTGAATACTGAAGATTTTTTCAACGGGAAGCCCTTGCTCATAACCCAACAACATCACTTTTTGGCTTTGCCAATCATAACGAACGATGCCGCGATCAGTCGCCATCCATGTCTGTTGCTTAATTTCATCAATATAAAAATCAAATACCTGCTGAGTCCCAGCCAAATCATCGAGGTTAATAATCTGCAGCGAATCTTGCTGCCAAATCACTGCACCATGGCCAGTCCCTATCCACAGACGCCCTTGTTGGTCCTCACGGATCACACTAACAAATTCCCCGGGCAAACCGTCCGAAATGTGGTAGTTCTTTATCTGACCATTGGTTAATACACTCAAGCCTGCCGAAGTACCAAAAAATGTTTGACCGTTTTTCGCTTGATGGATGGCAAGGACCATGTCTGAGCCTATGCCTGTTTGCCGGTTGAGCCGACGCACTTCTTGTTGGTCTTTGAAAAGCAGCGCGCCATCGGCATAAGTTCCCACCCAAATACTGCCATCAGCCGTCTGATGTAATGCGCGATAAGAGTTAATTTTTAGAGGTTTTGCGGGTTTGATGGCTGTCACAATACCGTTTTGAAAACGATCTAAACCCGAACTGCTGCCAATCCAAACACTACCATCTTGCATTTCAGTTAAAGTGCGAACGTAGTTATCTGTTAAACCACTGGCAGTGGTAAGCGTTCGAAAAGGTGTCCCGCGCAGTCGAAATAATCCACCGTTGGTGCCAACCCAAACGCTTTGCTCCCTATCTTGGTACAAACTTAAAATACGATTATTAGGTAAACCCTTGCTGGAGTTGATATTCTCGAGGCCAAAATCACTGATGCGAAATAACCCCCTATCAAAGGTCCCTGCCCAAATCGAACCTAACTGATCGACCATAAATGTGGAAATGGTGATATTGACCAAGTCGGGATGCAAAATCTGAAATTGTTGCTTCTTATGAACAAATGCGCCTTGATCGGTGCCAACCAATAATTCAGCACTGCGCCGCCCTGCGATAGCATAAATGTTCATCCCATTGAAAAAACTCACCGCATTAAAGCGCGGACTTGCGATAGCAGGATCAAACCAAAAAAGCCCATTTGGAGTACCTAACCAAATTTTACCATCTTCAGTTTGATGTAATGGATTGATGATCCCTGTTCTTAACTGGGTTTCAGCAGAAAATTGCATGACTTCGCCTGTCGGACTGATGCGAAATAAGCCGCTGCCTTCAGTAGACACCCACAACTGACCGAATTGATCTTCCAGAACTGAATTCACTTGGCTTTTGACTGATGGTAATTGCGATGCTTTGTTTCCGAGTAATTTGACCAAGCCACCACGTGCTCCGCCCAATAACAAAGAACCATCCCGCAACTTTTGCACGACGAGAATGCCTGAATCTTGCAGTTGGTCAAGTTGGTCGCGTCGCAGCAATTCAAACTGACGACCATCAAAGCGAGCAGCGCCCTCCCATCCCGCAAACCAAAGATAACCATCTTCAGTCTGTTCGATACTGTTGACTGTATTGTGGGAAAGACCATCTCGTGTGGTCCAGACTTCACGATAGAAGTCTTGTAATGGCACTTGAGAAGCCGCTGCAAATTGGCCGAACACAATCCAACTGATCAATAAAATCCGCAAAAAATGAGCGACCAAATTTACACTCCGAACCCAAACACATTTAGAAAACAAGGATTGAACCGACACCATATCACTTTATTTTAATCGCTTCTAAAAAAAGCCGCGACATTCATTGTGAAAACTTGCTGACAACTGGTAGAAACTTGCTATCTTTAGGCTGCACTAGAATAGAGCGCAAGCTTAATTGATGCACCAAAATAAAACAAAACGGCACCATTTTGGTGCAAATGAAAACGCAAACTGACTAAATCATAATGAATTAATGATTTATTTCAGTGAGTTACAGTTTTGGCACAAGATTAGCATTTATAGCGAAAATTCGCGGTATCCCGCACACTGAACCTTGTAATGAGTTGAATCCGGAGGAATGCATGTCTGCATCGAACGTTCTGAGTTTTATGAAAGAAAACG
>CAZIPG010000229.1:0-4656 GCA_964540955.1 uncultured Rheinheimera sp.
CGATAAGAGATTTAGTAAGCATGTTAGAAAAAATCAGAGAAGGTTCGCAGGGAGTCGTTGCTCAGGTCATTCTGGGTGTTGTCATCCTGACATTTGCAGTATCCGGAGTCAGTAGCTACTTCAATCGTTCAGCTGATCAATCGGTTGCCGTAGTGAATGGCGAAGAAATTAGTCGTGCTAGTTTTGAACAAGCCTTCCAAAGTGAGCGCGCACGACAAGAACAACAGTTTGGTGAAATGTTTGCGCAGTTGGCAGCAAACCCTGAATACATGACAAAATTACGTGAATCAGTATTAGATCGTCTAATCGATGACACGTTAATCAAACAACAAGCATTAAAACTGGACATCACCATTGGCGATCAGTTCTTGATGGACAGCATTCGTAAAATGCCAGAGTTTCAAGTTGATGGTGTCTTTAATAACGAACGTTACTTAGCATTGCTACGTCAAAACAATTTTACGGCGAATCAATTCCGCGATTTATTGCGCGAGCAGTATACTCGGATGCAATTAAGTGCTGGTGTCGCGAGCTCAGAATTTGCTTTACCTAGCGAATTGAAATTTTTAATGAGCTTGCAACAGCAAACTCGCGATTTCAATTACGCTTTAGTGAAAGCAGCTGACCAAGCCTCTAAGGTTGAAGTGACTGATGAAAAACTAAATACCTGGTATTCGGTCAATCAACAGCGCTATGCCACGCCTGAACAAGTTTCATTACAGTACGTGATGCTGAAAGGTGCTGACTTAGCAAAAGATATCAAAGTCGAAGAAAAAGACATTGAAAATTACTACAACGCCAATTTAGCTCGTTATCAAGGTGAAGAACGTCGCCGCGTTTCGCATATTCTGTTGGAGTCTGCAGAAGAGAATTTAGATATCTATAACAAAGCTGCGGACCTGTTAAAACAACTGCAAAATGGTGCGGACTTTGCGCAAGTTGCCAAAGCGAATTCAGCAGATACAGTTTCTGCTGAGAATGGCGGCGATCTCGATTACATCACCAAAGGTGTGATGGAAGCTGAATTTGAAGCAGCCGCTTTCGGTTTAGCTAAAACTGGCGATTTATCAGGTGTTGTAAAAACTTCATTCGGTTATCACATCATTAAATTGACCGATATCGAAGCTGCAACGGTCAAACCGCTTGCAGAGGTGAAAGAACAAATCGTTGCAGCAGTTCAAAAGGAAAAAGCTTCTGAGAAGTTAGCTGAGTTACAGCTAAAACTGGCTGAGGTGAGTTATGAAATTGCTGATACTTTAGATGATGCGGCTAAAGCGGTGGGTGCAACCGTGCAGACAACTGAGCTGTTTAGTCAAGATAATGTTCCAGCTGAAATCAATTTCCCAGCCTTAACTTCTTTGGTCTTCAGTGAAGATTTCATCAATTCGCAAGTGAACAGCGAAGTGATTGAAGTTGCTGCAGAGCAGTTGGTGGTTGCTCGTTTAGTCAAACATGAACCGCCAAAAACTCGGACTTTTGATGAAGTCAAAGCTGAAGTTCAAGCGGCTTATATTGCTGAGCAAAGTGCTGAACTGGCCAAAGTTAAAGCCGAACAATTGGCTGCAGAGTTAGCGGCTGGCAAAAACTTGACTGAATTAGTGAGTGCAGAGCAGTTAACTTTAGAGACTGTGACTGCCAATCCACGTTTTGGTGGCGCCATGGATCCGCAAATTCGTAATAAAGCCTTTGAATTAGCGAAACCAACAGAAGGCAAAACCAGCGTTGCAGCGACAGCATTGCAATCGGGAGATGCAGCAATTGTGGTCTTGACTAAAGTGACTGACGTGCCAGTGACCGCAGAACCAACTGCTGACGAATTGGCGGGATTAGGTTCACAGTTGGCGCAGACTAATTACGAATTGCTTCGTAAAGCATTGCGCGAGAAAGCTGAAATTGTGAAGCATTCAACAACAGCGCCAACGCAAGAGTAACCTTTGATTGAGAACAAAAAGGGTCAGCAGATGCTGACCCTTTTTATTTGCTAGCTCAATCTTCGGCGCTGAATGAAATGATGTGTTCGAAATTTGATTGTGGCTTCCGTTAAATCAACCGATACAGAGTGGGGCATTTTCGACAGCTACTGTATCGTCTTATTCCATAATCTGTGTAGCGGTTTATTCCATACTCAGTGCTTCATTCCGAGGGCAGTGCTTCATTCCGAGAGAGGTGCATTATCCCGAACGCAATGCGTTATCCCAAGCGGTGTTCAAAAAACATAACCTAGGCTAATACTGCACGCTTTTGAGCAATTTTTTGGTGTAGTCATGCTGTGGCTTGCCAAACACCTCTTGGGTAGGGCCGTATTCCAGCCCAAGCCCTTGATGGAGTACCAGTGTCGTATCTGCGAAATGACGGACTAAACGCAGTTGGTTGGTAATTAGAATGTAAGACAAGCCAGTCTTTTGTTGTAAGTCCAACAGCAAATTGACAATCTGAGCCCTTAGTGACGGATCTAACGCGGTCAAAGCCTCATCTAAAATAAGAACCTTGGGATCAAGGATTAAAGCGCGAGCGAGAGCGACACGTTGCAGCTGTCCCCCTGAGAACATATGCGGGTAATAATTGCCGTGTTCATTTAATAAGCCCAGTAATTTTAAGGTCTGGCTGATTTTCTCGCTGCGTTGTTCTTCGTTGAGTACAGTACTGTAACGAAGCACAGAATGCAGAATTTCAGAAATTTTCTGATTTGGACTTAAAGAGCGTGCAGGATCTTGAAAGATGTAACGGATCAGATGGTTCGTCTTTTGATAATCACGACAATTTAATGGGCTACCGCCAAACAATATCTCGCCACCGTCTGCTTGCTCGATGCCAACTAACACTTTCGCCAAGGTACTTTTGCCTGAACCCGTTTCACCGACGATGGCTAAGGTTTGACCGCTATTTAATTGAAAACTGACTTCGGTTAAGGCTTGAATTTTTTGCTGGCGAAACAATCCTTGTGCCTTGGCGTAACTTTTACTCAGCTGTTTCACTTCCAACAGCAAACTCATGATGATTGCACCTTTTTGATGGGAAAATGACAGCTAAAATAGTGATTTTGCACTCGATCGGGTAATGGCGTTTTAACACATTCCTTGCGGGCGTTCGGGCAGCGAGGCCCTAAGCGACAGCCGATTGGCAAATGCTGCAATGTTGGAATACTGCCATGTAAAGCATACAGTGGTTGTTTAAAATTTAGCTCAGGTTGGAATTCCGGCACACTCTTAATGAGTGCATCAGTATAAGGGTGTAATGGTTCTTTTAAGATAGTTTCGGTATCGCCGGCTTCAACCAACTGGCCACAATACAGCACGCTGAGGCTATCGGTATTTTTTGCTACAGTTTCTAGCTCGTGGCTAATTAAAAGAATGGAAGTGCCTTTTAATTGGTTAAAACTCGCTAATAAACGGAATAGCTGTGCTTGCGTTGTACTTTCAAGTGCCGTAGTTGGCTCATCAGCAATCAATAGTTTTGGGTTTTTCGCAATTGCCATCGCGATGGAAATTTTTTGGCAAACCCCTTCCGATAGTTGGTAGGGGTAACTTTGCCACACAGCTTTATGGTCGCGGATCCCTACTTTATGTAACAGTGCAATCGCCCGTTTTTTTCGGGCATAACCTCGCTGCCACCAAGAGCCTTCCAATAGATGGTCTGGGATAGATTCAGTCAGTTGCTCACCGATGGTGGAAGTCGGATCCATACTACGGCTTGGTTCTTGATAAATCATCGCAATATCGCGACTGATTATTTTGCGTTGTTGCTGATGGGGCAGTTGCAATAAATCTTCGCCGCACCAACTAAAACGATCAGCAGAAATTCGCCAACGCTCATGTAACACGCCCATGATTGCTTTGGCAATCAAGCTTTTCCCTGAGCCTGATTCGCCGACAAGCCCTCGGATCTCACCTTCTTTAATGCTTAAATTAACGCGGTCAACAGCGCGGATCACGCCTTCGCCAGTGTCTAATTCGAGGGTTAGGTTGCGGATATCTAATAGTTGCATTAATTTTCCCGCCGTTTTTTCATTGCGACTCGAAGGCCATCACCCACCAAATTAACCGATAACACGGCAACAAAAATTAAGATGCCAGGCAGAGCGACAGTCCAAGGCGCTATGTAAATCGCATCTAAAGAGTCTGCAATCATCGCGCCCCATTCCGCGGTCGGAGATTGAGCGCCCAACCCTAAAAAGCCAAGTGCTGCAATATCGAGGATCGCAGTTGACAATGCCATGGTGGACAACAAGATTAATTGCTCCCAAATATTGGGCAAAATGACATTGAATAAAATTTGCCAACTGTTAGCGCCATCAAGGCGATAGGCAACAACATAGTCCTGTTTTAATTGATCTTGAATGGCATTACGCACACCATGGACAAATTGTGGTAACAAAGCGAGCATAATAGCCCAGATGGTATTCGTTAGGCCTGGCCCCAGCACCGCAACAATGACTATCGCTAATAATAGACTTGGGATTGTTAGCGCTAAATCGAGCAAGTGGTTAAAAATACTTGATTTAAAGCCTTTGCTCATCCCGGCTAGGGCGCCCAAGATTAAACCACCCGCCAAAGCCCCAAGCACCGCTAAAATCGCTAAGCCAAAGGTGTAGCTTGTCCCTCGCATCAATCTTGAAATTAAATCACGGCCTAAGTCATCTGTTCCTAGTGGATATTT
>CAZIPG010000230.1:0-4631 GCA_964540955.1 uncultured Rheinheimera sp.
CGAAGTTTATTGACTATTTTAGTGCTTTTCGAGTTTTATTTCTTGCTTTTCAACTGGTTGTACCAGAAAGAAATTCATCATATTGACAATCTATTCAGGTCTTTTAAATAAGAAAATGGCCATAAGGCCATTTTCTTATTTATATTGCATAATCATTCGTTTAAATAATTAGCTTTTTTGTGACTTATTTTGCGGCCAGAAAAAGGCAGCAATCGCGGGTAATACCAAAATTGCCCCTAACATATTCACAAGGAACATGAAAGTCAGCAGGATCCCCATATCAACCTGGAATTTAAGCGCCGAGAATCCCCAAGTACTCACCCCTACAGCTAAAGTCACGGCGGTAAACAACACTGCACTACCAGTCGTTTTCAAAGCGTTGTAATAAGCAATTCGTAGTGGTACACCATCACGAAGAGGCTGAGTCATGTTCGTTAAAATGTAGATGCCGTAGTCCACACCAATACCAACACCCAATGCAATCACAGGTAAGGTTGATACCGTTAAACCTATCTCCAAATAAGTCATTAACGCAGTCGCTAGGACCGTCACAACATAGAGCGGAATAATAACAGCGATAGTGGCTCGCATTGAGCGAAAACTCAGTAAACATAATAAGATCACTGCGCCATAGACATACCATGTCATAGGATCTTGAGCTTCAGCAACTGCTTCATTTGTCGCAGCCATTACACCAACAGGGCCTGATGCCAGTTTAAATTGGACCTCATCATTACCCAATTCTGCGCCGACTCGTTTTGCCTCAGCAACCACTTTCTCAATAGTTTCTGCTTTATGATCTTCTAAGAATAAGATCACCGGCATGACAGAACAATCGGCGTTGAGTAAGCCAGTACTAGTCTCTACACGTGAAGAAGATTGGACAAGACTTTCTGTTGTCCGTGGTAACACACGCCATTTCAAATTCCCTTCATTAAAAGCTGCATTAATCGCTTTAGAGACTGAAGGCAATGAAACTGCGCTTTGTACGCCTGGAACATTTTCCATCTGCCATTGGAATTGATCAATTCGATCCATCACATTATGGAAGGTACAGCCATTAGGAACGGTTTCTACCATAATATTGATATAATCCACAGAAATCGCATATCTGTCAGTAATCAAGAAAGTATCTTGGTTATATTGAGAATCTGCGTGCAGTGAAGCTGCGCCAGGATGCAGATCACCAATTTTCAATTCTTTACTTTGCTGATAGCCAAATACAAATAGTCCTGCTGTGAGTAACAAAATGACTGCAGCATACTTGCGTTCAGTAAAAGCAGAGACCAAATACCAAAACTTATCTGTTTTTGGTGTAGGTGCCGATACCGATGCAACATATGACGGTTTGAATTTGATGTAGCTCATCAAGACTGGCAATAAAAATAAATTTGTGAGGATAATCACCCCAACACCCAGACTTGCTGTGATAGCAAGTTCACGGATGACCCCAATATCGATTGCTAATAAAGTAATAAAACCAACAGTATCTGATAATAAAGCGACGCCGCCTGGGATTAGAAGCGTTCTGAAGCTAGCCTGAGCTGCGGTTTTTGCATCAAGACCATTGGCAATATTTTTACCTGTAGCGTTAATCATTTGCACGCCATGGCTAACCCCGATAGCAAAGACCAGGAAAGGCACGAGTATCGACATTGGATCGATACCAAAACCTACTACATTCAATAAGCCAATTTGCCAGACAACCGCAATCAATGAACAAGCGATGGGTAGTAAGGTTAATTTAATCGAACGGGAAAATAGATAAACCATCACAGCAGTGATAGCGATGGCAAGTGCAAAAAAGACTAAAACGCCCTTCGCACCATTTGCCACATCACCAACCATCTTGGCAAAACCAATAATATGAATTGAAACTTGCTCTGATTGGTATTGTTTGCGAACTTCGGCTTCGAGTTGATTTGCAAATTTAATAGTGTCTAGTTTTTCAAGAGTTTCAGGATTAATTTCTTGTAACTGAGCAGTCACCATCGCGCAACTGTAGTCATCGGCAACCATGCGGCCCACAATATTCGCTTTATCAATGTTCTGTTTAACAATTGAAAGGCCTTCAGGTGTTGGCTCAAAATCAGCCGGAATAACTGGGCCACCAGCAAAACCATCTTCCACCACTTCAACAAAACGAGTACTAGGACTGTAAAGTGACTTCACCAAAACCCGATCGACTCCGGGCATATAGTAGACTTGGTCATGGATTTTTTTGAAGGTATCAAAGAAATTTGGATTAAAAATATTCCCCGATGCATCGCAGACAGAAATCAAAATATTATTAGCACCGCCAAAATCTTTAGCATGCTTCAAATAAGTCTGCATATATTCATGATTTAAAGGAATATTCTTTGTAAATGCAGCATCAAGTTTGATTTGGCTTGCTTTAAACAACAAAAATAAAGTCATCAAAGCAAACGCAATAATCACCATGCCTCGATGACGAAATAAAGCATATTCACACTTATTAACAAAACGATTTGCACTCATATTATTTCGCTACCACCGCAGGGACTGTCTTGATTCCGGTTTCAGTTGCCAACACTAACTGAGCTCCGACACGAACACCATTGAGAATAGATTTACCATCTGGAGCTTTGATTGATGTGAAAGTTAGCCCATCATCCTCAGAAACTAGTAAAGTGCCCGCATTACCAAATAAATAAATTTTATCTTCAAAAGCTAAAACACTATTCAATGTTGATGGCGAGGGTAATTGAACCGATTGCCAAGTCACACCGAGGTCGGTACTTCTAAAAGCATGGCCTCTTAAACCTATGGCAAATAAATGACCTTGACCTGTTCTAGTGACACCAAATAACGAGCCATTGTAAAAGCTATTTTCTCGCCGCCAGGTTTTACCAAAATCTTGGCTTGATGCATAAAATCCAGCTTCTCCGACCATGTAAATCAAATTGCCATCGGCGAAAAGACGATTAAAATGCGGCAGTACTGACCCCGCTTCAATGGCATATGCTTCTGGATCACTGGCTTTTAACTCAGCTAAGAAACCTTGATCTTCAGCATTTGCTAGTTCTGCGTGAAATTCTTTAGTCCAAGATTTGCCACCATCTGTAGTACGATAAAACATCCCGTAAGCGCCCACTGCAATGCCGTTATTTTCGTCGTTAAACACAATATCTAACAATGGTTTATCGAGTTCAGGTAAATATTGTTGTAGGGTCCAAGTGACTCCGCCATCATTAGTATGAATGATAGATGCGTCATGTCCCACAGCCCAACCCAGCTGTTCGTTAAAGAAAAAGATAGAATTAAGATTCGAGCGAAGAGGTGTTGCACTTTGCTGCCATTGTTGACCGTCTGAACTTTTCAGCACATGTCCACGCTCACCTGCAGCAACATAAAACTTACCGGAAACCGATATAATATCAGTGATTAATGATTTATCTGCGTTAGGTAAAATATAAGCACTTTGTGGAGCTTGCTGCTCTTCCGCAATCACAGGGAACAAAGCGAATAAAAAACTCAACCCAGTCAAAAATTTAAACTTCATTAGAGTGAATACTCAAGGTTTTAGCTAAAACAAAAACGGTTGGCTATCAAGCCAACCGTTCATTCGATCGATTTTCTATTAACGCGTCCCTTCACGGCGTAACGCCGCAGGGGTAAAGTCGTTATCAGAAAGTTTCACTGAGAAGTCGTACATTTTGTCTTCATTATCTAAACCAATCGCAATATAACGGCGAGAGTTCAAATCGTGATAAACCTCTAAAGTACTCCAGTGAGTTGGAACTTCATAATAGTTCAGACCATGCGCAACTGCTACACGATATAACTCACCACGGGCATCATATAAGTCAGCAACATGGATCTGCCAACTATCCTCGTCAATGAAGAATACACGCTTGCCATAAACATGGGTGATCCCTGATTTCAACGTGGCTTCAACAACCCAAACGCGGTGCTTTTCATAACGCACATATTCTGGGTTCAAATGTCCTGGCTTTAACAAATCTGCATATTTAGTTGTCTTCGCATGCAACTTGTAACTGTTGTATGGGATATACATCTCTTGTTTACCCACCAACTTCCAGTTGTAACGATCTGGCGAGCCGTTAAACATGTCAAAGTCATCGGTAGTACGCAGACCATCCGAAGCAGTACCTGGAGCGTCATAGGCTACGTTAGGCGCACGACGAACACGGCGTTGACCTGTATTATAAGTCCATGCTTGGCGAGGAGTTTTCACTTGGTCCATGGTTTCATGCACTAACAAAGCAGTACCTGCTAATCGAGCAGGGTTTGTTACGCTCTGCTTAAAGCGGAACAGAATATTTTCTGCTTGCAATGCTTCGGCTGTCGCAGCTTTATCTGAGTACTTGAACATGATTTGTTCATCGAAACCAATCAGAGTATAAGAGCCATCAGCGGTCGGAGCAGCTTGGCCACCATTGCGCGTTGCAGCGACACCACGGTAACGAACGATATGGTTCCAAATTGCTTCTAAGCCATTTGCTGGAATTGGAAAAGGAATACCAATTGCCGCATTGACAATACCGTTGCCACCTTGCACTAGTTCAGCTTTGCCGGCAATGTCTTTCGTTGCATCATAAACATATTGTGGATAAGCGGCTGTACGGCGAGTTGGATACACATTCATT
>CAZIPG010000231.1:0-4621 GCA_964540955.1 uncultured Rheinheimera sp.
AAATCACTGTATTTTCATCCAAGGGGCACCCAGCTGCGGCAAATCGTCCTTGGTCGCTTTACGAATAATCATACTATTTAGCGGCTCATGCTAGCACCACCAGCAACTTCTGGTAATTAACATCCATGCATAATTTTTGCTGGTAAAAATTTCGTGAATTTTGACCCAACTGCTGCCAAGTGTGACGCTTTGCTAACAGTGTAGCGGCAGCTTCTTGAATAGAATGCTCGTCTTCCGGCTCAGCTACAGCGCCTGCATCAGCTTCAACAACTAACTTATTTGCTTCGCCACCTACAGCCATCAAGATTGGTTTGGCCATGGCCATACTTGATTGCGTTTTTGACGGTATTGTAATTCGAAATAAGTCGTCATCCTTCAAATGGATCACTAATACATCGGCATCTGCTAAGACGTTAAAGATTTGAGACGACGGTACATAGTCACCAAAGAAAATATTTTCAAGCTTAGCTTCAGCAACAAAATTCTTCAGTTGCTCTTTTTCAACCCCACCGCCAATTAAAGTGAGGGTTAACTCACTCTTTTGAAAACGACCGAGAGCTTTAATGATTGAGGTCAAAGCTTGTGCAGCGCCCAAATTGCCTGCATAGACAAAGCGTGCAGGACCTTCATTCTGTATTACCTTAGAACTTTGCTCTAAAACATTGGCAATACGCTGCTCCTCTGGGCACCAATTGTATACTAAGTGTATTTTTTCAGCTGAGACACCTCTATCAATAAGAGCCTGCTTAAAACCTTCTGAGAGAACAACTATCTTTGCTGCGCATTTATAAACCAGAGCACACCACCGACCGATCCCTTTTAAGAGGACGCCATCTCGACGCATGCCGGTTGCCGATAAAGCATCAGGCCAAAGGTCTTGAACGTCTGTGATGAAAGGCACGCCCCTGAATAACTTCATCAACAAACCAATAAGCCCTGTGGTCGATTGAGGGTGGTAGGTATAAACGACATCTGGCTTTTGAGTAAACAATGCAGCGAAAAGTGCCATCAAAGTGAACGACAAATAGGACCAAGCTCTTGAAAATTTCGATTTTGAATGTGAAATATGAGACCAGAGCCGAACAACCCTTACACCACCACAATCTTCAACCTGACGAAATTTAACTGAATAACCTTCAAATACCTTCCCTGTAGGGTAATTTGGAAAAGTTGTTAATACCTCCACTTGATGCCCATCGGCAACCAACCGTTGCATTAACGCTAAACCTTTGATTGAGTACTCAGGGTCAAACAGTTGACTAATGAATAAAATCCGCATCAATACTGCTTCCAAACCACGCGCATTACATAATCACGGTAGCTATGCACAATTCTGACAACCTTATCTGAGACATTCGGCATGCTGTAATCTTCGACCGGTCTTAACAAACGTTCAGCACCACTGGGTTGAGATTCTAATACTTGCAAGGCTTGGAATACCCGTTCAACCTCAAGACCCACCATCATGACAGAAGCCTCTTCGAAGGCTTCTGGCCGTTCATGAGCTTCACGAATATTCAAGGCAGGGAAATTCATAATTGAAGATTCTTCGCTGATTGTTCCACTATCGGACAACACAGCTTTAGCTGATTTTTGCAGTTTGTTGTAATCATGGAAACCAAGCGGTTTTAATAACTGAACCAGAGGGTGGAATGTCAGACCCTGCTCTTCAATACGTTTTCGAGTTCTTGGATGGGTAGAGACGATCACAGGCAAACCAAATTGCTCAGCCAGGCCATTCAACACTTGACCAAGCTTCTGCAGATTTTTCACTGAATCGACATTCTCTTCACGATGCGCGCTAATTACAAAAAACTGGCGCTCTGTTAACCCAAGCCGAGCAAGTACATCAGAACCGTCAATTTGTGGCATGTAGTGATTTAACACTTCAAACATTGGGCTGCCGGTTTTAATCACGCGATCGGCAGGCAGGCCCTCGGCGAGCAAGTAATCACGAGCAATGCTGCTGTAAGTGAGGTTAATATCAGCGGTATGGTCTACGATTCGACGGTTAATTTCTTCAGGAACTCGCATATCAAAACAGCGATTCCCCGCTTCCATGTGGAAAGTTGGGATCTTGCGACGTTTTGCCGGAATAACCGCCATACAACTATTGGTGTCGCCCAGCACCAGCATGGCATCTGGTGTGACTTCGGCTAAAACTTTATCAACGGCAATGATGACATTCCCAATAGTTTCAGCACCACTTGCCCCTGCCGCATTCAAAAAATAATCAGGTTTACGAACGCCTAAATCATCAAAAAACACCTGATTTAGTTCGAAATCGTAATTTTGCCCCGTATGCACAATGATGTGTTCGCAATGAGCATCTAAAGCAGCCATCACACGAGAAAGGCGAATAATCTCTGGACGTGTGCCAACGACTGTCATTATTTTGAGTTTTTTCATTTCTACACCTTGTAAGCCACTGTATCTGGACGTTCGCGATCAAAATTCTCATTTGCCCAGAGCATTACTACCATTTCCTCATCCCCGATATTGGTGACATCATGAGACCAGCCTGGCACTGTTTCAACAATTTCAGGCACTTCGCCACTGGTAAAAATTTCAATTACTTCATCGGTAATAATGTGACGGAAACCAAAACGAGCTTTGCCCTTAATCACTAAGAACTTTTCGGTTTTTACGTGATGGTAATGGCCGCCACGGGTCACACCAGGATGCGCCGTAAAAAATGAAAATTGACCTGAGTCACGCGTTTTCAGCATTTCAACAAAACAACCGCGTTTATCTTCATGTTTGGTCAAGCTGTAGTTGAACTTATCTGGTGGAATGTAACTGATGTAGGTCGCATAAAGCACGCGGGTAAACCCTTCACCGACCGGTTCCGTAATTAAACTTTCACGACTATCCCGGAACTTATAAAGCTGGTCGACCAGCTCACCTAGGGTAACGTAATAAACCGGATCAACAGTGACATACAGCTGCTCTGCGGGTTGCTCATATAACACTTTGACAAATGAACTCACCACGGCGCCAATATGAACCAATTGCAATTTAACGGCCGGATCATTCACTTGGATAGGCAAACCGCGGCTGATGTTATGGCAGAACGTTGCAACCGCCGAGTTATAGTTCGGTCTACACCATTTGCCAAACACATTTGGCAAACGATAGATATAAACTTTATTGCCTGTTTCCAAATGCAAATTCAGTAAATGCATTTCGGCCATCAATTTACTTCTGCCATAAGCATTATGGCGCTCGGCCTGAATCGACGAAGTTAAGACAATTGGAATTTTACGGCCAGTTTGTTTGATAGCCTGACAGATTGTTGCGGTCAGATCGGCATTGCCTGTAGCAAACTCATTTTCATCCTGTGGCCGATTGATGCCAGCGAGGTGAAAGATAAAGTCAGTGTCTTGTAGTAACCTGGGTAGATCAGCAACATCCATATCGTGAGTAAATTTAACCACTTGGATATCAGGGTTACGCTGCAGACTAATAATTAAATTCTTGCCGATAAAACCATTGGCGCCGGTGACTAATACTTTCATCGCTTAATCCTCTGCAGTTGCGTGCTCACCACGCGCTATCGCCTGCATAAATTTTAATTTCAGTAAAAGTTGCTTCATCCCCGCAACATCAAGACGCTCAGTATTGTGCGAGTTGTAGTCTTCTAACTCACTCAGTTTTTGATCGCCTTGGTCAAAGTATTTGCCGTAATTCAGATCACGGTTATCTGGCGGTACTCGGTAGTAATTACCCATATCAATCGCGCAAGCCATTTCCTCGCGGCTTAATAAAGCTTCATACAATTTTTCGCCATGACGGGTGCCGATAATGTTCACTGTGTGCGCCGGTTGCTGCATCAATTCAAGTAACGCCTGCGTGAGTACATCAATGGTTGCGGCAGGTGCTTTTTGCACAAAAATATCACCGTTATCACCATGTTCGAACGCATACAGCACAAGGTCAACTGCATCATCTAAAGTCATCATAAAGCGAGTCATATTCGGATCGGTAATGGTAATTGGCTTACCCGCACGAACCAAATCAACAAACAAGGGAATGACAGAACCGCGAGATGCCATCACATTGCCATAGCGGGTTCCACAAATCACAGTTTTCTGAGCGTCCAAGTTTCGCGCTTTGGCAACCATGACTTTTTCCATCATGGCTTTGGAAATACCCATAGCATTAATTGGATAAACCGCTTTATCAGTGCTTAAACAAACAACGCGCGAGACGCCATTGACAATGGCAGCTTCGAGCACATTTTCAGTACCAATCACATTCGTTTTAACCGCTTCCATGGGATAAAACTCACAACTTGGCACCTGCTTCAGTGCAGCTGCATGGTAAATAAAATCTACACCACGCGTCGCATTCAGCACGCTGTTATAGTCACGAACATCACCAATGTAAAACTTCAGCTTCGGATGATTATACTTTTTACGCATATCATCTTGTTTTTTCTCATCGCGACTAAAAATGCGGATTTCAGCGATATCGGTATCCAGAAAACGACGCAGCACGGCATTACCAAATGAGCCGGTACCGCCGGTGATTAGTAGAATTTTATTGCAAAACATTAGATTACCTTATTTAAAAATACTTTTTAATGCGATTTCGACACCAAATAAATATTGGGATTCAG
>CAZIPG010000232.1:0-750 GCA_964540955.1 uncultured Rheinheimera sp.
TTGTATGAGCAAAAATATCCATTTTCATCGTATTTTGATCCTCGACTTCGGTTCGCAATACACTCAACTGATCGCCCGTCGTGTGCGTGAAATTGGCGTCTACTGCGAATTGTGGGCTTGGGATGTGACTGCCGAGCAAATTGCTGAATTTAACCCGACCGGCATTATTTTGTCCGGTGGCCCAGAGTCTGTGACTGAAGCGGGTTCGCCGCGTGCGCCGCAGTACGTGTTTGAAGCCAACGTCCCTGTGCTCGGGGTTTGTTATGGCATGCAAACCATGGCTGAGCAATTAGGCGGTAAAGTAGCCTCCTCTGAGCATCGTGAATTTGGCTATGCCCAAGTTGAAGTGATTGCCAACAATCCATTATTTGCGGGCATTGAAGATCACCTCAATGAGCAAGGTCATGGTTTATTGGATGTCTGGATGAGCCATGGTGATAAAGTCGTTGCCATTCCAGCAGGTTTTGTCACGACAGGTCAAACGCCGACTTGCCCACATGCGGCAATGGCGAATGAAGCCAAACAATTTTATGGCGTGCAATTCCACCCTGAAGTCACCCACACCCGTCAAGGCTTACGGATGCTTGAGCAATTCGTGGTGGATATTTGTGGCTGTGAAAAACTCTGGACGCCAGCAACTATCATTGATGATGCAATTGCAAACATCAAACAACAAGTGGGTAATGACCAAGTCATTTTAGGTTTATCAGGCGGTGTGGATTCATCCGTCGTTGCGATGTTATTGCATCG
>CAZIPG010000232.1:760-4595 GCA_964540955.1 uncultured Rheinheimera sp.
GGTAAAAATCTGACTTGTGTGTTTGTTGATAACGGCTTATTGCGTTTAAACGAAGGCAAGCAGGTCATGGATATGTTTGGTGATCATTTTGGTCTGAACATCATCCATGTGAATGCAGAACAGCGCTTTTTAGATGCGTTACAAGGTGAAGCTGAGCCAGAAGCCAAGCGTAAAATCATCGGCCGCGTTTTTGTTGAAGTGTTTGACGAAGAAGCGAAAAAGCTGACGAATGCCAAGTGGTTAGCGCAAGGCACTATTTATCCAGACGTGATTGAATCTGCAGCCTCTAAAACCGGTAAAGCGCATGTCATTAAATCCCATCATAACGTCGGCGGTTTGCCAGCAGATATGAAGATGGGCTTAGTCGAGCCGTTACGTGAATTGTTTAAAGATGAAGTGCGTAAAGTCGGTCTAGCGCTAGGTTTGCCTTACGATATGCTGTATCGCCATCCGTTCCCAGGCCCAGGTCTTGGTGTTCGTGTGCTCGGCGAAGTGAAGAAAGAATACTGTGATTTACTGCGTAAAGCCGATGCGATTTTCATTGAAGAATTGCATAAGTCAGGTTGGTATAACCAAGTCAGCCAAGCCTTCACGGTATTTTTACCGGTGAAATCGGTTGGCGTGATGGGCGATGGTCGTAAATATGATTGGGTTGTGTCACTGCGTGCTGTGCAAACCATCGATTTTATGACCGCGCACTGGGCTCACTTACCTTATGAGTTATTAGGTCATGTTTCAAATCGCATCATCAACGAAGTGAATGGAATTTCACGGGTTGTCTATGATGTCTCGGGCAAGCCTCCAGCAACCATTGAGTGGGAATAGTTTATCCCCCTCGTTGCAACCGAAAACAAACGCCCATCTTGATGTTGGGCGTTTTTGTTTTGAAGCGAGTCGACAGCATTAACATACCGTGACTAAGCCTTACTATATCTGAACTGACCTTAGGCAGAGAAGCCAAGCAAGCAGCGCGAGACTCACTCAAAGCTGGTCGATTTGCTGTTTCAGTTGATACGATTTATCAGTCACAATCGCTTCGAGTGCGGCAACCCGCTGCTTCAGCGCTTCGATTTCTTTGGCTTGCTGTTCGTTGGTCCCATTGGTTTGGGCCAATTTCACTTTGGTTTTGGTATGCTGTTCAAAAAATGCGTAAGCAAATGCACCAATGACCGCCACGACACCGACATCAAAGACACCCATAGTTATTTCCCTTTTTGTTTAGTCAGTAAAAACTTGTTTTAGCAAAGCTTATGCCAAAGATTTTTCTATATGAATATCATAAACTTATTACAAAATACTAACTTTGTCGATGGCAATAAAACTAAATTTTAGTCAAATCATTTGGTGTTGAGTGGTAAAATTAGCCATCTTCTTAGAATGGCGAGTTTGAATTGCTCATGCAAACTGATGATTATTGGATGGCGTATGCTTTAGAGCTTGCCTCCAAAGCGGAAGCGCTTGGCGAAATACCTGTTGGTGCGGTCTTAGTGAAAGATGATGAGGTGATTGGGGAAGGGTTCAATCGCTCCATTATGCTCAATGATCCGTCAGCTCATGCAGAAATGTTGGCCATTCGCGCGGCAGGTGAAAAGATCGGTAATTATCGCTTACTGGATACGACTCTCTATGTCACCTTAGAACCTTGCGCGATGTGTACCGGTTTATTGGTGCATGCGCGGGTCAAGCGGGTGGTATTTGGCGCGGTTGATTTAAAAACTGGCGCTTGTGGCTCCGCTTTAAATTTGATCCATCACCCCAGTTGTAACCATCAAGTCGAGGTTGTCAGCGGTGTTTTGGCACAGCGGTGTTCGGAACAACTCTCCGATTTTTTCAAGCGTCGTCGCTACGAACATAAGGCCAAGAGAAAGGCGAAGCTGATGGCAGAAAGCGCTGAAAAAACGGAAGGTATGCCTGATTAAATCGTTGAAGATTCTGTTGGCGGAACCAGTAAGGGGGCTTGGACTAAGGCCATAAAATTGCGCTGACGCCGACGTAATTTTAAAACGGCAACGCTGCGTTTGATGCGACGACGGCTGGAGCCAACATCCATCAAGCGGCGCTTCTTCAGCATTTTTGGTTTTTTTCTACGTAACATGTTGGTTCCTCTTCATCACGCGAAACAAATTACATCTGCTTGGCGTTTGCTATTTAGCTATTTCAGGTATCTACCGGCAAGTGAGTCGAGCGTCCGTTAAGGTTGTTTTGACTTTGGTTTTTCTACGTTCTTGGTGTTGCCATTAGATTGCTGGTTAGGTAAATTTTTTGCCGCTGATTGCTCTTTTTCGGCCTGCTTTAATGCCATTTCTGTGCGTTTTTTCTCATCAACCCACAATAAAGTATCGTAATAACGCCGGACATTTTCGACATAATAAACGGCATGATCGCCCCGTGCAAAGCCGGTACGTGTTTGGCTGTAGTATTTGCGCTGTTTCAACAACGGTAACCGTTGTTTGACTTCAGCCCATTTGTCCGGATCACCGCCATCTTTTTCGGTTAACTTGCGTGCACTTTCGACATGCGAAAGACCGATATTGTAAGCTGCGATAGCAAACCAAAGCCGATCAGGTTGTTGAATTCGTTCAGGGATCAGGCCAATTAACTTCTGTAAAAACTTACTGCCGCCGCGGATACTCTGAGCTGCGTCCACTCGACTGGTGACATTCATCAATTCAGCAGTCGGCACTGTCAACATCATCATGCCCACCACACCTTGTGGGCTACGCGCTTTGGGATCCCACCGAGATTCTTGGTAGGCCATCGCCGCCAACAAACGCCAATCTAAAGGCCCTGCGTACTTTTCAAAGAGTGGCTGGTAGCGTGGTAATTTGCGGTCAATTTGGTCGATATACTCCAGGGTGTCCGCGTAATTAAAACGCTTCACGTGGCCAAAATATTTATCTTCCAGCGTTAATAATTCAGCGTTTTCATAGCTACGCCCGAAGAACTCGATCAGCACGGTAAACAAGGAATCATCGGCCGACCGACGCATTAGCCAAGCCACAGGTAAATCATGTTTTAAAGTAAAGGCAACGCCTAAAGAAGGGTAAAACCGTTGATTGATGGCGAGCATATGCGAATCAGCCAGAGTGTAACGAATTTTACCTTCAGCGACGGCCTGTAATAATTCCGTACTGTCGTCACTTTCGTTAAATTGTACTTCAAAATTGGGTTCTGTACTTCTTAGAGAAATCAGCGTTTCTGCTTGGCTTGAGCCTTTACTTACGACAATAGGGGCTTCCAATTCGGCCAACGATTTCGGTCGTTTTTTGCCAAGTGAATACACTAAGACTTCGTCGCTTTGTTGATAAGCAGGCGCTAAGCGAAATTCCTGTTGCAACTTCTCGGAGATAGTTGCACCGCTGGCAATTAGGTCGATTTCGTTATTTTTCAGTTTTAATAACAATTCTTCCAGTTGGAAACTGGGAACCAGTTCTAATTTCACGCCTAACTTGTTGGCAAAGGCTGCGGCCAACTCGTATTCATAACCAGTGGCGCCATCAGGGCCTTCAAAGTAGCTGGTTGGGCCATTTAAAATGCCAACTCTGATGCTATCTCTTTGATAAATCTGATGTAATTGCATAGGCTCAGGCGCCGGTGCACAAGACACCAAGCTTAAAATGAACATGAAACCCAGCAATAATTTTTGCATCAAACCCGCCTTTTTACTTAAACAGCGGGTATTTATATCAAATTTTATACAAAAAATCAGTCATCTCGAAAGAACAGACATTTGCTCTTGGAAACATCACTGGTCTAAGTTGGCTATTTTCATACCCAAAGCGCGGTTTTTTCTTTATAATATGGGGCCGATTTCAGGTTCCGTCCATGACCAACC
>CAZIPG010000233.1:0-4569 GCA_964540955.1 uncultured Rheinheimera sp.
TTTTTATCGAGCTGGCCGTGGTTGGTTCCCCGTTGCGCTCGGTGCTGGTGCCCCATGGTTGCGAGCCATGGGAGGCTATGGTGCGCGTCGCACGCTGGGCCGTATGTGAGGATTCCCCGTTCGGCCCGACCCCTGCACCCGCTCGACAACATCAACATGCTTCCAATTCGAGCGGATACGACTAATCGCCATTGGCAGAGGCCAACGGTAACAGGGGTTCAGGCGGGATTTAGCTTGAAAGGTGCGACAGGTTGCCGCTAAACTTGGTTGGAATTCGGTAGCTGCTTCCGCCTGAAGCTGTTACCCGGTTCAGAAGTTTGCAGACTTGCTGAACCTTCGAAAAACCACCTTGCAGGGTGGTTTTTTCGTTTCTGGATGGAAGGTTACGCTGATCGTAAGAAGATCGTCAATGATCTAGCTTCGGGATCTTTTGAGCTTGATGAAACACTCGCATCACTCGAACGCAGTTCATTTTGGTATCAACACTGTAGATTAGGAGAAAGGGTATCTTTGTCAGAACCATCTTCCTCCCATTGCCATCAGAGCATGCAGGATGCCTATGTGGCTGCAGCATCAAAGACTCTGCAGCCTCCTCAATAAGCCGATCCGTCCTCTCCGCAGCCTCCACGTTGAACTCAACCAGAAACTCATAGATACCACCACGATCATCTAACGCAGCATCTTCCCAACCTAGCGAGAAACTGTTCATTTACGCCCCTTCTTTCTGAAGAGAGAAAATGATTGAGCGTTCAGATATAGAGAGTGTGTCGATATCGCACTCTTTTTTTACTGGGAGATCGGCTCGTTTATCAGTCAGTCGAGCGTGCCCAACTTTCAGAGTGTAACGAATCAACCCTGTGGGAGCTTCAAGCTTTCCGGATATGGTAAAGCCATCTTGGGATGGTCGGATCATCCAACGGCCAGTTTCACCATCAAACAACACATCCGCTTTGTCGCCGTTCTTTAATCCAATGTCTCCCAGCAACTTAGCGGAGATCCGGAATGAGAGCTCTTCAGCTTTTGTTGAAGGTTTGTATGACTGAGATACCGTAAGCGGAGATGCTGAACCTCTACGAGATGACACCTTGGTGCTTTCCATCTGACTTTTAAAAGCCATGTTCAAATCCTTCCATTCATTCACGTACCTCAATTCTACTCCCACACGACCATTCGATCAACCACCACACCACTGATCATCACCAAACACAAATCGCGATTTATTAATAATTTCTTTTTCGCAAAAGCAAACTTAACACCACCCACCCAACCAACCATCCACCGTGACAACATGAGACATGAATAAGGAAAAGAGACTCAAGAGAGCCCAGAAACAAGTAAATCCATAAAAAAACAGTCATTTGCTAGGTTTTGGAGTGGTTTTTAATATGATTTTCATATGTTTTTTGTGTACTACAGTTAACAACTGTTAGCACATGCGTGCTAACATCGCCTTATAGAGATCCCCACCGGTTACACCCAAACGAGGCGACCAATGGATGCAAGAATTCAATTTAGAGTCAGTGAAGAGACAAAAAGACTAGCTCAGATGTATGCAGATAAAAATGGAACAACGTTGAGCGACGAATGCCGTAAGTTGGCAGAAAAGCTGGCTGAAGAACAAAGAAAGCAAGAAGACCATGATGCATGGTTAGAAGAACAGATAACTGCCGCATTCACAAAGCTGGCTGAAGGCAGAGCGGTCTTCACATCACACGAAGAAGCCAAAGCCAAAATGCTCGAAAGAAAAAATGCCATTAAGAGAAAGCACATCAAATCTCTCGTGTACTGAGAGTGGGGCAGCATGCCCCACCAGTTTCGCATGAGAAATTCATGGTGGGGCCAGTGGCCCCACTGTCATGGGGTGTAAGGGCTCAACCAGTCTCCTTAGCAGCCTTTATCATCAGTGCCACTGCCACGATAACTGCTGCGATCCCCAAATTATTCTCCATGTTGTTCCCGCTGATTAGGAGCAGCACAGCCAACACCCAGTCCCTCATACAAGCACCTCTTTGCCTCTGCAGTTTGATACCTGCATGGTGGCATCACGACATGCTCGACCTGTACTGACGCTTTTCGCTAAAACCTCCCGAACAGGGGGAGGCTAGCGCAGTCTGCCTTCTCCAGATCGGGAGGCGGCAAGCGTAGCGCGGCAGGTCTTTTTCGCCCCGCAGGGCTCCCACTTTGCGTAGCAAAGTGTAAGGAGTACACTTTGAACTCCAAAGCTGCCCCACCTCGGAGCCCCCGATGAAGTTCACGTTCGCCGTAGCCAAGATGAGCAAAGCCGACATTGGCAGGGCTCAGGGACACAACCTCCGCCTCCACGAAACCAGCAGCCAGCTTCCGAAACGGGCATGGTTTACAGAGAGCCCGATGCACACTAAGGTCGAGTGGGATCAGGGCAAACTCGATGCGGCCTCGGCACTGGCCAAGCGCAAAGATGCCGTAGTGGCGATCGAGTTCATCATCCAGGTCGGCAACCAAACCGACTGGCGAGAAGGCCCCACACCGGAGTGCCCTGAAGGACCTCCCATCGAGCGCGATCTGGCACAGTTCTTTGCCCCGTTCGGGGAGCAGGTCAAAGCATGGGCCGATCAGGAGTTCGGCCCCGAGAACGTGGTATCGATCCAGCTGCATATGGACGAGAGCACCCCGCACTTCCATGTCATTGCCACCCCGATCAAAGACGGTAAGCTGCAGGCAAAAGCGTGGCTGGATGGCGGCCGGAAGCTGGCGGGGATCCGGCGCCGATGCCATGCCACGATCAACGAAAAGATCCCCTGCGTGTACACCCCCAACGGTCTGGGGGGAAACCCGCACCGGCCAGACCTGCGCGCCGGCACCGCCCCAGCCCCTACCCTGATCGACAAGATGAGCGGCCACGCCAAAGCCCAGAAGCTGGAGCGGGAGAACGCCGCGCTGCAGGAGGAGAATGCCCAGCTCAAGCAGATCCTGTTTAGTCGCCAGAAGGGCCGCTATAGCGCGGACAACGTGGAGCTGGCCCAGCAGGCTACCGCAGAGGCACAGAAGGCCCAGAGCGAGCTCCAGAAGGCACAGGGGGAGGTTAAGCGGCTCACCATGGCGCTCGATAGCACCCAGAGCGTGATAGCCAGACAGGGGGCTGAGATCGACAAGCTCAAGGGCTACAACCGAACGCTGTCGGAGCAGAACAACGAGCTGGAGGAGAAACTGCAGGAGCTACAGCCAAAGCGGAGCCGCGGTAAGGGGGTGGGGCTATGAAGGCATGGCAGGTTGTAGGGCTGATGGCTGCGGTGTTGGCAGTAAAGGGAGCTGGCAGCTCCTCGAGTGGCTGGATCATGCGGCTGCTTGGCCTGCATGACGTATTCAGCTGGGCCGCCCCTGCATGGTGGGAGGGGGCGGCATGCTTGGGGGCGCTGGCCCTCCTGCTGCGCTGGGCTAGGCCCTAGCGGCTGCTCAGGTCTATCTCGATGCGGCGAAAGCCAATGCCGTGGGCCGTGTTGGCAGCCGCATCGATGGAAGAGAACACCCGCCAGCCTCCGCGCTGCCGCTCCACGACTTCGGTACCAGCCTTGCCAAAGCGCACCAAGTGGAGGTGGAACCCTGAACCCATGGGGGTGGGGACGATCATCGCCTTGGAGAATCCCCCCATGTCGAACACCGTCTTGGCCTCTTTCTCCTGCATCATCAAATCTCCAATATGAGACATCAAGTAGTCAATTTGATGTTACCCCCTCGGGAGCCAAAAGCAATCAATTTACCGATTTGAATCGTCGAATTTGGAAAATGATTTTCAATCCAGCTCAAGGCCCAAGGCAATGAGGCATTCCCGCCACTTCTGGGCCTCCAAATCGAAGTTCAGCAGGCCACCTTCTACGCTGATCCGACTCCCCAAATCGAGCAGCTGCATGTCCGTCATGTCGCACAACCGCTTGCCAGCGGCATCCAGTAGCCATACCCGATCACCATCAAGCTCAATCAGGTGCTTGTCGAACCCCATAAGTACCTCCGGCCAGAGCCAAACCTAACCCGCTTCCGTGGATAACTGCTGCCGCCCACAAGCCGAACCGATGGCATGTGGACGGACAGGCGCAGTTACCCACCTCGCCAAGATCATCGCTCTTTTTTTGTTTTGAAAGACAGGCCATAAGACACGGGCTCTCCTATCTTTCGCTGCGCTTCAAGATAGGCTCGCCCTCCTGCTTGGCTACGTTAAAAATGACGTAGTTACGCTGGATAGCTCGCCTTGCTCAGGACTATCGAGGCTGCTTGCGGCAGCTCCCCCTCACGCGCTCCTGAGACACACCTTGCCACTCTGCACCTGCTTCAGTCCCCACCTGTGGGCCGGACTGCCGCGCCGTTTTTATCGAGCTGGCCGTGGTTGGTTCCCCGTTGCGCTCGGTGCTGGTGCCCCAAGGTTGCGAGCCCTGGGAGGCTATGGTGCGCGTCGCACGCTGGGCCGTGTGTGAGGTTTCCCCGTTCGGCCCGACCCCTGCATCCGCTCGACAACAAACTCATGCTTCCAATTCGAGCGGATACGACTAATCGCCATTGGCAGAGGCCAACGGGTAACAGGGTTCGGACGGGATTTCG
>CAZIPG010000234.1:0-3452 GCA_964540955.1 uncultured Rheinheimera sp.
AAAAGCCAGCAGACGCTGGCTTTTTTACTCGCACAGTGTTGGCTTGTACTAACCGTGTAAGCCGCCATCCCTAGTCAGGTTTTCGTTCCGTTCGCGATGCACAATGACGTTATCTTCAATACGAATACCACCGAACTGACGGAAAGCATCCACTTTATGCCAATTGATATATTTTGCATGATCGGTTTGCTTTAAATCCGCCAGCAACGAATCGATAAAATACAAACCAGGCTCGATGGTAAACACCATATTTGGCTCAATCAGGCGGGTGCAACGCAAAAATGGGTGATTGGCAGGTGCCGCAACATGAGTACCGCGCTCATCCGCCATAAAACCACCGACATCATGAACTTGTAAACCTAAATGATGGCCAATGCCATGGGGGTAAAAGGTCCGGCTGATTTCCGTTTCAACAATGGCTTCGGCGCCTAATTGCACAAAATCAAAATCGGCCAACACATTGGCAATCAATTGATGAGATTTCAGATGAATGTCCGTGTAATGAATGCCAGGCTTTAAGCTATCAACCAGCTGTAATTGCACTTGGTCCATCGCCTGAATTAAATCAGCGAACTCATTTTGCTGATGGCTATAAGTCCGAGTAATATCCGCAGCATACCCATGGAAGCTAGCGCCTGCATCAATCAAGAACGAATGCGGCACCGCTGGTTTCTGCCGTCCCAGCACTGTGTAGTGTAAAATTGCGGCATTTTGATTCAGTGCAATGATGTTGCCATAAGGCACTTCATTTTCACCCTGTTGTACTGCCGCCAAATAAGCCAGCTGAATATCGAATTCTGAACCACCCGCACGGAAACAAGCTTCGGCTGCCCGATGCCCAGCTATCGCAATCTTGTTGGCCTCACGCAAACATGCTTGTTCATACTCAGTTTTATAAGCGCGATGGTAATGCAAATAACTCAGCACCCCTTCAGGGTTTAATTCAGCAAAACCGAGCGCCTTCGCGAGTTCCACCTGCTCCCCCAGATAAGCCATTCTGGATTTATCATAAGGCAATATTTTTTCTACTTTGGTGGGCTTATCAATCAATTCAATATCAAAAAATCCAGCCCAGAAGTCGGTTGGCATATCCGGTACTTTATGCCAAAAATCGACTGGCAGATAAAACACCAATTTCGGTTTATTCACGCCATCAACAATTAACCAGCAGTGCGGATTATCCACGATAGGCACCCATGCTTTAAATAATGGATTCACCTTAAATGGGTAATCCATATCATCTAAAAACTGGCGCTTGGCTTGACCCGAATGGATCACTAAAGCATCAAGGTTCTCACGAGTTAACACAGCTTTGGTTCGGCGTTGTAACTCGACCAAATGAGCTGCGTACAGGGCTTGGTATGCAGGGCGCATGAGTTGTTCCTATCGTTTATCAGTTGTTATCTATTACAGTGGCTAGCAATAGCCTGTTTTAACCTGTGGTTCAAGGCGCATTGCCGACTTTCAGGTTGATTAGCGGCTTAAACACGTCTCGCTGCTGTTTCATCCGAATATTATAAATTTGATAATACATCATCACCGCTTTGACGTAATCACGGGTCTCTTTAAACGGGATGGTTTCAATCCAAACGTCGACCTCAAGTTGCTGGCCTTGTGGGATCCAAGTTTTTACTCGACTAAATCCAGCGTTATAGGAGGCTGTCGCAAAAATCAGATTATTATCATTGGCTTTCATCAAATAATTGAGATAATCCGTGCCCATATCGATATTAAAGTTTGGATTGAATAGCTGCTCACTACTGACCTTGCGTTTTGCCAAATGCTTGGCCGTTTGCGGCATGATTTGCATCAGGCCATGCGCGCCTACCGGCGATTTCGCAGTTGGTGAAAAAATACTCTCACGCCGAGTAATCGCCATCGCCCAAGCCGGATCGACATTAGCAGCCTTCGCATGTTTCTGGATTTCTTTGTTAAACACCATTGGGAATCGCATTTCAACATCATCCCAATACTGAGCATCTGCGAGCGCCGTAATCGCGCGATCGTACCAGCCATTGTCGTAAGCTAACTTAGCTGCGCTCAGTTTTTGCTGCTCACTGCCATATTTTTGCAGGAAATTCAGTTCGCGCTTGGCGGCATTAGGCCGTCCAATCGCTTCCCATTCTTTCATGCGAGCAATACTGTCACTGCGTTTGAACTGTTGATATTGTTCAGCACTCACTGGCACAGGCCGATGCGCGAGCGTCGGTTGCAAGCCTAAACGAGCGGCAGAAAGATACCCATAAAAACTCCGTTTTGCCGCCAGTGCTGTCAGCAACTGTTTGCCGTGTTCAATTTGGCCGGTCGCCTGCATTGCGCGCGCCAACCAATATTGCCGCATATCATTTTCTTGCTGCGCTTTGGGTAATTCTTGGATAATTTTTTGCACTTCAATCCAAGCACCACGACGCAAATGCCAAGCGAGTTGCCAGTGCAAAAATAATTCATCCTTTTCAGCAACCGGCACCATTTTTAAAAATTTGGCCGCCCGACTATCGTTTTTACTGGCGAGTGCGATGCCAAGTTGGCGCGCCATGCGGATCCGCTGCGATTGCGAAATTTTTGGGTCTGTTTCGAAACGCTGATAAATCGCCAAGGCCTTATCCGGTTGTTTCCAAACGAGTTTCTCCACGGCGTACCGCACTAATTCTCGCTCTGCCGAATGCTTAAGCGGCAAAAATTTAGCGCGGCTCACTAAGCTTGGATTTTCAATGACTTGTTTCCATTTATCGCCCATATATTGTAAGGATTGCGGCAATAAGGTACGCAGGTAAGGAATAATTCGGGCATCGCCGCCATCAGCAGCATTTTGCAACCGCTGTAAAATAACCTCAGGGGTTCGTTGGCCAGCCTTTTGCCAGCGCTTAAAGAGCGGATCACATTCTTTGGGCTGAGATTCCCCGACCACCCATAATGCCGTCACCGCAGGCCATACTTTGGCGGCGGGTTCGTTGATTAAACGCATCTCCAAAGCATAACAATCCAACAAAGTGTCAGTGCCATATTGGTAATTTTTCAAAAATGGCTGCGTTAATTCAGCACTGGCCAAATACATTAACCAACGCTTTTTTAACGTCCATTCCAAAGGCGTGCCACTGTGTTTTTGCAAAAACTCTTTGACTAACTGCGTATTGCCCAAACTCCGACTCATATATTCGAGTTCTATATAGGGCTTAAGAGGGTAATCATGCAGGTCTCGCAGCAATTTTTCTGCTTGCTGATTGTCTACTTTTTGAATGACCTTTTCTGCTTTAATAAAACGCTCACGCAACACCGAATCAGCGGGCGCCGCTTGCAACGACCCCGAAACTATCAACCCAACCACCATTGAGCGAGAAAACAGACGCATCACTTGCCACATTTATCGAAATACCACCTATAGTTATCAAGTTGTCAGCGTCAAATTCAAACGCACGTTTAAATAACGGTTGAATTTTTTTCTGAACCGCGAC
>CAZIPG010000234.1:3462-4532 GCA_964540955.1 uncultured Rheinheimera sp.
AACAAATTTGACCAGCAGACCTTAGCAGACTGTCGTGCAGCACTTGAAATCCTGCACAAAGACAGCGCATTAAAAGGACTCATTTACACCACCGGTAAAGAAACCTTTATCGTGGGTGCCGATATTACCGAATTTCTCGGAACTTTCCTAAAACCAGAGGCCGAATTAGTGCCTTGGATTAAATCGGCCTCTGATGTCTTTGACCTGGCCGAAGATTTACCAGTCCCAACCGTATGCGCCATCAAAGGTTTCGCTTTAGGCGGCGGTTGTGAATGGACCTTGACTGCTGATTACCGTGTTGCAGATACCACCACAAAAATTGGTTTACCGGAAGTCAAACTCGGCTTGATGCCAGGTTTTGGCGGTACTGTGCGTTTACCACGAATTGTCGGTGCCGACACCGCAATGGAGTGGATCACCACGGGCAAAGAGCGTGGCGCTGAGCAAGCGTTGAAAGAAGGCGCTGTGGATGCAGTCGTTGCGCCTGAGAAATTAAAAGATGCAGCCTTATCAATGCTGCAAGATGCGATTGCTGGCAAACTGCCATGGCAGAAAAAACGTGCTGCAAAACTGCAGCCTTTAAAACTGAACAAAACCGAAGCCACGATGAGTTTCAACACCGCCAAAGGCATGGTATTCGCCAACGCGGGTAAACACTACCCAGCTCCGATGGTTGCGGTTGAAACGATTGAAAAAGCCGCTCGTTTAGACCGCGCAGGAGCGGTAGCATTAGAAAATTTAGGCTTTGCCAAACTGGCAAAAACTGATGCTGCGACGGCACAAATTGGCTTGTTCTTAAATGATCAACTGATCAAAGGCAAAGCCAAACAAGCTGGGAAAGTGGCACAAAAAGCCGTGAAGTCTGCTGCCGTGTTAGGTGCAGGCATTATGGGCGGCGGTATCGCTTACCAATCGGCGCTGAAAGGCGTGCCGGTTGTGATGAAGGATATCAACGACAAAGCGCTTGAGCTTGGTATGGGCGAAGCGATGAAACTGCTTGGCAAACAAGTGGAGCGCAAAAAGCTCGATGCGGTAGGCATGGCCAAAGTCATCGCGTCAATCACACCAAC
>CAZIPG010000235.1:0-3443 GCA_964540955.1 uncultured Rheinheimera sp.
CCTTCAATTGTTATTATTTTCTACAACCAAAATTAAATACGTTCTTGTTTTCGGCTTTTGTTATATCAAGCATCTGAAGCGCTTGCAAGCACAAATCCAAGTGACCTAAAAGTTTGTTGGTGTCTCGCCAGCCCTTGTCACACAAGGGCTGCACCGAAACTGCACCTAAATTAGCACAGCCACCGCAATTGAAAAGCCCCTAAACCACATTTTTTTGGCTTTTTTTGCTCTTTGTGGCAGTTTTTTCTTCAGTTAACACAGAGATACGTTCAATTGGCTCTTGTAAAGCCAGTTGCAGCACCTCTTCAATCCACTTCACCGGACAAATTTCAATGTCACCTTTGACGTTATCCGGGATGTCTTTTAAATCTCGAATATTGTCATGCGGGATTAACACTCGTTTAATGCCACCGCGATGGGCTGCCAATAATTTCTCTTTCAAGCCACCAATCGGCAACACCTCTCCACGTAACGTGATTTCACCGGTCATTGCCACATCAGCACGCACCGGGTTGCCTGTTAAGCTAGAAACTAACGCAGTCACCATCGCAATACCAGCACTTGGACCATCTTTCGGCGTCGCCCCTTCAGGTACGTGGATGTGGATATCACGTTTTTCATAGAAATCTTCATTGATCCGTAAAGTTTCAGCACGGCTTCTGACCACAGTCATCGCGGCTTGGATCGATTCTTTCATCACATCGCCAAGTGAACCGGTATGGGTTAGTTTGCCCTTGCCGACCACAGCTGCGGCTTCAATGGTGAGGAGATCGCCGCCGACTGAAGTCCAGGCTAATCCTGTGACTTGACCGATACGGTTACTGTCTTCAGCTTTGCCATAATCAAAGCGTTGCACGCCGAGATACTCTTCCAGATTCGCTTGGTTTATCACCACCTGCTTCTGGCCTTTGTTCAGTAGGATTTGTTTTACTGCTTTACGGCAAAGCTTCGAAATTTCCCGCTCTAAGCTACGCACCCCAGCTTCGCGTGTGTAGTAGCGAATAATACCGACAATCGCACTGTCTTCAATCAACAACTCACCTTTGCGTAAACCGTTGCGCTCGATTTGTTTATTGATTAAATGCTGTTTGGCAATATTCAGCTTCTCATCTTCGGTGTAGCCTGATAAGCGAATGACTTCCATCCGATCGAGTAAGGCTTCCGGAATATTCAAGCTGTTACTGGTCGCAAAGAACATCACATCTGATAAGTCGTAATCAACTTCCAGATAATGATCGCTAAATGCCGAGTTTTGTTCTGGATCTAAAACTTCAAGCAAAGCAGCTGCAGGGTCGCCCCGGAAGTCAGAAGCCATTTTATCGATTTCATCCAGCAAAAATAGCGGGTTACGTACACCAACCTTGGCCATTTTCTGGATAATCTTGCCCGGCATAGAACCAATATAAGTTCGACGATGGCCACGGATTTCTGCTTCATCACGCACCCCACCTAAAGCCATCCGCACATATTTACGGCCTGTCGCTTTGGCAACAGATTGACCGAGCGAAGTTTTACCCACACCTGGAGGCCCTACTAAACATAAAATGGGGCCTTTGAGCTTATTGACTCGCTGTTGCACTGCGAGGTATTCCAAAATGCGTTCTTTGACTTTGTCTAAACCGTAGTGATCAGCATTGAGAATTTCTTCCGCCAGCGCTAAGTTCTTCTTCACCTTGGAACGCTCATTCCAAGGCACTTGCGTTAACCAATCAATGTATGAACGCACCACTGTGGCTTCCGCCGACATCGGCGACATCATTTTGAGCTTGGCTAATTCGGCGCTGGCTTTAGTTTTCGCTTCGGCCGGCATTTTAGCCGCTTCAATCTTGCGATTAATGGCTTCAAATTCATCAGGCGCATCATCAAGCTCACCCAACTCGCGTTGAATCGCTTTCATCTGCTCGTTGAGGTAATACTCGCGCTGACTCTTCTCCATCTGCTTTTTCACACGGCTACGAATGCGGCGTTCAACTTGCAGAATATCAATTTCACTTTCCATCATCGCCATCAAGAACTCTAAACGTTCAGTGACATCGATGATTTCTAAAACTTTCTGTTTTTCTTCGATTTTCAGCTGCATGTGCGCAGCCATGGTATCAGCGAGGCGAGCTGCATCATCAATGCCTGACAATGCTGTGAGCACTTCTGGTGGAATTTTTTTGTTGAGCTTGATGTAGCCTTCAAATTGATTGATAGCGGAGCGCAAAAATACTTCTTGTTCACGGCTATCGATTTCAGGAGTCGCAATCACATCAACATACGCCATAAACGTATTGGTGGTTTCAGTAAAGCCGGCCAAGCGCGCCCGGCGGCCCCCTTCTACCAACACTTTGACTGTGCCATCAGGCAATTTCAGTAATTGCAAAATAGTGGCAACAGTACCAACCCGATACAAATCCGCTTCGGCAGGATCATCGAGGGTGGCATCCTTCTGCGCAACCAAGAAAATTTGTTTGTCTTTGTCCATGGCCGCATCAAGACACTTGATGGACTTCGCCCGCCCGACAAACAATGGGATCACCATATGCGGATAGACGACAACGTCCCGCAATGCCAACACTGGCATATGCAAACGTTCGACTGTAGCTTCTGTCATTGAATCTCTCTCGAATTAATACTGCAGGCGTGAATGCAAAGTATATGGGGTCTAAATTTAGTACTTCAATCACATATTTCAAAAATATGCAGTATTTCTATGTGTTAATCCAACTGTCGGTTCATTTATTCAGCAAAAAAAAGGAGCCGAAGCTCCTTTTTTGTTTAGTGGGATTCTGCCACAGCTTTTTCTGGCGTTTGATAAATCAGAATGGGCTGCGATTCACCGCGGATCACCGTCTCGTCAATCACCACTTTACTGACATCCTGCATTGACGGTAACTCATACATGGTATCAAGCAGAACGGCCTCGACAATTGAGCGTAAACCACGCGCGCCAGTCTTGCGTTCCATGGCTTTATTGGCAATCGCTTTTAATGCATCTTCACGGAACTCAAGCTCAACGCCTTCCATTTGGAACAATGCAGCAAACTGCTTCACTAGGGCGTTTTTCGGCTGACTCAAAATCTGCATCAAGGCGGCTAAATCAAGTTCAGTTAAGGTCGCAACGACAGGCAGACGTCCGATGAATTCTGGAATTAAACCAAATTTCACCAAATCTTCGGGTTCTACATCACGGAAACTTTCCGTTAAGCTACGTTTTGATTCTTTGCCTTTCACTTCGGCACCAAAACCGATGCTCGACCCTTTGGCACTGCGCTGTTCGATGATCTTATCCAACCCTGCAAAAGCGCCACCGCAAATAAACAAAATCTTCGAAGTATCCACTTGCAAGAACTCTTGCTGCGGATGTTTACGTCCCCCTTGCGGTGGTACAGACGCGACAGTACCTTCAATCAGTTTTAATAAGGCTTGTTGCACACCTTCACCAGACACATCACGGGTGA
>CAZIPG010000235.1:3453-3835 GCA_964540955.1 uncultured Rheinheimera sp.
ATGTAGACGATACCGCGCTGAGCCTTCTCAACGTCATAGTCGCATTTTTGCAGGAGTTTTTGGATGATGTTTTCAACATCCTCACCGACATAACCCGCTTCGGTTAACGTGGTCGCATCTGCCATGGTAAATGGCACATCCAGCAAACGGGCTAAGGTTTCTGCCAATAAGGTTTTACCTGAACCAGTCGGACCAATTAACAGAATGTTTGACTTGCCAAGCTCGACTTCTTGCTTCTGTACACCGCTGCGTAACCGCTTGTAATGATTGTATACGGCAACAGCTATGTGTTTTTTAGCCTCGTCCTGTCCCACGACATATTGGTCAAGAAAAGCCTTGATCTCCATCGGTTTTTTTACTTCGATATTGTTCAGGTCGAGAG
>CAZIPG010000235.1:3845-4521 GCA_964540955.1 uncultured Rheinheimera sp.
CGTGCTCTTGTCCGATTACATAATCATCTAAATGCGTTCTAATTTCGCGAGGCGTTGGTAATTTATTGCCGTCACGTTTAGGAGAAATATCTTTGATTTCCTCCCGAATAATATCGTTGCATAAATCAACGCACTCATCACAAATGTAGACCTGAGGGCCTGCAATTAATTTACGCACTTCATGCTGTGATTTGCCACAAAATGAGCAATACAACAATTTACTGCTCTTTTCGCCGTCACTGCGGTGATCAGACATGGAACTACCTCATCGAAAAACCCACCACATCCAGCAGTGGGTGTTCATTAAATTACTTCGCTTCGCGTTTGGTCAAAATCGTATCGACCAAGCCATATTCTAAGGCTTGTTGTGCGCTTAAGAAATTATCGCGCTCAGTGCCTGCAATAATCTCTTCATAGGTTTTACCCGTGTGTTCAGCCATTAAGCGATTGAGTTTCTCTTTAATGGTTAAAATTTCACGAGCATGAATTTCAAAGTCGGTGGCTTGACCTTGGAAACCGCCTAATGGTTGATGGATCATGACGCGGGCATTGGGTAAACAATACCGTTTGCCCTTGGTACCGCCCGATAACAAAAATGCGCCCATACTGGCCGCCTGACCCACACAGACAGTGGCGATATCACATTTGATATACCGCATGGTGTCGTAAATGGCGA
>CAZIPG010000236.1:0-745 GCA_964540955.1 uncultured Rheinheimera sp.
AATGATACTTTTTAAAGGCTTTAGGCTTTAGGCTTTAGGCTTTAGGCTTTAGCTTGCTTTAAATGCTTTTAAATTCACGCACTCGATAAAAACAAACTGCCGTAAGTGATTGACCCGAATTTTCTGCGCAGTGAAATAAGCGTATTTAAAAACGGGTCAATATCAATCGATCAGTGCAGTGTTATTGTTCTAATGGGATATTGAAATCTTTTGGCATTTCAAAATCACCAGTCATTTTGACCAACTTGCCATTTGAAAAATTCAGCACTAATTGTTTTTCGAAATTCTCACCACGACCGCCTTTTAAAGCATAAAAATAGTGCCAGATATCATCATCAAAACTATTTTCAGCAACAGGATTTCCCAAAACGAATTGCACCTGCTCTTTGGTCATATTAACGCGCAGTTTTTCAATATCTTTTTGTTCGAGAAAGTTGCCTTGTGGCACGTCAATCCGATAAATCCAACTAGAACATGCAGTTACTGAAAAAGTACAACAGATTGCAAGGCACCAAATACGGAATGATTTCAAAGTTACAGCAGCCATAATTCTCTTCTATGTTCACGTGATGCCTGCATCATACCGCAAGCTGAGGATAAGATTAACCCCTCCTCAGACCTAAGGTGTACATAAAAGTTCGCGAGCATTGGCAATTGCATGAGCACTGACGTTTTCTCCGGCCAATAATCGGGCAATTTCATGCACTCGTTCGTCGTCTGTGAGTAAGCGCATCCGTGTTTCGGT
>CAZIPG010000236.1:755-4517 GCA_964540955.1 uncultured Rheinheimera sp.
CGGTATGGATGCCGTCGGTGTATTTTTCCACAAACATCTGTTGATGACCTTGGCTGGCGACTTGTGGTAAATGGGTGACGCAAATGAGCTGCGTAGTATTACCCAGCTGACGAAGTAAACGTCCCACACCGGCGGCAACAGGTCCGCTGATCCCGACATCAACCTCGTCAAAAATTAAGGTCGGGGTGGTTACTTTATCCGCCAAAATGACCTGCACCGCTAAACTAATTCGCGACAACTCGCCGCCAGAAGCGACTTTGTGCATCGCTTGCAGCGGTTGGCCCGGATTGGTACTGACCATAAATTCAACATGATCAATCCCTAAAGCATTGGCTTTTTCCAGCGGTAACGGCATCACTTCAATAAAGAATCGAGCATTGTGCATACTGAGCTCTGCCATGCTTGCGACAATCTTTTGGCCTAATTCTAAAGCAGCTTGTTGGCGACAAGCGCTAAGTTCTGCGGCCGACTCGCTATACTGGCGAGCCGCTTGTTGAATTGCCAATTCAAGTTCTGATAACCGTTCGTCATCACCCGCTAATGCAGTTAATTGTTGACTCAAGTTTTGATGATGTAACGCAAGTTGGCTGTAAGGCACTTGGTGTTTTCGGCTCAGAGACACCCATTGCCCGAGTCTAGAATCCACTTCTGCGAGTCGTTCAGGATCGACTTCAATATGTTCGGCATACCGACGCAATTCGCGCGAGGCTTCTTCGACTTGGACTAAGGCTTCTTGTAGCATCTGATCAATAGGTTGCAATTTAGGATCGAGGGCTAAACTTTCGCTCACTTCATGACAAGCCTGCTTCAGCAGACTATAGGCATTGCCTTCTTCCTGTTCAAACAACAATTGCAGGCTGAGTTGACTACTGCTGATCAATCCTGAGCTATGACTTAAGCGTTGATGTTCGGTTTCAAGCTCATCATATTCGTCTAAACCCGGTGCAAACTGATCAAGCTCTGCGACCTGGTACTCCAAGAGTTGGCGTTGCGCTTCTCGTTGTTGCTGATTTTGTTGTAAGCTTTGATATTCTTGGCGCAGCGTCTGCCATTGCTTCCAATGCGTTTTAGTTTGATTTAATAAATCGGGCGCTGCTGCAAAAGCATCCAGCAGTTGTCTTTGATAGTCAGATTTTAGTAACAGCTGGTGGGCGTGTTGGCCATGGATACTCAGTAAATGTTGACCCAGCGCTTTGAGTTGTTGAGCAGGGACTTGTACGCCGTTGATGTAGCCGCGTGAGCGACCTTCAGCACCAATGACTCTGCGGATGATGCACTCATGTCCCATGGCTAAATCTTGTTCTTGCAACCATTGTTGCGCGCCAGTCAGATTGCTGATATCAAAAGTTGCAACGAGATCGGCTTTCTCAGCTCCTGGCCTAACCGCCATGCCATCTGCACGCTCTCCTAAGCATAATGACAATGCATCTAATGAGATGGATTTCCCCGCACCGGTTTCACCGGTAATTGTGGTCATCCCGGGTTTCCATTCGATTTCTAATGCACGCACGATTGCAAAATTGCTGATATGAAGATGAGTTAACATAGGAGTCCCTTGCGAGTCACTGATAACTGTTAATTTATACAGTGTTTTGAGTGATCGCAAGAGCTGGATGAAAATTTTCAAGCCATGCTGAATATTCAGCGCAGGCGCTCTGAAAATAGCTGTTGTAAATCAGTGAATTAATAGAGCTTCGAACCCCAACCTAGTTTGTTTCTCAGCACATGATAATAGCTGTAGCCAGGAGGATGCACGAGTTTTAAGGGTTTAGGATGCTTGCGGATCACGATTTCATCGCCGGGCATGACGGCTAAAATGACGTGGCTATCACAGCTGATCTGTAAATGCGCATCATTACTTGGGGCGACTTTCAGGCGGATTTCGCTGGTGCCTGAAACGACGAGCGGTCTTGAACTTAATGTGTGCGGAAACATTGGCACCAAGCACATCGCATCTAATTCTGGCGTTAAAATAGGCCCGCCGCCAGACAGTGAATATGCGGTAGAGCCGGTCGGCGTCGAGACAATTAAGCCATCGGAACGTTGGCTATAAACAAATTCACCATTAATGTAAGCCTCAAATTCAATCATATGCGCGACTTTATCGGCATGCAGGACGGCTTCATTCACAGCGCTATTACTGCTTTTGATCTGATTGTTTCTGAGCACTTCAATTTCGAGTAGGTTGCGCTGTTCAGGGACAAAATTGCCTGTGAGGACTTCCGCGAGAGGCACTTGAAAACTTTCGGGCGAAAGATCGGTTAAAAAGCCTAAATTGCCGCGGTTTACACCGAGCACAGCAACGCCAAATCTGGCCAAAACCCGCGCCGCACCCAGCATATTGCCATCACCACCAACCACAATGGCTAAATCACAATTTTTCCCCAGATCAACCAAATCAACAGCCTGAACATCGTCAACCCCCAGTGAGTTGGCGACACGTTCTTCAACCAAAATATCGACAGGGTATTTTTTTAGAAAATGATACAGGCTCACCAGAGTGTGATTAGCCCCTTGGTGATTGGGTTTGCCGATGAGGCCAATGGTGCGAAAACTGGGAGTCATACAGGGCCATCCACAGATAAGTTATTGCCGAGTATACAAACACCGAAAGCCAAGTACTAGTAGCCAAAGCGAGCCTGATTGATTAAAACAGATCAACAGTTGATTTTTTTGACAATGCCCCCACTATAGTGAGGTCGATTTCCAGAGGGTGTGGCATGACTGCAGCTTTAAGCCGTTCCGATGTCATCTTAAAAATTATCGTTGAACAATATCTTGCCGATGGCGCGCCAGTTTCTTCGAAGTTTATTTCGGAGCTGGGTTGTTTGCAGGTCAGTTCTGCCACAGTGCGCAATACCATGGTGCAATTAGAACACCTTGGATTGATTAAATCACCGCACACCTCCGCTGGCCGCATTCCAACAACCCAAGGCATTCGTTTTTTTATCGATAAGATGCTCCAGCTAGAGCCTATTCCTGCTCGCTGGCAGACTGAGTTAAATGACAATTTGGTGCCGCAATTACCCCCGTCGATTTTGTGTCAAAGAGCAGGGCAGTTATTGGCAAACTTAACAGGCTTGGTGAGTCTACTAAGCCCACCGAAAGCCAGCGGCCGTGTGATCCGTCAAACAGATCTGGTGCGGCTGGGTAGTGATCGCTTGTTGTTGGTAGTGATTGATGAGGAAGGCGATATTCTGCATCGTGTGTTAGCGATTGCAGTGGATGCTGCCACTTTAAGTCGGTCGCTCTGTTTGCTAAACGCCGCGTTGTGTGGGCAACAATGGCTGGATGGCATTAGTCGTTTAGCATTGATGTTAAAAACTGAAGCCGGTGCGACAGCGCAAGTCCTGCACGAAGTCATGGCGCAGTTAAGTTTAGATGAACTGCAACAAAATCGACCTTTGGTGTTTGGTCAACATCATTTATTGCAAGTCGCTGAGAGCCAGAAAGATCCGGCATTGCAGCAAGTGGTGCAATTATTAGAATATCCCTCCTGTTTGATGCAATTATTGGCACCCGTCACACAGGATGAAAATACCAAATTGATCCTCGGCCGAGAGTCAGGGATCGCCGAATTACATAATGTCAGTGTGATTGCCGTCAGATATCAAGCGTATCCGCATCGCTTCTTAGCCTTGTTGGGACCTAGACGGATGAACTATGCCCATTTGATCCCATTGGTGGAAGCTTGTGGACAACAGTTATCAAAGCACTTGAATCAGCCGCGACAATCCCCATAATAGCTGCACTTAGTTTGGA
>CAZIPG010000237.1:0-4481 GCA_964540955.1 uncultured Rheinheimera sp.
GATGTTACGGTCATACAAAGTGTAAGCCCCGAAATCAGTGGGCAGGTTGCTGCTGACACTAGCGTCAAGCAGAAATCACTCCAGCAAGAGTTTCCAAATTACTTTATTGTTCAACTGGAAAGTGCCCCCTTGGCTGCTGTTGCTGTGAATCCAGAAAATCAAACTGAAGACAAACTTGGCAACCGGTTAGATTTAAGTTCTGAAACTGCGCAAAAACATGCGAACGTGCTCGCTGCAGAACGTGCAACATTTGAGCAAAACCTCAAAGCAGCGTTGCCTGATGCAAAAATCGACCGTCACTTTGACACCGTATTAAACGCGGTTGTTGTCACTTCAACTGAAGATGTGTTCGAGCAGTTAAAAACACTGGAAGGCGTAAGCAACGTTTACCGTGAAGAAATGTATTACGAGCAAATGGATGCTTCGCTGGATTTAATCAAAGCGAAGGCCGTTTGGGAACAGATGGGTGGCGATGCTAACGCAGGTAAAGGCGTTAAAGTTGCAGTCATCGACGGCGGTATCCGCCCAGAAAACCCATTATTCCGTGACGAAGGGATGGCAGCGCCAAGCAGCAAACCAACCAACGATTACTGTGCCACGACAGAGCCAGCATTTTGTAACAACAAACTGATCGCAGCACGTTATTCAGTTCCAACTTTTGCAACTGTCCCGCAAGAATACATGAGCCCACTGGGTAATGGCGGCCATGGTACTCACACTGCAGGTACTGCTGTTGGTGTGCCAACCAAAGTATGGTTCAACGGTTCAACCAATATCGTGCCAGTTGTTGATGGCACAGAAGTTAAAAATGGCTTCACTGAAGTCACGGTATCAGGTGTCGCACCTGGCGCTTATCTAATGTCTTATAAAGCCCTATTCCAAGTCGTTGGGCCAAACGGCGTTACCGGTAGTGGCTCTAACGTGATGTTAATTGAAGCCTTAGATTGGGCTGTAAAAGATGGCGCGGACGTTATCAACAACTCTTGGGGTGGTAGCGCAGGTGCAGATCCAGCAACGAGCCCATACCAAGCAGCGTTCAAAACAGCCGAAGATGCCGGTGTTGTCGTGGTGACGTCTGCTGGTAACAGCGGCCCTGGCGCACAAACTGTTGGTTGCCCAAGCTGTATCGAAAGCGGGATCAGCGTAGCGAGCACCACCACTGGTCGTTTCTTTGCTAACTCTGTAACTGTTGCTGGTGGTCAGCCACTATTAGCAATCCCTGGTTCTACTTTCACAGCGACAGTAAGCGGTTTAACCGAAGATCCGAAAGCAAAAGTTATCGATGCGGCCGTTGTGGCATCATCCAATGCTTTAGGTTGTAATGCATTCGCGGCCGATACATTTAAAGACAGTTTCGCGATGATTTCACGCGGCACTTGTGCATTTAGCGTGAAAATCAACAATGCAATGGCGGCTGGTGCGAAAGGTGTGATCATCGTACAGAACAACGATGGCCAACCAACCTCGATGGCAAGCGATGGCACGACCATTCCAAACGTCATGATCACTCGTGCTGATGCAGCAAAAGTTTCTGCAGCAATCACTGCAGATCCGAATGCTGAAGTTACAATCAGCCGTTTTGCTAGCAAAATCATTAACCCACAATTTGTGGACAATATGAGTGACTTCTCGTCACGCGGCCCGAACGGTAACAACAACATCCTGAAACCAGATATGGGCGCGCCTGGTGGTAGCATCTTGTCTGCTACATCGCCAGATGCGTTTTCTGATGCGCGGACCTTCCAGTTGATGAGCGGAACCTCAATGGCAGCACCTCATGTTGCCGGTGCTGCAGCCATCATGCAACAGAAGTTCCCGAACTGGTCAGCTGTTGAAATCAAAACCGCCTTAACTTCTACCGCGGTGAATGGCCTGAAAAAAGAAGATTCAATCAGCGCTACTACACCATTTGATATCGGTGCAGGTCGCTTAGATGTAAGCCGTGCGGTACAAGCGGCAGTTACTTTCGACAAACCTTCTTTTGCCCAAAACCCATGTGTGGGTGCTTGTAACTTCACTCGCACTATTCGCAACATGACGGATAAAGAAGTCACTTGGACTGGTGCAGTACAATTTACTGACAACGGTACAACGGGTACTTTAGATAAAACGTCAATCACGCTGAAGCCATACGGCACGCCAGGTGATACTGCAGAATTTGTATTAGCTGTAGACAGCACTTTATCTGCTTACAATGCTTGGTCGTTTGGTAATGTCGTTTGGACGTCTTCAGACGCTGCTGCACCAACTGCGAATATGCCAATCGCCATCCGCGCTGCCGCAACTGCTGATGTTACAACAACATCAACTGCTGCAAGCGTTGTGATGACCCCAACAGTACCAACCTTAGTCACCAATTCATTTGGCAACAAAACTTTTGGTGGTCAAGTGGTTATTAGTGCAAAAGCACCAGCTGGCACTAAGATCACTAAAGGTTCAGAAGCAGCGACGCTTTCAGGCGCAACGGAATATTTGTTAGATAACAACCCAGTGACCAACACTGTCTCTTGGACTGGTATGGTGAACAAACCATTGGTTGCGCTCGGCACAGGCACACCTCAGGCTACCTCAATAAAAACCTTGGGTGTTGCAGCTGCTAACTGTACTGGTGAGTGTGATGACAACGTCATCAGCTACAACCTTGCAAGCTTCCCAATGACCTTTAATGGCGTAACCTATACTCGCTTACATGTGTCAACTAACGGTTTTGTGCAGTTAAGCAATAGCGCAACGCCGCCAAGTGCTTCAGCTGCAAACGTTCGTCTGCCAAGCACTACAGCGCCAACAAACTTATTCGCGCCATTCTGGACTGACCTTGACTTGACAGGTGGTGCAACAGGTGCGGGGACTCTGCATGTCGGTCTGATTGCTTTAAATGGCCGTAACTACGTTGTGGTTGAGTGGAACGGTGTTGAAGAATATAGCGTTTCTGCGAACAAATATACCTTCCAAATTTGGATTGCGACCAGCGGCGCAGAAGATATCTTCTATAACTATGTTGATGTTCCAGCAACTCCATCTGCGCTAACTGTTGGTGTGCAAGACATTTCTCGTACATTAGGGATGTCGACTTACTTCGCTAGCGAAACTTCACCAGCTACAGGGACTTTACCAACCACTGGTTCAGCAACTCGCGTAAATACAACTCCAGGTGGCCGTGTTGATGTCAGCTACAACTTAGAGTTGTCTGGTGCAATGGAGTTAGGCGTTGCCGATACCATCGCAACTGACGAAGATACTGCTTCTGCTGGCGCTGATGTATTAGCAAACGAAAAAACTTCTGGCAATAAAGTGATCGAAATGACCGTGAAGAGCGGCACTGAGACCTTAAAAGCCTACAACAAAGCAGCCTTCCAACCTGCTGGTGCCTTGTCTGATGTCAGCATTGTTAGCCAAGGTATGAACGGTACTGCCGCTGTTGTGGATGGTTTAGTCGTCTACACACCAAAAGCAAACTTCAACGGTAAAGATAGCTTCACATACACAGCCAAAGACTCTGCAGGCAACACGATTGTTCCAACAAAAGTGTCCGTCACAGTAGCTTCGGTTAATGACAAGCCTGTGGTGACGATGCCTGAAACTGTGAAAGTTAAATCTGGCAAACCAGCTACTTTAACTGTCAATGGTATGGATGTTGATGGTGATGCACTAACTTATAAGTGGACTAAAACTTCAACTGTTGGTAGTGACATTCCTGCGACAACAACTGCAGCAACAGTGAATGTAACTACGCCAGAAGTTGCGGCTAATACAGATATCACTTACAGCGTAGTTGCGAATGACGGCAAGTTAGATTCTGATCCAGTGACTGTAACCTTAACCGTTGAAAACGCAGCTCCAACCCTGGTTGCTGGCGGTCCATTCACAGTGAACTCTGGTAAAGCAGTCAATCTAAATGTAGTAGGTACCGACTTAGATGGCGATAACCTGACTTACACCTGGACCAAAACTTCGACTGCAGGTACAGATATCACAGCTAAAACTGCAAGCGTTTCTGTCACAGCACCAGAAGTTGCCAGTGATACCACTGTGACCTACAGCGTGGTTGCTTCTGACGGTAAAGTGAGTTCAGCGCCTGTGACTGTCACATTAACAGTGAAAAACACTGCTCCAACCTTAACCGCTGGTGCCGCAGTGACTGTGAATGAAGGTCAAAACGCGACACTGAGCGTCGTTGGTGCTGATGCCGAGGGTGATACCTTAACTTACACTTGGACCAAAACTTCAACAGCGGGTAATGCAATCACTGCGAAAACAGCCACTGTGACTGTTGCTGCTCCAGAAGTGACTGCTGATGGCGCAGTGACTTACAGTGTTGTAGCATCAGATGGCAAAGTAAGCTCTGCACCTGTCACTGTGACTCTGAACGTGAAGAACGTACCAGAGCCAGACGTTGAGAAAGGTGGCGGTTCAATGGGCTTCCTGTCTCTGCTGTTGTTACCATTAGCGATGTTACGTCGTCGCTTCAAATAAGTTAGCCC
>CAZIPG010000238.1:0-4437 GCA_964540955.1 uncultured Rheinheimera sp.
GAATCCTCCTGCGTCCGCCATTAAACCTGCTTAAAGCAGGTTTTTTTGCTTTAAAAGCATGAAAATTCACATTTGCATTAATTGCACTTTAAAATTCAATTCGTGTGCATCCTCATTTCAAACCTTAATAAATGTTGTCATTTTCGAGCTTTGCATTTGAAGTTTCTAACAATACCAAACACTGCTGATTTCAAATTCTGCTTGTAACGCAGTGAATTTGCCTTTTACTCGCATTAGCGCCACGGAACAAAAATTTTCAAGCTGAATCTACTCTTTCAATTCGATTGCAACTAGCGTTATCAGCTCCCATGTGATTTCATGTAATAAAAACTAGGGGGTGTTATGCAGTCAACGAAGTTTACCTCGATCAAACACAAGATTTTATGGCAGGTCGGTGGCTCTACAGCCTTGTTACTTATTCTGGCAGCAATGCTTGCTGTAACAACCATTGCTGATAAAACCGAACAACAAGTGCAAACTCAGGTCAGTGCGATCGTGCAAAAAGAGGCAGTCGCAGTGGGGCAGTTTTTCGCAGAATATGCGCAGGTTGCGAAAACCTTTTTAAACAATCCGCAATTTCAAGATTGGTTTAAGAATTATCCAAGCCGGGGAACTGAACTCACTGGCCTCACCGGTTATGCCGATATTAATAACACCTTCAAAACTATTAGTGGCCAAGATGAAAATATTCTCTCGGCTTTTTTTGCACTAGATCGCACCGCAGAATATTTCCGCGAGGATTCTCGCACTGGGGTTGATAAAGAAGGGCCTGATGCCGGCAATGTGCAAAAAGGCTACTTTGCCACTCAGCGGCCTTGGTATTTGGAAAGCTTAAAACACGATAAGTTCTTTGTCGGCTCACCTTCTGCCGATTTCACTACGGGGATTGTGTCTGCCGTTGTTGAAAGCACCATTTATTCGCCTGACGGCAAGTTGCTGGGTGTGGGGGGGTTAGATCTTCACTTGAATAAAGTGGGCGATAAAATTGATCAAATAAGCTATCAAGGTGAGGGCATCCCTTTTTTACTCGATAGCTTAGGTCAAGTGGTCCATTTTTCACCGAAAGCTGGCAATCAAATCAAACCCAATGACAAAGTCGATGAATTCCAAGATAAATTTACCAAGACGCAAGGGATGACAGCAATTGCAGAGGCTGCGCGTAACAAGCAAGCTGGGTTTATCCCTGTGACCTTTCAAGGAAAGGCTTATTATGCTGCTTATGAGCCGATTGTTCGCGACTTCCCCAAGATGCAGTGGTTGGTCGGGATCTTAATTCCAGCAGAGCTGATTGATGAGCCTATTACTGATGCAACATTGTGGGCAAGTGCTCTAGCGCTGCTGATTTTGCTGATCATCGTCGGTGTGATTTTATTAAGTTCTGCTTTAATTACCAAACCACTGACGGAGCTTACTGCGGCAATGCAAGATATCGCCAGTGGTGAAGGGGATTTAACCAAGACCATTCAAATCCAGCAAAATGATGAAGTGGGGGCACTTGCCCATCATTTTAATACGTTTATCAGTAAGCTTCGCCACTCTTTAGAAAACACAAGATTACAAGCACAGCAGGTGCAAGGCTCCAGCCATCATCTGAATCAAGTTGTCAATTTCACTAACCAAGAAATTCAACATGAAAAGTCACAAATCGATTCAGTTTCTGCGGCAGTGACGGAAATGGCGGCCACAGTGCAAGATATCAATCGCAACGCACAAGAGACCAGTGAGGCGGCTAATCAAGCCCAGCAACGGGGTTTACAAGGGGCTAGTTTGTCCGAGCAAGCGGTTGATGACATGACTCAGCTTGACCGCAGCATGGCTGAGGCCGTCGAAGTGGTGATGGGCTTGGCAAAAGAATCGGAGAATATTGGGACTGTTGTTGATGTGATTAAAGGCATCGCTGAGCAAACTAACTTACTTGCGCTGAATGCTGCGATTGAAGCGGCTCGGGCAGGTGAGCAAGGTCGAGGATTTGCGGTTGTGGCTGATGAAGTCCGTTCTTTAGCGGGCCGTACCCGAGATAGTACGGATGATATTCGTCGCATGGTCGAGAAACTGCAGTTGATTGCCAAAAACGCTGAAGCTGTAATGCAGCGAGGCCGTGCGCAAACTGAACTGAGTGCAGGGCGAGCGCAGAGTTTGCAAGAGGCGCTGCGAGCAATCAGCGATGCTATTGTGGTTGTGCAACAGCAAAGTAATCAGATTGCGGTTGCCACAGAGCAACAAACTGTAGTTGCCGAAGACATCAATCAAAGTTTGCATGTCATTAGTCAATTAGTTGACAACACCGCGGCCCATGCAGAAGAACTTGCTGATGAGGCAAAGCAACTGGATAGTTCTGCAACGTCACTGAATCAAGTTGTCGGACAGTTCAAAATTTAATTAGTATGCGGCAGAACTGAGCGCCCTACGTCCATGGGCGCTTTTCAATCTAAGAGGTTCAATTCTGTATTGTGGCCCATCTATGCTTTGGGGACTGGGTTTTGATTGATTTCCGCTTGCAATAGCTGCTCAATGCGGCCATTTTCTTGCTGCTTTTGCAAAAATGCATTGAGTTTCGGCAATAAATCATGCCATTTTTTGTGCATTGCAATCGTCAAGCCGACATTACCGAAAGAGACGGGTGAACGGTTGAGCTGCAATTGGGAGAATTGATTTTTCGCCAACCACTGGGCGACATGTTCATTCATATAGGCATAATCACAACGGCCACTTTGCAGCATCCGCATTTGCGCAGCTTCACTAGAGGAGTCAATTCTTGCTGTTCCTGTCGCAAAATAGGGTTCGAGCGCTTCGTAAACATAATACTGACGAGTACAGACTTTTGCATTCCTGAGCCAATCTTGGGGTTGAGAATTTTTTGCAAAAGCTTTGGTGGCAAACAAATAATCTCGATGCATGATCACTGGTTCAGAAAATAGCAACAGTTCAGGGTGCTCACTCCAAGGCCTGGCCAGCAGCATCGCATCCACATCGCCGCTATAAAGTCGATGTTCGGCACCTTTACGATTATCAATTACGTAGGAAAGTTTAATGCCTTGTTCGGCAAAGAACTCGTTAATTAATGCAGGAATTAATCCTTTGACGTCTTTTTGCTGTTCTTGCTGATACATGTAAGGTGGAACTTGTGGGTAGTACAGCACAAATTTAAATGTCGGTTGTTTTGCCTGTGTCAAATCACAAAAAAGCAAGAAACCAGCAGTGAGCAGGCAACGCAGGAGTTTGTTCATCTGGCAATGGATTGCATGACAAAGTTAAAGTGGAATGACGACTAGCATAGAAGTAAATTGGCTTTGTTTCCAATAGAAAAACTACGAAATACTTTGGTTGAATAAAAAGGGCACTTTGCAGGGAGGTTAGAACAGGCAATGGTTCGATAGAGTCACAGTCAAAACCAACTCAAGTTGGTCTTGACTGTAGATTTAAAATGAAAAAATCGGCTTATTGTTTCAAAAACTCAGGCGCCAATTTCAACTCATCATTGCGATTAACGCCAACACCACGGTCAATAACATTTTGGGCGATTTGCTTGGCTTCTTCCAAAGAATGCATCTCATAAGTACCACATTGATATACATTCAATTCAGGGATTTTCGATTGATCTTGCACCGTGAGCACATCGGCCATAGCCGCTTGCCAGGCAGCTGCGACGCGCGCTTCATCAGGCGTACCGATCAAACTCATATAAAAACCAGTCCGACAGCCCATTGGCGAGATATCGATAATTTCAACACCTTGGCCATTCAAATGGTCACGCATGAAACCTGCGAACAAGTGTTCTAACGTGTGGATACCGCGCTCAGAAAGAATTTCTTGGTTAGGCACACAAAACCGTAAATCGAAAACCGTAATGTCATCGCCTTTGGGCGTCGTCATTTTCTTGGCCACGCGAACCGCAGGGGCCTTCATGATGGTGTGGTCGACTGTAAAGCTATCTAACAGAGGCATAAAAACATTCCTTAGCAAAAAGTTAATCTGATTATACAAGTGCAATCGAGCTTGAGGAAAAATTTCTCCACAGAAACATTGCAAAAAAACGATGAAGCTTGGATTTACCCAGTTAAACGGCCTAATTCATCAGTTAGATGCATTTTTTGCAAAAAATTTCTTGAAATAACCTTGAAACCTCTAAGGGCAACCCCATTAACTGGTCAACACAATGAAATTGTTCCAAATTAAGAGCGGAGTATATTATGGGCAGAATTATTGGTATTGACTTAGGTACAACTAACAGCTGTGTAGCCATCCTAGACGGTGACCAACCTCGTGTTATCGAAAACGCGGAAGGCGCACGCACAACTCCTTCAATTATTGCTTATGCTGAAGATGGCGAAGTGTTAGTCGGTCAACCGGCAAAACGTCAGGCAGTGACTAACCCGAAAAATACCCTGTTTGCGATCAAACGTTTGATCGGTCGTCGTTTTGAAGACGCCGAAGTGC
>CAZIPG010000239.1:0-4369 GCA_964540955.1 uncultured Rheinheimera sp.
TTAGATTAGGATTTTCTAATTCGTAAACATATTCAGGGTTAACTATTTCATTGAGGATCTTGCTATGTATTGTGCGGATTGTGAGTCGGTCGAGGATTATTTTTTCGATAAAGTCAGTTATTTTTGGATTTTCCTGCCAACCACGGAAAGCTTTACCAAATTGGCGCGATTTTGTGGTGAGCAACAACTTGCTGCAAGCCCACAAAATTCGCATTGCATTCGAGTGATGATTGCAGATCAAGCGATTTCTAATTTCCTGACGTCGCTGCAAGGGTTATTTGAGGCTCCAGAATTAGCCGGCACTAAAATCACCACCACTGCAACGGCAGAGATCCCTGATTTAACTGCAATGGGGCGGATGACCACGCTTGATGTGCTGACGAATCGTTACAAAGCGAAATGGCTAATTGAAAGTATTGAACATGAAAACTATCAGACATGGTTCCAACCTATTGTTCGCGCAAAAACTGCGCTGAGTGAACCCCAAATTTATGCCAATGAAGGGTTGTTTCGGATCAAAGATCAGACGGGCGTGATTGTGCCACCCCATTTAGCGTTTATGTTAGCTGAGCAATCGGAGTTGTTATTTTCGCTAGATTTAGTGGTAAGGCGCTCGGCTGTGCAGCATTTTGCCGCGGCAAGATTGTCTGGAAAACTGTTTATTAATTTTAACCCATCCAGTATTTATGACGCTTCCTATTGTTTGCGCTCAACCGCTGCCGCGATTTATGACTTAGGGTTGAAACCCAGCGACATCGTGTTCGAAGTCACAGAAACCCATAAAAGCCAAGACATTAATCATTTAAAAGGTATCCTCACTTTCTATCGCAATGCCGGTTTCCAAGTGGCCATCGATGATATTGGGTCAGGCTGGTCTAGCTTGAATTTATTGCAAAAGTTGCGGCCTGATTACGTCAAAATTGACATGGAATTGGTGCGAGACATTCATTTAGATGTGTTTAAACAAACGATCGTGGCAAGCTTAATTAATATTGCTCGCAGTCATGGTATTCAAATTATTGCCGAAGGGATTGAGGTGGAAGAAGAAGCGAAGTGGTTAATCGACAACCAAGTCGATTTATTACAAGGCTACTATTTTGGACGACCCAGTTATCGCGAGCCGACTGTGTCCGCCGGCGCTTTACAGCAAATCCAACAATCAGTGAGCCCACTGAAGGATGCTGCGGCTAAACGATAGGGGAGCCTGCAGTGGTTGCAGGCAGTTTTTCCATTCGAGCTTTCTATTCGATAGAACAATCATTAAGTGACAGCGCAACTCGTTGGAGGATTATATCTTTCAACGAGTTGCACTTATTTGTTGCTGCGATTAAACCACGCCATAGTCGCCGCCTAAGACGGCAGGCATGGCGTTATCGACCTCATCACTAATGGCATCAATGGTTTTTTCGGCTTCTTCAAGTTCACTGACTTCAGCAATATGAAACAAAGCTTCCCCTTCATTAATCAGCGGCAAGTTGTTGCGGCCGATAATGATGCCCGAAAAAGTGGCTTGGACTGATACTTCAAAATCACTATAAGGCGAGTAAATATGCGCCAGCACATCGCCTTGGTTAACTTTTTGACCAAGTCCATAATAATAGCGGGCGATGCCATCATGTTCGGCCCTGATCCAACTACTCTTTTTCGAGAACAACGAGTTGGTTTTTTCTGGACGTTTGACACTTCTCAGCATCCCGAGACTATGCATGACATTCATGATCCCGCGCACACCAATTTTGATGGCCTGTTCATCAAAACGCAGTGCTTCACCTGCTTCATATAGAATAATTGGGATCCCTAGGTTATTGGCGGTACCGCGCATCGTGCCATCGCGGCTCGCTGCTTTGATAATGATAGGGGCATTGAAGCTTTCGGCCATTTTCAATGAGACTTTATCTTTTGACGTAGCACGCACTTGCGGAAGGTTACTGCGATGGATAGCCCCTGTATGTAAATCAATTACATGCGTGCATTTTTTCAAAATACGATCGGTAAATTGCCAAGCCATTCTGCTACCCAGCGAGCCTTTTTCACTGCCAGGGAAGCTGCGGTTAAGGTCACGACGGTCGGGCAGGTATCGACTTTGTTGCACGAAACCGTAGGTATTCACAATCGGCACAACCACCAAAGTGCCTTTGAGACTATTAATTTTGGGCAGTCGCAGTAAACGACGGCAAATCTCAACGCCATTAATCTCATCGCCATGTAAAGCCGCGGTGATTAATAACACTGGACCAGGACGTTTGCCGTGCACCACATGAGCACCGATATTCAGTTCGGTGTGGGTGTAAAGTTTACCAAAGGGAATATCGACCACAGCCCGGGTTCCGGGTTGGATCAGACTATTTCCCAATTGAAATGGCTTTGGTTCAGCTGCCATCGCATTCTTAGTGGTTACCACATCAGCTTCTACTCGATGATCTGGTTGGTGCACCTCTGGTTGTGACTGAGAGCTCTCTGGTTGATCAGTCATGCTGCTTGCCTCGTTTTTGTTGATGTTTGGCGACTTGTTGTTCGAGATAACTAATCATTGCATCTGTAACATCGACTTCGCTCGCTGCTTCAATACCTTCGAGGCCGGGAGAACTATTCACTTCCATCACCACAGGACCATGATTGGAGCGTAAAATATCAACTCCCGCCACATTCAGCCCCATACAACGAGCGGCTTTAAGCGCAGTATCTCGTTCAGCTTTCGACAGTTTAATTTTGGTCGCTGTGCCGCCCCGATGTAGATTCGAGCGAAATTCCCCAGCTTTAGCTTGTCTTTTCATGGCCGCAACCACTTTGTTACCAATAACAAAACAGCGAATATCGGCGCCATTGGCTTCGCGAATATATTCTTGCACCAGGATATTGGCGTTTAACCCCATAAAGGCTTCAATCACGCTTTCTGCCGCGGTGCGGGTTTCGGCAAGCACCACGCCAATCCCTTGGGTGCCTTCTAGCAATTTAATGACTAAAGGGGTTCCACCGACCATTTCAATCAGATCAGGGATATCTCCTGGTTTATCGGCAAAACCGGTAATCGGTAAACCAATACCATCACGGGCTAATAATTGTAAGGAGTTTAACTTATCGCGGGCCCGGCCAATCGCGGCGGATTCGTTTAAGCAATACACGCCCATCATCTCAAACTGTCGTAACACAGCACTGCCATAAAAGGTGATTGAAGCACCAATTCTTGGGATGACGGCATCAAAGTTATCTAGCGATTGCCCCCGACAATGAATAGAAAGGGCATTGTGATTAATATTCATGTAGCACAGCGTCGGGTCGATGACATGAACATCATGCCCTCGGGCTTGTGCAGTTTCGACAATCCGTTTGGTCGAGTAAAGTTCAGCATTTCGAGATAATACAGCAATTTTCATGCAGGCTCCGAGGTCAGGCTGCGTCATTCTTAGTGCTGATTGTAGTCAGTCTTTTCACGAATTTGCAGAATGTAGGTTAGATATTGAAATAAAAATAAACTGTTCTGTGATCATTGCTTTACGGCAGTAGTAATAATGAACCTAAGCCTAAGAAGACAAAAAAACCAATCACATCGGTAATGGTGGTTAAAATCACTGAACCTGAAAGCGCAGGGTCAATCTTGGCTTTTTCTAACCACACCGGGATCACGACGCCAGAGAATGCGGCAACACAGATATTAATAACAATTGCCAAAGCGATGACAGTGCCGATGATCATGTCGCCAAACCACAAATACGTGACGCCAAAAATCACCAAAGCCCAAAGCAGCCCATTGATAAGACCAACGCTGAGCTCTTTGCGCATCAGTGTGAAATAAGTTTGCGGGGTAATTTGCCCTAAAGCTAAGCCGCGGATGATCAGCGTCAGCGTTTGACTACCCGCAATACCACCCATGCTGGCAACGATGGGCATCAGAACCGCCAGTGCCACAACCTGCTCTAAAGTTGCTTCGAACAGGCCAATCGTCCAGCTCGCCAAAAACGCCGTTAATAAGTTAATGCCAAGCCAGACAGCACGACTTTTCGCACTGGCGACCACCGGGGCGAATAAGTCTTCGTTTTCATCAAGACCGGCCGTATGCATGAATTGGCTTTCTAAGCTTCGCCGCACGTTTTCGAGTGCTTCACCAATTGAAATCCGGCCCAGCAGTTTGCCCTCATCATCGACGACTGCGAGGGCGGTATAGCCTGAACGTGCCACAATATCAGAGCCAGTATCCAAATCCATCGATCCCTCGACGACTGGTGCTTGTTCATCAATAAACTCAAAAATTGGCAGATGGCTGGGTTCTCCCAGCAGTGTCGTGCCTTGCAGCAGACCCACATAACGACCCGTGCGGTCGACCACCATCAGAGCATCTTGATATTCAGAGTCTTCTTTGAGTTTTTTGAAT
>CAZIPG010000240.1:0-4367 GCA_964540955.1 uncultured Rheinheimera sp.
ACATCACCTTGCTCATCCACCAAAAAGCGTAGAGTGACATAACCAAATTGCCCATTCCTCGCGGCCTCCAGTGGATACTTCGGTTCTTGCCGTTTCAAAGGTTTGGGATAGTCTAAGTTCATCTGAACTGCGGGTTTATCGAATACTTTAATTTTGACTTGGGGTTGCAGCGCTAAAAATAGTTTTTCTGCGTGTGCCAATTGTTCCGCAGTTGCAGTCTGCTGAATCTGGGCCAGTAGTTTAGGCGCGCGATCTGATTTTAATTCTGCCGCCAACATAAAATATGCCATCGCTTGGGCTGGGTCCGCTGGCATCCCTTGGCCTTGGTAGGCCATCGCACCTAGATTCATCACAGCATCGGCATTGCCTAAAGGGAGTAAACGCTCGAATTCTGCTTTTGCGGTGGGGTAGTTTTGCAGTTCATAAGCTTGCATCGCTTTTAACCAGTTTGCCGATGCGAGTGGGCTAAACATTAAACTGATCCCTAAAATCCATGCTTTTTTCATGTGGCTTCCTTGATTGTAAAAAGAAAGATCATATTGTCATGCTTTTTCCGGTCTTGTCATAACATTTTTTCATAAAAGATGAGCAATGCTGGTATCAATGGGGTCAGAGTCATTGATTCAATTACTCACTTAGCATTAGCACTGCTGATCTTCATGAAGTCGCAATTGCTCGTTCTAATTGCATGCCACAAAAAACGCTACTCAAGTGCGCTTGGAATCGTGCAAACCCTGTATGTATCGTCAGTTGAGGTGCTCAACGGTTTGCGTCGAGCCTAGCAAGCAGTAGCATGCTTAAATCTATAAACACAAATTTGCCGCTTCAAGCTTCATGGAGTATTTTCAATGACTCTGACCCCATTGATTTTTTTTGGGAGAGTTATATGCACTGTATTATTTTGGGCGCGACCGGCTTGGTCGGGCAAGAATTGTTAGCATGGGCGCTACAATCGCCTGTCATCACTCGGATTACCGCACCAACGCGGCGGCCTTTAACGCCTCATGCCAAATTGTTGAATCCGATAGTCGATTTTGCCAACTTGCCGCAAGATGCAAGTTGGTGGCAGGCCGATGTAGCACTGTGCGCTTTGGGGTCTACCTTAAAACAAGCGGGGAGTCGGCAGCGTTTTATTGAAATTGATCACGATTATGTGCTGCAAAGTGCTAAATTTTTGCATGCCGCGGGGACCCATACCTTTGTTTACAACTCCTCGTTGGGCGCTGATATTGCTGCGCAATCTTTTTACTTACAAGTGAAAGGACAGATTGAAACTGATTTATCCCATGTCGGATTTGCTTCGTTAGGGATTGTGCGCCCGTCCTTGTTACAAGGCGGCACCAGACCGGACCGTCGACTGGCGGAAAGCGCAGGCTTGCTGTTGGCGAAATGGTTCGAGCCGTTGATCCCAAAGGGCTATCGGGCTGTGAAAACCAGCGCGGTCGCACAAACTATGTGGCAACTGGCGCTCACGGCACCAGCGGGTTTAACTGTGGTCGAGTCTGCTGATATTTATGCGCTGCAGCAAAGCGGGAAGAGTCCATCGAATTAGCCTGCGTGCAAGGCGGCAAATTTTTGCCACTGCCTCTCAAGTTTTACGCCAAGGGGTCGATAGCTAATTATCGAAACAAGGCGTCACATGGCGCAGGGTGAGCAAGATGGACAAGTTCAATTTCTCTAGCGAACAAATCCTCCGAATTCTGGATAAAACTTGGGTGCAATGGCTGTTGTTGCTGATATATATCAGCGCCTTTGTTTTATTGATTTGGGGCGTTGATCACTGGTTACTGCGGACACTGATTGCCTGCGCAATGGGGCTACTGTTATTGGTAGGTTATGAACATTGTCGGCCGTTAGATAACAATGAAAGACAATTACTGCAATTGACGCTCAAAAAACAGCGCAAACACCCAGCAATTTTATGCAGTTATCGCTGGCGGATGCACCGCGAACTGGATCGTTTGATGCACTCCTAAACGGTTGTTGTGGCCTCGCATCTCGCCTGACCGCGACTCAATTGAAAAAGCCAGTTTTAACAAAAGCTGGCTTTTTTGTTGGGATTAGCGCGAAAAATTAACAAAATATGGCGATAAAATCGTCATTCGCCGCAGTGGATCTTGATTCTTTTGCCATTTAGGCGCATAACAGGCTGCCCGAACAACAGAGAGCATGTTGATGAATACATCAATTGATTGGGCATCCCTACAACAATTTGCACAAAATGCCGCATCTCAGGCCTATGCGCCTTATAGTCGATTTCCCGTTGGCGTTGCTATTTTGGCTGCTTCCGGCCAAGTTTACACCGGCTGTAATGTTGAAAATGCATCCTATGGCGGCACAACTTGTGCTGAGCGCAATGCGATTGCTGCGGCAGTTGTGGCCGGCGAGCGCCAATTTCTCGCCTTAGTGGTGTATACCCCGCAAGAAAAGCTAACTCCGCCTTGTGGTATTTGCCGTCAGGTCATTGCGGAATTTTTCACCCCAGCGAGTCCAATTGCCAGTTGTAACCACTTAGGCCAACTGCAAACTTGGACTTTAGCTGAGTTGCTGCCAGATGCCTTTACCCCAACTTATTTGCAAGCCAGCACTAAAATTTAATGAGTGCTACAGGACGTTTTATGTATTTACCCCAAGAAATCATTAAGTTAAAGCGCAATGGCGGTCAATTGCCTGCTGATGCAATTGCTCAATTCGTCAATGGCTTAACCGACGGTAGTTTTAGCGAAGGTCAAATTGCCGCGTTAGCGATGTCGATTTATTTAAATGGCATGGCAACCGAAGAAACTGTTGCGCTCACCCGAGCCATGCGTGACAGTGGCGCAGTATTGAATTGGCGTGGGCGTTTAAATGGCCCTGTTGTTGATAAACATTCGACCGGCGGGGTGGGTGACAAAGTCAGTTTAATGCTAGCGCCCATGGTTGCAGCGTGCGGTGCTTATGTGCCAATGATCGCCGGACGTGGCTTGGGCCATACGGGCGGCACAGTGGATAAATTGGAAACTATTCCCGGTTATAGCTGCACTCAACCGCTCGAAAAAATCCAAGCCGAAGTCGCGCGTTTAGGCTGTGTGATTGTCGGCCAAAGTGCCGAGTTGGCGCCGGCCGACCGTCGCTTGTATTTGATCCGCGATGTGACGGCGACGGTCGAGTCAATCCCGCTGATCACCGCCTCAATTTTGTCGAAGAAACTCGCCGCAGGCCTAGATGTGCTCACGATGGATGTGAAAATTGGCTCAGGCGCTATCATGAAAAACATCGATGACGCGTCAGCCTTGGCGACCAGTATTGTCAATACCGCCAAAGGCGCTGGGGTTCCCACCCAAGCCTTGCTCACTGACATGAATGAATGTTTGGGCGCAACGGCTGGCAATGTATTAGAAGTACTAGAAACCTTGGATTATCTCTCTGGCAAATATCGCGAGCCGCGCTTACACCAAGTCACTCTTGAACTCGGTGCCAGCATGCTGCAATTGGCTGGTTTGTATGCGGACAAAGCCAGTGCAATCGCCGCCTTAGAGCACAGCTTAAGCTCGGGCAAGGCTGCGGAAATCTTTGCAAAAATGGTTTCTGCGTTGGGTGGCCCAGCCGATTTATTGGAAAAGCCAAGTCTGTATTTAGGCGCCGCGCCTGTGGTGCAAGATATCGTGCTACCGAGCGAGCTGGCGGCGCAAGGCCAGTATTTAGCCAGTAGTGATACTGTCGCGGTCGGTATGGCCGTGGTGCGCTTAGGCGGTGGTCGCGCGCATCCGGCACAAGTAATCGATCCTGTAGTTGGCTTTAGTGCCGTAAAGCCGCTGGGTAGCAAAGTTGCTGCGGGCGATGTGGTTGCACGCGTGCATGCCGCCTCGGTCGAAGCGGCTGCCAAAGCAAGCCAAGAGTACTTATCCGCCTTGCAGTTGAGTCAAGCGCCAGTGGCATTATCGCCAATTGTGCATAAGGTCATCAATTAAAGCTGAAGATTGCTATCGGCAGCCCTGCACTTAGCTTGAGGCTGCATTTAGTTTGGGGTTGCAGCCTGTTGCGAACGGGTTTACAACCCCGCATGCTCGGCTGAAATAAGGGCGCGCAACGGCGCCCTTTTCTTTTGCATCAGTGGCGCTTGTTTATGCCAAAAAAGTAGCAATCCCAGAAAAATAATATTGTACCTTTCGGTATTTAATTGGCAGAATAAGTACTTTCCCTACAAAAGGTGTGTGTCATGTCGTCCATTAATGAATTATTAGCCTGGCGCTATGCCGCCAAAAAATTAGATGCCAGTAAAGCTGTCGCTGAAGCCGATGTCGATTATATTTTGGAAGCGATCCGCTTAAGCGCCAGCTCAAGTGGTTTGCAGCCTTATCAAGTGTTAGTGATTACCGATCCGGCCA
>CAZIPG010000241.1:0-4357 GCA_964540955.1 uncultured Rheinheimera sp.
GTGGCAACATGGCCTATGTAGATGAACTCTATGAATCCTACTTAGCTGAACCTACGAGTGTTGGTGATGAGTGGCGTGAATTTTTTGCCCGCTTACCCAAAATTGATGGTGTTGATTTAGAAACCCGTCATTCAGACATTCGTCAACAGTTTGCCGAACTTGCCAAGAACAAACACCGTGAAGTGGTGGTGAGCAATTCTGGCGGTGATAGTCGTCAAGTCAAAGTTCTGCAGCTCATCAATGCTTTCCGTTTCCGTGGTCACCAACACGCGAAACTGGACCCACTGGATTTGTGGAAACGTCCTAGAGTTCGCGATTTAGAACTTTCTTATCATGATTTAAGCCCAAGCGACTTCGATACCGAATTTAATGTCGGTTCTTTTGTTGCTGGTACTGAAACCATGAAACTCGGTGAATTAGTCAAAGCCTTGGAAACTACCTACTGTGGTTCCATCGGTGCCGAGTATATGCATATTGTTTCGACCGATGAAAAACGCTGGATCCAACAACGTTTAGAATCAGCTCGTTCAACGCCAAATTATGATAAAGCGCAAAAAGCCCAAATTCTGAAAGGTCTGGTTGCGGCTGATGGTCTTGAGCGTTATTTATCGGTGAAATTCCCGGGCGCTAAACGCTTTGGTCTAGAAGGTGGTGACGCTTTAGTCCCTATGCTCAAAGCCATGATCCATCGTGCCGGTGAACAAGGCGCCAAAGACTGTGTTATTGGTATGGCGCACCGCGGCCGGTTAAATACTTTAGTGAACGTACTGGGTAAAAATCCAAGTAAATTGTTCGATGAATTCGCGGGTAAATATGAAGTTGTGGGTGCGGGCGATGTGAAATATCACATGGGCTTCTCATCAGATTTCGAAACCAAAGGCGGTGCAGTGCACTTAGCTTTAGCGTTCAACCCGTCGCACCTCGAAATCGTCAACCCTGTGGTGATGGGTTCTGTTCGTGCGCGTCTAGACCGTCGTGGTTGCACTGATGGTTCGTTGGCTCTGCCAATTACGATCCACGGTGACTCTGCTTTTGCGGGGCAAGGTGTTGTTGCTGAAACTTTCAATATTTCGCAAACGCGCGCCTTTAAAGTCGGTGGCACCATTCGTTTGGTCATCAATAACCAAGTTGGTTTCACGACTTCGAATCCTGAAGATACTCGTTCAACCGAATACTGTACTGACATTGCCAAGATGGTGCAGGCGCCAATTTTCCATGTGAATGGCGATGACCCAGAAGCTGTCGTATTTGTTGCTCAACTTGCCGTCGATTATCGCAACACCTTTAAGCGGGATGTGGTGATTGACTTAGTTTGTTATCGCCGCAATGGCCATAACGAAGCGGACGAGCCGAACGCAACTCAGCCATTGATGTATCAAAAAATCAAAAAACACCCAACACCTCGTGAAATCTACGCAGACAAATTAGTCAATGCGGGTTTGTTTACTGCCGATGAAGTTAAAACGATGGTCGAAGACTATCGGAATGCTTTAGATAAAGGCGACTGTGTGGTGGATGAGTGGCGGCCGATGACGGAAGTTGCCGTCGATTGGACCCCATACCTCAATCATCAATGGAATGTTGGTTATGATGCCAGCATGTCGGTTGCAGATTTAGTGGCTTGGGGCGAGAAAGCAATTCGCATCCCAGCGGATCACCCGCTGCAACGTCAAGTGGCTAAAGTCTATGAAGACCGCGCCCTAATGTTAAAAGGTGAGAAGAAAATTGACTGGGGCTTCGCTGAAATTTTGGCGTATGCTTCGATTGTTGGTGCTGGCACTCGCATCCGCATTGTGGGTCAAGATTCAGGTCGTGGTACCTTCTTCCATCGCCATGCGGTATTACATAACCAAAACGATGCAAGCACTTACACGCCACTTGAGCATTTAACGCCAGATCAAGGTCCATTCCAAGTGTATGACTCTGCGCTGTCGGAAGAGGCGGTGTTAGCGTTTGAATATGGTTACGCGACAGCGGAGCCGCGTGCACTGGTTATTTGGGAAGGTCAATTTGGTGACTTCGCCAACGGTGCGCAAGTAGTGATCGACCAATTCTTAAGTTCAGGCGAGCAAAAATGGGGTCGTCTCTGTGGTCTGACCCTGTTATTACCTCATGGTTATGAAGGTCAAGGTCCAGAGCACTCATCAGCCCGTTTAGAACGCTTCTTGCAATTATGTGCGGATCACAACATGCAAGTTGTGGTACCTACCACTCCTGCGCAAGTGTTTAATATGATCCGTCGTCAGATCGTGCGTCCGCTGCGTCGGCCGTTGATTGTGATGTCGCCAAAATCATTGTTGCGTCACCCATTAGCGACTTCAACTTTAGAAGAGTTAGCTTCAGGTGAGTTCCAAAACGTGATTGGTGAAATCGATGCGATTGACCCAACACAAGTAACTCGTGTGGTGATGTGTAGCGGTAAAGTGTACTACGATTTACTGGATGAACGCCGTAAACGTGGTTTGAACAATATTGCTATCGTACGGATTGAACAGTTGTATCCGTTCCCAGCTGATGAAATGGCGAAAGCTTTGGCTGATTTTGCCCATGTGAAAGATTTCGTGTGGTGTCAAGAAGAACCACAAAACCAAGGCGCTTGGTACTGCAGTCAACACAACTTCTGGGCTTCAATCCCAGCAGGTGCGAAACTGACCTACGCAGGTCGTGAGGCATCTTCGTCACCAGCTGTTGGTTACTTGTCGGTACACAACAAACAGCAGCAGGCATTAATTAATGCCGCGCTGACGGTGGCATAAGGATCCAAAGTAGAGCTTTGGCGAATATTGATGGTCAGAGCAGGCAGCTGCTCTGACTTTGGCTTTGAAAGATAGAACAAACCAATCGATTAAAAGGTGACAAAGTGGAAATTAAAGTCCCGGTACTCCCAGAATCAGTTGCAGATGCAACAATCGCCACCTGGCATGTAAAAACAGGTGAAGCCATTAGCCGTGACCAAGTCTTGGTTGATATCGAAACTGACAAAGTGGTGTTAGAAGTTCGTGCTCAATCTGACGGTGTAATGGGTGAAATCCTGCATGCTGAAGGTGCTACAGTACTTGCAAGCCAAGTGATTGGTCATGAAGTTCCTGGCGGCGCGGCAGCAGCAGCTCCAGTTGCAGCGGCAGCAGCCCCAGCAGCTCCAGCTGCAGAATCTGATGAGGTGTTAACTCCATCAGTGCGTCGTTTGATTGCTGAAAAAGGCTTAGATGCGACCAAGATCGTTGGTTCTGGCAAAAACGGCCGTATCACCAAAGAAGACGTGGATAAATTCTTAGCGGGCGCTCCAGCGGCTAAACCAGCTGCAGCAGCACCAGCAGTCGCTGCGCCAGTTGCCGTTTCAGGTGACCGTTCACAGAAACGTGTGCCAATGACTCGTCTGCGCAAAACGATTGCAAACCGCCTGTTAGAAGCGAAAAACTCAACTGCCATGTTAACCACCTTTAACGAAGTTAACATGAAGCCAATCATGGACCTGCGTAAGCAATATGCTGACGTGTTCGAAAAGCGTCATGGTATTCGTTTAGGTTTCATGTCTTTCTATGTGAAGGCTGTCACTGAAGCCTTAAAACGCTTCCCAGAAGTGAACGCGTGCATTGACGGCGACGACATTGTTTACCACAACTACTTTGACGTCAGCATTGCAGTATCGACTCCTCGTGGCTTAGTCACCCCAGTATTACGTGACTGTGACAAGTTAAACTTGGCTGAAATCGAGAAAGGCATTAAAGACTTAGCGATCAAAGGTCGAGATGGCAAGTTAGCTATCGACGATTTGACTGGTGGTAACTTCACCATCACCAACGGCGGTGTGTTCGGTTCATTAATGTCGACACCAATCATCAACCCACCACAATCAGCGATTTTAGGCATGCATAAAATCCAAGACCGCGTCATGGTTGTGGATGGCAAGATGGAAATTCTGCCAATGATGTATTTAGCACTGTCTTATGATCACCGGATCATCGACGGTAAAGAGTCAGTAGGTTTCCTAGTGACTGTGAAAGAATTATTAGAAGATCCAACACGTATCCTGTTAGATATCTAATATTAGCGAGCGGTAAGGCTGTATTTCGGTACAGCCATATAAATCATCAGGATAAGTTAATTATCCTAAGGGTCAGGCTGAGCCCAACGGCCAGCTACAATCAATAGAAAAACGGAAATAAGCCATGAATTTGCACGAATATCAGGCAAAACAGCTTTTTCGCGAATACGGTTTACCTGTATCTGAAGGCTATGCGGAAGAAACGCCACAAGCAGCAGCAGAAGCAGCAGATCGTATTGGTGGAAACAAGTGGGTAGTTAAAGCTCAGGTTCACGCTGGTGGTCGCGGTAAAGCGGGCGGTGTGAAATTAGT
>CAZIPG010000242.1:0-243 GCA_964540955.1 uncultured Rheinheimera sp.
GGTAAGTAATATTTCCTAGTATCCAGATCCATCACAAATTCATCCTGAATTTGTTGCTAATCCTTAGCATTCCTAAAACCTAACTGAGCAAAACTCAGTGACTGGTTGGGTGATGAACATTTTGTTGTTCAACTTCAATGAGGACATTATGACGTAAAAAAACACGAAAAACGGCTATGTAGACAATACTGACAACTATTGCAGGTAACTGAAAAGGGTAAATTTAAATAAAAATCCATTTGA
>CAZIPG010000242.1:253-4338 GCA_964540955.1 uncultured Rheinheimera sp.
ATATTTATAATCCCTAAATGTACATGTTTCCATATCATATACCATATTATTAAATCCTAATAAAAATCCATTTGAATCAGCAACATAAATACTTGTTATTAAGTGTAAGATGCAGATCTTTCCGCTATAACTTACTTGTTTGTGAGATATATCTCACACTGCAATTGCCGAATTGGCGGAAGTGAAAAAATCCGCTAGCATGGAAAGACATTTTCTTGCAGAAATCTAACACCAAATAGGTTGTAAACTAGTTATGGCACGTGAGCAATTAGGTATTTGTGCAGAACCCAATTTACATGGACTGGTATTGTTAATGAATGCCTTGGACGGCCATGAAGCGGTAGTACGACAGATTTTGGGGAATATTCCTGGTGTTATTCATCGCTTAGCCGACCAGTTTTCTGAAGCGAATTTATCGGTGGTCGTGGCGATTGGTGCTAATTATTGGGATAACTTATATCCGACCGCGCGACCCCAAGGCTTGGCGCCATTCCCGGCTATTCATGTCAATGATTTAGAGATGCCCACAGTGCCTTTTGATGTGATGTTGAATTTGAGGGCAGATCGTTACGATGTGTTGCACTTGGCAAGTCAGCAGTGTTATCAACTGATGCAACCTTATTTGGAATTGGTCGAACAATGCCATAGTTTTCGTTTTATGGATGGCAGAGACTTAACCGGGTTTTTGGATAACCCACAAGCACCCAAAGGTCGATTAAAACGCAATTTAGCACTGATTACAGAGTCAGATAATGCTCGTTTCGCCGGTGGTAGTTTCTTGTATTATCAACGCTATCGGCTCGATCTCACGCGTTGGCAGCAGCTCACGCAAAGTCAGCAAGAGAGTATTATGGGGCGAGGTAAATTAGATGGCCATCTGTTGCCTGAGCATAGTTTGTTAGCAGAGAGTCATGCTCAACTGGCCAAGACAGTGGATCCCTTTGGTGAACCGTTACCGCTGTTGTTCCAAAATATGCCCTATGGCCATTTACGCGGCCAAGGACTATTAGTGTTTGGGTATTCCGCTGATCCTCAATGCTTTTTGCAGTGGTTAAAACATCGATTGGGTGAACCGGGGCAACAGAACTACGATTTGTTACTAGATTATGTTCAGGCCGACAGTGGCGCAGCGTTTTTCGCACCTTCCCTAAATTTCTTAGAGGAACAAGCGGGACTTTAGTCCCGCAGCATTTGGCCCTGTTTGGAGGGCTTAAACCTTCTCAAAAAGTTCGGTGACCTTCTTCAAGGTGAAATTAATATTCTTCACGCTGGTCGGTGCGATAAAAATAGTGTCGTCACCAGCAATAGTGCCTAACACACCTTCGGTTTTTCCCACTGAATCTAACAATCGAGCGATTAATTGAGCGGCACCTGGACTGGTGCGGATGATGATCATCACATCATTATGTTCAATATCCAGCACGAGTTGACGTAATGGACTTTTCGTTGTCGGCACACCCAGCTCAGGAGGCAAGCAATACACCATCTCCTGCCGAGCATTACGCGTTCTGACTGCGCCGTATTTACTCAGCATGCGTGACACTTTGGATTGGCTCACGTTATCAAATCCTTCGGATTTGAGCGCATCGACAATGTCGCTTTGTGAGCCAAAACGCTCTTCTTTCAATAATGATTTAAACGCTTGAATGAGCGCTTCTTGTTTGGTTTGTTTGGTCATTTTGCTTCGTTTTACAAAGAATAATTGATCCGTAGCAACAAAGTTACCACAGTCAGCGATTATGCACAGTAAAAACGCTAAAAGTCAGCTAAAATGCTTAGACTTTAGGCGTAAGTTATTTGTATTTTGCGCGTTATTTCAGTATTGTTGGCGCGCTTTTTATTGAACCGTAAATTGGGAGAATAGCATGAAAGTTGCCGTATTAGGTGCTGCTGGTGGTATTGGTCAGGCCTTATCTTTATTATTGAAGTTAAACCTGCCTGCTGGCACAGATTTAGCGTTATATGACTTAGCTCCAGTCACGCCAGGTGTTGCTGTTGATTTAAGCCATATCCCAACCGCGGTTAAAGTGACGGGTTATGGCAAAGAAGATTTAAATACTGCATTAGCTGGTGCTGACGTGGTGATGATCCCTGCTGGCATGCCGCGTAAGCCTGGGATGGATCGTTCAGATCTGTTCAACATCAACGCTGGTGTAGTGAAAACATTGGCTGAAGCTATTGTTGAGCAATGTCCTAAAGCTTTGGTTGGCATCATCACCAACCCAGTCAATACGACTGTGGCCATTGCCGCTGAAGTTTTCAAAAAAGCCGGCACTTACGATCCGAAACGTTTATTCGGCGTGACTACGCTTGATGTGATCCGTGCAGAAACTTTTATTGCTGAATTAAAAGGTAAAAATCCAGCTGAGTTAATCGTTCCTGTTATTGGTGGTCACAGCGGAACTACCATTCTGCCATTATTGTCGCAAGTGAAAGATGTGACTTTCACAGACGAAGAGGTTTCTTCATTAACTTACCGTATTCAAAACGCCGGTACTGAAGTTGTTGAAGCAAAAGCGGGTGGCGGATCTGCAACCCTGTCAATGGGTCAAGCAGCTGCTCGTTTCTGTATTTCGTTAATGAAAGGCCTGCAAGGTGAGTCTGTAACAGAGTACGCTTATGTTGAAGGCAATGGCGAACACGCTCGTTTCTTTGCTCAGCCAATCGTGCTTGGCAAAAACGGTGTAGAAGCACTGTTAGACATCGGCACCTTGAGTGCATTTGAACAAAAAGCCATGACTGATATGCTGCCAACATTAAAAGCAGACATCGTGTTAGGCGAAGAGTTTGTTAATAAAGCTTAATCTGACAGATTAAGTAAAAAAGCCGACTTCGAGTCGGCTTTTTATTTTGCATTTAAAACCACCTGTTCTGGATGTGGTGTTTTACCTGATAATTGCTAAATCAAAAAACTTGATGCTTCGCAAAGTACAAAATTTAATGGGAACGTTGTACGGCGATATCAGCAAGTGTCAACAGCGCCGACTTGTAGGGCGAGTCCGGTAAAAATGCAATCGCTAGTTGTGCTTTCTCAGCTTCTTGCTCCGCAATTTTGCGTGTGTAGCCAAAAGCATTGGTTTCATGCAAGGCGGCCATAATTTGCTCAAGATTGTCCATGCCATTACATTCAACAATGGCTTCTCTGATGAGCGCTTGCTGCGCAGAATTGCCATGTTTCAGTGCGTGGATCAAAGGAAGGGTTGGTTTGCCCTCAGCCAGATCATCACCAATATTCTTGCCAAGTTCGTTGACATCAGCTTGATAATCTAAGACATCATCAATCAATTGAAACGCGGTGCCCAAATGCAAACCATACAAACGCAAAGATTCAGTAGTCTGCGGATCTTTATCAGCTAACACCGCTGCAAGTTCAGTGGCTGCTTCAAATAAACGAGCCGTTTTGCAATAGATAACTTGCATGTAACTTTCTTCGGTCGTTTCGGGATCATTCACGTTCATTAATTGCAGCACTTCGCCTTCAGCAATGACGTTGGTCGCATCTGCGAGAATTTGCATCACACGCATCCGCCCGAGTGAAACCATCAATTGAAAAGCACGTGTGTACAGAAAATCGCCAACCAACACACTGGCTTGGTTCCCAAACACGGCATTTGCTGTTTCTTTGCCACGTCGCAACATGGACTCATCAACAACGTCATCATGTAATAATGTCGCCGTATGAATAAACTCAATGATGGTCGCGAGCGTCACGTGCTGTTCACCTTGATATCCCAAGGCTCTTGCTGCAAGTACGGCTAATAATGGCCGTAATCGCTTACCGCCGCTATTGACGATATAAATGCCAAGCTGATTGATCAGGGCAACATCAGAGGTTAACTGCGAAAAAATATGTTGGTTTACTGCAGTCATATCTTGGTGACTTAACTGCTTAATTTCGTCGAGCGTCATGCTGGATAACTATATCTCGGATACAATGCGGTCGATTCTACATCAAGAGCTTAATTGGCAAAACTAAAAGTCGATCCTTTTTCACTGATGATGATCTTTTTAATTTTAGTGCTTGCGAGGTTAGGGGAAATTGCGTACAATTCGCGCCCTGTGAATATAATTAACACGCCCCTTAT
>CAZIPG010000243.1:0-4326 GCA_964540955.1 uncultured Rheinheimera sp.
TATTTGGCGATGGAACGGCAAGCGGTTGATTTAAAAACTCACTTGGTGCCGATGGCACAAACCAGTCTGACCGGCCTGCCGGAAGAGGCGACCGCAGGGGTGATGACCAGTCGGGCGGGCGCAAAAGCCTTCTTTTATTTGGGGACCAACCGCGCGATGTTGCGCTTTACGCTGATGAGCCAACTTTGTACCGACTTAGAGCCGCTGAAGGATATCAGTCGCCCGGTCGATAGAGTGCGACAAGATGTCAGTCGCAGTCCAGGCGGTGACAGTCGGATTTACAACAACCGTTGTGTTGGTTGTCATGCGGGAATGGACCCACTCGCCCAAGCCTTTGCCTATTATGATTATCGTTTCACCGATGCTGATGGCAGTAATGGCGCGGTTTTTTATCAAGCCCAAGGCACCACTCACGCGAGCACAGGGTCGCGTGTGCAACCCAAGTATCTGATTAATGCCGGTTCATTCCCATATGGCTTTATCACTCCCAATGATGAGTGGGAAAATTATTGGCGCAAAGGGCCGAATCAAGCCTTAGGCTGGGATCCTGCGTTACCAGGGAAGGGCCAAGGGGCGAAGAGTTTGGGACAGGAACTGGCCAACAGCACCGCGTTTGCTCAGTGCCAAGTGCAAAAAACCTTCAAAACCGTGTGTCTGCGTGAGCCTGAATCCGCGGCTGACGTTTTGCAGGTCAATCAGATGACCAGCAACTTTCGCGCCGGTGGTTATAAGTTAAAACAGGTGTTTGCTGAATCAGCCGCCTATTGTATGGGGAATTAATGATGAAGTATCTGATCCCTAAAGTCCTTGCTAGTTTAATGTTCGTCGGTTTAGTGGGTTGTGGTGGTGCTGATGTCGAAACACAGCCTCCGCCAGTCGTGCCGCCAGTGGTCGGTGAATATAATGGTCCTGCCGCGCAAACTGCAGATATCCAACAGTATAAAACTAGTTTTTGGGACAATGTGTCTGCCACCAATCGTTGCGGCAGTTGTCATGTGCAAAACAAAACGGCCCCTGCATTCGCCCGGAATGACGATGTCAATTTGGCCTACGCAGCGACTTTACCTTTGGTGAATCTCAGTGATCCCGCGACCTCTAAAATTGTGCTAAAAGTCGGCGGTGGCCATAATTGTTGGTTGGCCAGTCCTGCGGCTTGTGCGGATACGATGACGCAATGGATTAAACTTTGGGCCAATACCACCGAGTCCACCAGTTCCAAAATAACCTTAGTCGCCCCCGTCACCCGAGATGTTGGCGCATCCAAAGCATTGCCAGAAAGTTCTGCGTTGTTCGCCACTCATGTCTATCCAATCTTGACGCAATACTGTGCAGGCTGCCATGTGCCGACGTCAGTGCAAGCGCAGTCGCCGTTCTTTGCACATCCTGATGTGGCAACGGCTTATGATGCAGCGAAACCCTTGATTAATTTAGATAGTGTTGAGCTATCGCGATTTGTGGCACGCCTTGGCAATGATTTTCATAATTGCTGGTCGAATTGCAGTCAGAACGCCGCAGAAATGCGCGCTGCGGTGCAGCGGATCGCAGATGGTGTTCCTGCCGCAACAGTGGACAGCCGGTTAGTTCCTTCAAAAGCCTTGCGGTTGCCTGATGGCTTAGTTGCATCGAGTGGAGGTCGTTTTGAAAGGAATCAAATTGCGTTTTATCAATTCAAGACTGGCGAAGGTGCGATTGCTTATGACACCTCAGGGATTGAACCTGCAGCTAACTTAACCTTGCAAGGCGATATTAGTTGGATCACCGGTTGGGGGATCCAAATCCAAAGTGGCCGAGCTCAGGCCACCACAGCGGCGAGTAAGAAACTTAGTCAATTAATTAACGCCACCGGTGAAATGACCTTAGAGGCTTGGGTGATCCCTGCGAATGTATCGCAAGAAGGTCCTGCGGCCATTATCAGTTATGCCGGTAGCAGTATCAGCCGCAATTTCACGTTAGGACAGACGCTTTACAACTACGATTTTTTATTACGCAGTCAAGCGACCGGTTTTAATGGCGAACCCGCACTGAGTACTCCCGATGCGGCAGAGTTGTTGCAGGCGACATTGCAGCATGTCGTGGTGACCCATGATTTAACCAATGGCCGTCGGATCTATGTCAATGGCGTGGATAGTGGCGTCAGAGCAGCCCCCAGCCCATTGGTGAACTGGGATGATACTTTTGCTTTGATGGTCGGTAATGAAGCGAATGGCAATCGGCAGTGGCAAGGCGCGGTGAGACTATTGGCTGTGCACAATAAAGCGTTAACACCGGCGCAAATCAAGCAAAATTATGATGTCGGTGTGGGGCAAAAATTCTACTTGTTGTTTGGCATCGGTCATTTAATCAATTTGCCCGAAACCTATGTGATGTTTGAGGTTTCGCAATTTGATAATTATTCCTATTTGTTTAATCAGCCACGGCTGGTCAATTTGGCAGGCAACCCGTTACCTTCCAGTGTGACGATTGAAGGCATGGCGCTTGGCTTGAATGGCAAAGAAGTGGTGACAGGACAGTCTTGGTTGCAACAGCGGTTTGAGATTGCTGCAGCAACTGCGCTGAAAGATCCCTATGTGTTATCGAGCCAAGGGACCATTATTGCCTCAGAAAACGGCAGTAATAATGATGAGTTTTTCTTATCCTTTGGCAGAATTGGTGGTTTCACCAATGTCCGGGTTGAACCGAGTTACCCTGAGCAGCAAGTGCTGGCTAGTACTACACAATCGGCGGATGTAGGCTTGCGGACTTTCGCGAAAGTGCATGCCAGTATGAGTCAACTGACTGGCGTGCCGCAGCAGCAGGCTAAAGTGGCTTCGGTGTATCAGACTATAATTCGACAGCTGCCGTCAGATCCAAATATTGATACCTTTATTTCTGCGCAGCAGATGGCTGTCACACAGCTCGGTATCGCATATTGCGATGCTGCCATTGAAGACAATACGCTAAGAACGCAATGGTTTGGTGCAATGAACTTTAATCAAACACCGGCATTAGCTTATGCGCCAACAGAACGGCAATTGTTCATTAATGCCTTGCTCGATAAGTTACAGCCACGTTCGCCAGAAAATAGCGCACCGCGAGCAGACACGGCTGCAGAGGTGAGTGCTTTAATCGACAGGCTCAGTGCTTGTGGCAGTTCTTGCAGTAGTGACCGTAGTAAAACAATCGCCAAAGCGGCTTGTACTTCAGTACTGGCCAGCGCAGATCTGCTGGTGCAGTAAAGGAGAATTGCGATGAAAACGAAAAAAGCATTACATCCAGATGCCCCATTATTTTACGCCGATCACCGTAAACCGGTGACACGTCGTGACTTCTTGGGCTTGGGAATGGGTCTTGGTGGCGCATTGCTAACCGGTGGCTCGGTATTGGGATTATTTGCCAACCCGACGAAGGCTTACGCTGAATTATCAGCCGATCTGCAAGCCTTAAAGCAACAATGCGGAATTGCCGTGCAAGGGGCAGGAAAGATCCCATTTATTTGTTTCGATTTAGCCGGCGGCGCCAATATCGCAGGTTCGAATGTGTTGGTCGGTGGCGGTGGTGGACAACTCGACTTTTTATCCACACAAGGTTACAGCAAACTTGGCCTGCCAAGTGATATGGTGCCGGGCGCAACCAATACAGCGGATCCAGTCAATGGTTTTGTGAATTCTGAACTGGGTCTGCGTTTTCATAGCGATTCAGCCATGTTACGCGGTATTTTGGAAAAAACCGCGACGGGCACTCGTGCAGCAACCAGCGGCGCGGTGATCCCAAGCCAATCAGAAAATGATACTGGCAATAATCCACATAATCCGATGTATGCTATTGCCAAATCGGGTGCTGATGGTTCTTTATTAACCTTAATCGGCTCTCGCAGTTCAGACTCTGGTGCCAACTCGATGGCGCCACCAGAATTCTATAACCCTGAACTGAGACCAACCAAGATTGACCGACCCAGTGATGTGACTGGCTTGGTGGATGTCGGCGATCTGTTTGGCTTACTGAACCAAAACGATGCGGTCGCTGTGATGGAATCCATTCAGCGCATCAGCGATAAAAAGATGGGACAGCTCAATACGCATGTGAGCCGTAATGAGGTGATCCAAGAATTGGTGCGTTGTGGTTATGTCAAAAGCGCGGATCTGGCGGACCGTTTTGGTAACCCAGCGACGCTCAATCCGTTGGCAGATCCAGATATCGTTGGTCCCGCCGGCATTTTTAGTAGCGCCGAATTTAATAGCGATGGCGAATTCCAAAAAACCGCGTCAATCATGAAATTAGTGGTCAATGGGTTTGCCGCCGCAGGTACTGTGACTATGGGCGGTTTTGATTATCACACTGGTGAACGTG
>CAZIPG010000244.1:0-4313 GCA_964540955.1 uncultured Rheinheimera sp.
GCAGCATTCGAAGGTTTTTTCCTCACACTGATGGGAAAACCTTTTTTAAGAAAAATGTATCAGGCTTTTTGTTCCGAACAGTTTGGTGTCATGCAGGTCGCAATTGATGAGAGCCAACGAATTGTTGGCTTCGCTGCTGGAACGATAGCCCCAGATCAGTATTTTCCTGCGTTGCGAAAGAAAATGTGGTTTAAGTTTCTGCTCGCAGCAGTCCCAGGGATTATTAAGAATCCCCTTAAAGTACTAAGAAAACTATACCATGCAATGTTTTACAAGGGTGATAAGCCGGCAACCTTGCAGCAAACGGCTTTGCTCAGCAGTATCGCTGTCTTGCCTGAAATGGCAGGGAAATCTCTTGGAAAGGCGTTGTTGACCGAATTTGAAAGGCAAGTAGAGTTGGCGGGGATAAAAAGTTTGTATTTAACCACTGACAAACATGGTAATGATTCAGTGGTGGGCTTCTACATCAAAGCCGGTTATCAGATTGAGAGTGAATTTACTCAACCTGATGGGCGGCAAATGTTGCGTTTAACGAAATCTTTTAAATTTTGAGGCTATATGTCAGTAAATAATTTTTTGCCATTTGCACTGCCAGAGATTGGCGAAGAAGAAATTAATGAAGTGGCAAGTGCTTTACGCTCTGGTTGGGTTACCACAGGGCCAAAAACCAAGCAATTTGAGGCAGATTTTACTGCATTTCTTGGAGATAGTTCGTTGGAGTCAATCGCTGTTAACTCTGCGACTTCAGGTCTTCATCTCGCGTTAGAGGCTGTGGGTGTAGGCCCAGGAGATGAGGTTATAGTTCCAACCTATACTTTTACAGCGACTGCAGAAATCGTACGTTATCTTGGCGCCACACCGGTTATGGTTGACGTTGATGCGGAAACTTTCAATATGACGGCTGATAGCTTTAAAGCAGCAATTACAGAAAAAACTAAAGCAGTCGTCCCAGTTCATTTTGCAGGTTTAGCCTGTGATATGGAACCAATTATCGCTGTCGCTAAAGCGCACAATATTCGTGTGATTGAAGACGCGGCTCACGCCTTACCGACAAAATACAAAGGGCAGTTAATTGGTACTTTAGATACTGATATCACAGTTTTTAGTTTTTATGCCAATAAAACTATGACAACTGGGGAGGGGGGGATGGTAGTGACGCGCCATCCTGAACTGGCTAAGCGTTGTAAGGTTATGCGCCTTCATGGGATCAGTCGTGATGCTTTCGACCGTTATGTCTCAACAAAACCTGCATGGTTTTATGAGGTCATTGCTCCAGGCTTTAAATACAACATGCCTGATATCGCAGCTGCGATTGGTATTCATCAACTGAAACGTTTACCTGCATTTCAAGAGAAACGGGAACAAATGGCTCGGGTTTACTTTGATGCATTTGAAGGTTTACCGCTCGAAATGCCAGCAACGGCTGCAGAACATGATGAACATGCTTGGCATTTATTCCCAGTGAAAATTAAACCGGAAGCGGGCATTGAGCGTGCGCGGTTTATCGAAAAAATGGCTGAGTTGGGCATAGGATGTTCAGTACACTTTATCCCATTACATTTACACCCATATTGGCGCGATACTTATAATCTTACACCAGAGATGTTCCCTGTTGCGCAACGTATTTTTGAGCAGGAAGTATCGTTACCTTTGTATACAAAAATGTCTCATGATGATCAGTTACGCGTTATCGCTGCTGTTAAACAGGTGCTGATGAATGCTTAAGCGTTTATTTGATATTTGTTGTGCGTTAGTTGGATTAGTCACGCTACTTCCTTTGCTATTACTAATTGCAATCTGGATTAAAATTGATTCCCAAGGACCAGTTTTTTTTAGACAGGTCAGAGTGGGGCAGTTCGGTATTCCATTCCGAATTCATAAATTTCGCACAATGCGTATGAATGCTGAGCAAGCGGGTCGCCTAACAGTAGGTCGTGATAGTCGAATCACACGCTCAGGACATTTGTTACGTAAAACGAAACTGGATGAATTACCGCAACTAATTGATGTGTTGATTGGGAAAATGAGTCTGGTCGGTCCTCGACCTGAGGTTCAGGAGTTTATTGATTGCTACCCCGAGGATATAAAAACAAAAGTTCTGTCGGTTCGCCCGGGTATAACTGATCGCGCGTCAATCGAAATGGTAGATGAGAATGAAATCCTCTCGAAATACCCAGATCCACGCCAAGCTTATATCGATCACATATTGCCACTGAAGCAGCGGTACTATGTTGAGTATGTCGAAAATAATAATATCGCAGTTGATATCCAAATTATTTTTGCGACTATTCTCAAAATTATTAAGCGACACTAAAAACTGCAATGATGGATTGAGCAGAATAATGGTTCTGCTCTAATTCAACTACTCCCCCAGTGTCAAAGGTGCCAATAAGATCTCGACTCGGCGATTTGCTGCGCGATTGGCGGCTGTGGTGTTGGGTAATACTGGGTAGTTGGGGCCTTCGCCGTGGGTTTCTAAGCGGCGTGGGTCGAGCTTTTGGGTGAGTAAGTAGCTTTTTACGGCGTCTGCGCGTTGTTGCGATAGCTGCATATTCACCGCTAAGCTGCCACTATCGTCGGTGTGACCGATGATCACGACCATGGTTTTATGATATTCGCTGACCACTTTGGCGAGTGTGCTTAACACTGGATAGAGCTGCGCTTTAATCTCACTTTTCCCCACCGCAAAACTGCCTTGGCTAGGAATTTCTAGTCGTAAGACATCCCCGTCTCGATGCACTTTAATGTTGCTGCCGCGCAACTGTTCGCGAAGTGCCTGTTCCTGATTATCCATGTAATAGCGAATGGCAGAGCCTTCAAGTGCGCCAATTTCTTTGGCTAACTCTCGACGTTCTGCAGTGATGGGGTAATTCGTCGGTGCGGGCGAAGTCGCGATACTTTCTTGTGAACTACCAGGCCATTGCGGCATTTGCTGACAGCCGGTGAGGATTGCTGCGCTCAGCATCGCCATGATGATTGTTTTATTGCAGTGATTCACGAAGCGTATCCGTTGTCTGGTCATTCGGCTAATTCCTTTTTTAAAAATCCGAGCCTAGGCTGTTGAAACTGAATTATGACTGAATTTTTGAACCGAGCCTAGCGCCAAACTTTTGAGTCAATCACGCGCACAGCTCGGAGCTTTAGATTGTTGCATGGGTTGTGCTGGACATATATACGTCTAAACGAGTAACCTGTCTGGCGAAATAGTCAACAGAGGCGTAGGCAGAATTCATGGTGGGGCAGGATTGGAAGCGGATTGTGATTAAGGTGGGGAGTGCCTTAATTGCTCCGGAGGGTAAAGGCACATCAACTCGATTTTTACTGGCAATTGCCCGCTTTATTAGCGAATGCAAGCTGCAAGGGGTCGATGTGGTTTTGGTATCAAGTGGCAGTGTTGCTGCCGGGCGTTCTGCCATCCCCTTTAGCCATCACCCCTTGCCCATCAATGTGAAACAAGCAATGGCTGCAGTTGGCCAAACTCGTATGATGGCGGTGTGGAGCCAGTTATTGGACTGTCCTTGTGCCCAAATCTTGTTGACCCATGATGATTTGCGCGACAGGCGGCGTTATCTCAATATCGATAATACCCTGCGGACTTTACTTAGTCATGGCGTGTTGCCCGTGGTTAACGAGAACGACACAGTGGCCACCAAAGAACTGAAAGTCGGTGACAATGACAATTTAGCGGCCATGGTGGCAACCGTGGTTGAAGCCGATGCATTGCTGATTTGCTCTGATGTTGATGGCTTGTATACCGCAAATCCACGCACCGACAGTCAGGCCCAATTTATTCCAGTGGTTGAACAAATTACTCCAGCAATTTTCGCCATGGCGGGCGGCAGTCACCACGCGATTGGTACGGGTGGCATGGTCACTAAAATCCAAGCGGCGGAAAAAGCCACGGCCCAAGGCATCGATACCTTGATTTTGAATGGCCAAAAAGCCGAAAGCTTTTCCGCGCTGTTACAAGGGCAGGCTGTGGGGACTTTATTTAAAGCGCAGGCAGAAACGCTCAGTGCCAAAAAGCATTGGTTACTGCATACCAGCAAGGCCCAAGCTGAAATCGTGCTCGATGCTGGGGCAGTGCGGGCCTTGCTGAAACAAGGTGCATCGTTACTTGCGAAAGGCGTGCAAGCCGTTCGTGGTGAATTTGAAAAAGGCGATGCGCTGTGGCTGGTCAGTGCCGAGGGTCAAAAAATTGCCAAAGGGGTGAGTCAATACAGTGCTCATGAGTTAGAGAAAATCAAAGGATGTCACAGCCAAGAGATTGCGGCCGTGCTGGGTTATTGCCCGAGTGAAGTGGCCATTCATCG
>CAZIPG010000245.1:0-4285 GCA_964540955.1 uncultured Rheinheimera sp.
CTACGATATCGCTGGTTTCTGTGTTGGTGTGGTCGAAAAAGCCGACATCATTGATGGCAGTAAAGTCAAAGCAGGTGATCAAATTATTGCTCTGGCTTCGTCAGGCCCACATTCCAATGGCTTTTCGCTCATTCGTAAGATTTTAGAAGTGAGTGGCCAACCGACTGATACGCTGTTAGCCGGTAAAACCTTAGCCGATCACTTGATGGCCCCAACCCGCATTTATGTCAAAAACTTACTGGCACTGATCAAAACGTTGCCAGTGCATGCTTTATGTCATATCACGGGCGGCGGTTTCTGGGAAAATATTCCTCGTGTGTTACCAGCTAATACCAAAGCCGTTTGTAACGAACAAAGCTATCAATGGCCTGCCATTTTTGATTGGTTACAACAACAAGGCAATGTCACTCGGCATGAAATGTATCGCACCTTTAACTGTGGTGTCGGTATGATTGTGGTGGTGAGCCCAGAAAATCTGCAAGCTGCGTTGAATTTCTTAAATGAAGCGGGTGAAACTGCTTGGCATTTAGGGGAAATCCAAACAGCTGCCGAGGGTGAAGCTCAGGTGATCATTCCTGGCGTGAACGGCTAATTTCAATGAAATCAATTGTTGTCTTGATTTCAGGCAGTGGTTCAAACCTGCAAGCAATTCTTGACGCCGTCGCGTCCGGTTTTATCGCCGGGCGCGTTGCCGCGGTCATTTCGAATAAAGCGGGCGTTTATGGACTGGAGCGAGCTCAACACGCGGGTGTGCCTGCCTTGGTATTAGATCATAAAAGCTTCTCTGATCGTCAAAGTTATGATGTGGCATTGATGGCAAAAATCGATGAATTCGCGCCAGACTTGGTGGTATTAGCTGGCTTTATGCGAATTTTAACGGCGGATTTTGTCGCGCATTATCAAGGTCGATTACTGAATATCCACCCGTCATTACTGCCGAAATATCAAGGGTTAAATACTCATCAGCGGGCGATTGATGCTGGGGATAAAGAGCATGGCTGCAGCGTCCATTTTGTCACGGCAGAACTGGATGGTGGCCCCGTTGTGTTGCAAGCCAAAGTGCCAATTTTTGCTGGCGATGATGCCGCATTGGTTGCAGCCAGAGTACACGAACAAGAACATCGGATTTACCCTTTAGTTGTGCGCTGGTTTTGTCAGGACCGTTTACAACAGCGAGCGGATCAGGCATTGTTAGATGGACAAGTTCTATCTAAACATGGATATGCCGATGATGAACCGCAAGACTAGACAATGGCGCCTAACGGCGTCATTTATTTGTTTATTTTCCCCATTCATTTTTGCTCAAGAATCCAATAACCCAGCACAGTCTGCGGCAATGAATGCGCCGGCAGCGGACACCACTGTGACAGCGACACCGCTCAAACCCTTTACCGCGCAATACCAAGTATTCCGCTCTGGCAAACAACATGGTACAGCGGAGCGTTATCTGAAAAAGACTGAACAAGGCTATGAACTCGGTTACAAAAGTGAGATTGATTGGTTGGTTTTTAGTGATGAACGCACCGAACTGAGTCGTTTTGCGGTCGAAAATGGCCAGTTAAAAACCACCCACTATTTAATGCAACGATCGGGTTCAGGGCCGAATCGCCACTATGAGTTAAATCTTGATCGCCTGCAAAAAACACTGAGTGTTGGCAAAAAACATAAGCCGCAAAAGATTGAATGGCAGGAAAATTGGTTAGATCCGCTGAGTTACCACACCCAAATTGTGTTGGATATTCAAGCGGGTAAAACCGATTTTGTTTATCAAGTGCTGAATCGCGATGGCAACCCAAGAGAATATAAATACAAAGTAACCACTGAAGAGTGGTTATCTCTGCCTTATGGCAAAGTCAAAGCATTACGAATTGAACGTTACGGTCAAAACCCTGATAAGCAAGTATTTGCGTGGGTGGCGCCAGAACTCGATTATATGTTGGTTAGACTTTGGCAATCTGAGGAAAACGTCGAACAATTCGATGTGCAATTAGTCAGTTTTCAGCAATAACATCAGTCTCTGAACAGTGCATCGATCACCAATGGCCGATGCACTCTCCTCGCTTAAATAATCTAGCTTCCCCAGTCGACATTGCTTGCCACGCTTCATTACAAGTCAACGGCAAAGTTGCAATAATTGTGACTACATCTTTTGGCGTAGTTTCCATCGCAAAATCGATATCGACATCAACATCGGATAATCGGGCTTGACCAAAAGGAGCCCTTCGAGTGATGAAATGCAATTTGGTTGTGCAGTAACAAAACAAATATTCACCATCACTTAATAGTAAATTGAACACGCCTTGTTGCCGCAGGATATCCGCTAACTTTTTGACAAAACGGAACATTTGTGGGCGACTTTTTGGTCCTTCAGGGAATTTTTTTGCCAACTCAGACAAAATAAAACAAAAAGCGCGCTCACTGTCAGTCGTACCTACTGGAACAAACCGTGAATAGGGTAATTGTTTATAATCAGCCAATTGACCATTATGAGCGTAGGTCCAATAACGGCCCCAGAGTTCCCGAGTAAAGGGATGAGTGTTCTCCAGAGCAACCCGCCCGCGATTGGCTTGACGGACATGGGCAACCACAGTGGTGCTTTTGATAGGATAATCACTGACTAAATCAGCAACTTTAGAGTTATGGCTCGCTTGAGCGTCTTTAAAGGTTGTCACCCCTTTGCCTTGATAAAATGCAATACCCCAGCCATCTTTGTGTGGGCCTGTATTGCCTCCCCTTTCCTTAAGGCCTTTAAAACTAAAGCAAATATCGGTCGGAACATTGGCCGACATTCCCAACAATTCACACATAACGCGAACACATACCTCAACTCAAAACGACACGATACCAGTGTGCTGGCGAGTGCTTCAAGTCCAAATCGGTTATTCAGCCGTAGAAAAAACAGGAGCTTCGGATAAATGCAAAAGTTCAACTTCAGCATTTAACGATTTTGAGTGGGTTGAAACTCAGTGGATTAAACAAAAATTGACAGATTATCAACTACACTCATTTGGAATCACTTGCATCTTTGCATTAACCACTTTACCCTATAACGGTTAGTGGTCAGACCTCTTATCAGGAGACATAGATGGAAACTTTAATTTTTATTGCCATATTGCTCAGTGCAATCGGTGTACTCGCATACCACCGAGCAAGTTTAACCTTATTCACTGCGGTGATCGCAGTCATTTTGGGCGCTGCCAGTTGGCAAGGTACCGCAGGCTTAGTTAGCTGGGTTATTTTTGCTGTCGTGGCTTTACCATTAAATATTGCCAGCATTCGTCAGCAATACATCACCAAACCTCTGTTGAAGCTTTACCGCACCATCATGCCGGAAATGTCAACGACCGAGAAAGAAGCCATTGATGCCGGTACGACTTGGTGGGAAGGTGACTTGTTCCGCGGTAACCCGGATTGGCACAAGTTACATAACTTTCCAAAACCACGTTTAAGCGCGGAAGAGCAAGCATTCTTAGACGGTCCTGTTGAAACGTTATTGCGGATGGTGGACGATTGGCATACAACCCATGACCGTGCTGACTTATCGCCGGAAGTTTACCAATATCTGAAAGATGAAGGCTTCTTTGCCATGATCATCAAAAAGAAATACGGTGGACTTGAATTTTCTGCTTATGCCCAATCTTGTGTCTTACAGAAACTGACCAGTAAAAGCATGGTGTTAAGTTCTATTGTTGGGGTTCCGAACTCATTAGGCCCTGGCGAGTTGTTACAACACTACGGCACACCTGAACAACAAGATTATTATTTACCAAGGTTAGCTAAAGGCCTTGAAGTTCCTTGCTTTGCTTTAACCAGCCCAGAAGCAGGTTCGGACGCCGGTTCGATCCCTGACTTTGGCGTCGTCTGTAAAGGCATGTGGCAAGGCAAAGAAATTGTCGGCATGCGCTTAACTTGGAACAAGCGCTATATCACTTTAGCGCCAATCGCGACCGTGTTGGGTTTAGCATTTAAATTACAAGATCCTGATGGCCTATTAGGTGATAAAACTGATTTAGGCATTACTTGTGCTCTTATTCCAACCGATACTGATGGTGTTAAAATTGGCCGTCGTCACTTCCCATTAAACGTGCCATTCCAAAATGGTCCAACCCAAGGTGAAGGCGTATTTGTGCCACTCGATTACATCATTGGTGGCCCATCGATGGCAGGCCAAGGCTGGCGTATGCTGGTTGAATGTCTATCCGTTGGCCGTGCCATTACCTTACCGTCAAATAGTACAGGTGGTATCAAAGCCGCTGCTTTAGCCACAGGTGCTTATGCTCGCATC
>CAZIPG010000246.1:0-4281 GCA_964540955.1 uncultured Rheinheimera sp.
CCCATTGTGCGTTAATTTTTGCAGATCCGGCGTCCCACCTCGATGCAACTGCAGAAAAAGCCATTTACCAACATCATCAGAATGATCCAGCTGACTTAGGCTATCGCAAATTTTTAAATAAATTAGCCGCGCCATTATTAGCAAGGCTTGGCAACTGCAACGGGCTTAAGGCGTTGGACTTTGGCTCAGGACCGGGACCCACCTTGCATTTAATGTTGGCCGAAGCTGGGCTGGCAACAGCAATTTACGACCCTTATTTTGCCGATGATGCGAGCGTATTAGCTCAGCAATATGATGTCATTTGCTCTACCGAAGCGATTGAACATTTTTATCATCCCGCCAAAGAATGGGCGCTTTGGTTATCTCTACTAAGACCTCAGGGCACCTTGGCGTTAATGACTCGATTGGCGCCTGATAAAGCGCAATTTTTCTCATGGCATTATAAAAATGATCCAACCCATGTTTGTTTCTTTAGCAGAGAGACCTTTGAATTTTTGGCGCAACGTGATGGTTTTCACTTAGAAATTATCGAACCTGACGTCATTTTGCTAAAGAGACAATTTTAAGTAGGCGGCTCAGTAGGCAATAAAACCGGAGCGAATGAGTAACATCGGCTTGATTGCTCAGGAATATTTGCCAATTCTGTGGAAATGTTGCCATACTGCTGCGGTGTTGCAAATGTAAAATTACATGGTGAACTGGAGTTGTGGTGATGAGTCATTTGAAAGCAACCCTGCGCACAGCTTTAGCCCTAGTTTTGGGTTTGCTGGTCGCTTTTGTCACTATTATGCTGATTGAGCAAGTCAGTCACATGATATTCCCACTCCCCAACGATATTGATTGGAATGATAGTTCTGCAGCCACGCAATTTATGAATCAATTGCCAGTTGCTGCACTATTGCTGGTGTTGTTTGCTTGGTGCAGTGGCATCATTCTTGGGATCCTCACTGCGGCTTGGATTGCTCGCCGCGTGCGAGGGAGATTTGTCTTAGCCATTGGTGGCTTTATCAGCATAGCCGCAATTGCCAATATGTGGATGTTACCTCACCCGATTTGGTTTATGGCATTGACCATGGTGATGTTACCCGCTGTCAGTTTTTGGACTTGGTGGCAATTTAAACCGAAAAAACGGCAAGGAGTGAGTCATGAGTAACATTAGAATTTTAGGGATCTGTGGTAGCTTACGCGCAAAATCGCACAATAAGACCTTATTAAATTACGCAGCCACTTGTCTGCCGACGGATGCCAATTTAACGATTGCAGATTTATCCGCAGTGCCATTTTTTAATGCAGATATCACAACGCACCCTGAAGCCGTAACTCATCTGTTAGCGCAATTTGAACAAGCAGATGCACTTTGGTTTGCTTGTCCTGAATATAATTATTCGCTTGCTCCGGCGTTAAAAAATGCCTTGGATTGGGCTTCGAGAGCGCCGAATAATACGCTACTCGCCGGTAAAGCGGCTGCAGTTATGGGCGCTGGCGGTGGGATGGGAACCAGCCGTGCTCAATATCATTTACGTCAGGTGGGAGTCTATCTTGATTTGCACTTCATCAATAAACCTGAGGTATTTATCAACGCCTTTGCCTCGACTAGTTTTGATGCGGAAGGCCAACTGATCGATACTCGAGTCCAACAAAGTATTGCAGCACAAGCGCAGGCTTTGGTGCAATTTGCTAAACAACTGAAAAAATAATATGACAACTACTTTGACTAAACTCGCGATTTTATCGTTTTGTACATTGCTAACTCAGGCTGCTACGGCTCAAGTGCTTTCTGGGGTGACTTCAATTAAGGAAGTAAATTTTGATGAGCAGAATGCAGCCATCATCCAACCATTTTGGCAACAACAGGTGCAGCAAGGGCAACTGGTTACGGCGAATGGAGTGAAATTGGCCTATAGCTATGCAATCCCGGCCAATGCCAAAGCCACTATTTTGTTGGTGCAAGGCCGCACTGAGTCCATGATGAAGTACCAAGAATTAATGTGGGAACTCAGCAGCCAAGGCTTTGCCGTATTTACGATGGATCATCGCGGTCAAGGTTTGTCCGATCGCTTACTGGCAGATCGGCATAAAGGTCATGTTGAAAATTTTCAAGATTATGTCGATGATCAACGTTTATTTCTCGAACAAGTGGTTGCAAGCAAGCGTGCTGCTGGCCCGTTATTTTTACTGACCCATTCGATGGGCGGCGCAGTGGGTTCGCTTTTGATGGCGCAGCAACCTGATCTCTTTAATGCGGCAGTGCTTGCATCTCCCATGCATATGCCCAACACCGAATTGTTATTTTCCGAAGCTGACGGTTGTTATGTCGCAGCGACATTAGGGTGGATGTGCACTGATTGTTATGCCGGTTTCGTGTCAGTTCCATACAATGCAACCCCTTTTGCAGACAACGTATTGACGCAATCTGCTGTGCGTTATCAAGCATTTCGGCAACAATATGCCAAGCAACCACAATTACAACTGGGCGGACCCACTTGGCAGTGGGTGAGTGAAGCCTGTGCTATTGCCGATGAAATGCCTGCTGTAGCCCAAGCTGTTAAAACGCCATTTTTAATTTTGCAGGGCGGCGCAGATACAGTGGTTTCAAATTCAGCCCAAGATGAGTTTTGCCAGCATGCTACCAATAGCTGTCGTGGTGTGGTCAAAGTGGCTGGGGCTAAGCATGAATTGTTTATCGAGCAAGACCAATATCGATTGCAAGCCATGACTACGTTATTCAAATTCTTTGACGGATTTATCACACCAGCATCGTAGTATTGCTTCTGGCTGTGGCTGTGGCTGTGGCTGTGGCTTGTGAGTGGTGAGTGTTTCGATTTCTAAGATAGCAAACTTAGCTAGCTACAGCTGGCTTCGCTGAATACGAATTGATACCAGAATTTTGGGCCACATACCGACCATTCCAAAGCTGCAGTTTGATCTCAATGACAGCAATAAAAAAGCCCCAATTTGGGGCTTTTTAGTTGTACTTAATTTCAGTTGCTGTGGTTAATCAACTGATTTTGGTTTCGTCATCGGCGCAGAGCTTACTTGACGAGCCGCAACCGCACCTGCAGGACGCTCAGCAGAACGCACGACTGGACGTTCAGCATTGGTCATCGCAGTTGGTGTTACCGCTTGGGTCACTTCTTCGTCAACAACTACAGGTTTGGTCATGGTCGCAACCACCATATTGCCATAGCGATTGGCTCTGGTGTTGGTTGGCGCAACTGAGGCCGCAGGCGTTTCTAATGCAACAGGCTCAATGACTGGCGCTGCAACTGGTTGTGTCCCCACTTGCGCTGCAGCAACAGGGTCAGCGTTTACTACCGATTCAGCGTTTACCACTGGCTCAGCGATTTCAGCTTGAGTTGTGGCAACTTCAGCAGTATTGCCAGTTGCATCGGCAATCGCAGTTTCTGTTGCAAGGGTTGTAACAGCCGGGTTCTCAACTACAGGGCTTGCTACTTCAACGTTTACAACTGCGACTGGCTCTGTAGTTACAGCTTCAACAGCCACATTTTCAACAACCGCTACAGTTTCAACAGTCACGCTTTCAACAACAGCGCCTTCTGCAACTTCAGCAGTGTCTGCTTTTGCTTTCTGCCGACTACGGGCACGAGGTTTAGCTTCTTGCACTTCAGCAGTTGCTGCCGCTTCAACTTGGATTGGTTGCTCTACCATAGTTTCAGCGCTAGTCACAGTAACTACATCATCGGTCACAATCGGTAAATCCAATTGTTGTTCGGTAGATTCAACGGTTGACTCTGGGTAACGCGCATCAACGGCTTCAGCGCCTTCAGCTTGTTGCTGTTCCTTCTTACGCTTTTGACCAGCAGCGCGCAAATGACGTGGAGAACGACGCGAGCGACTGCGATTTTCGTTACTGTCTTTCTCTGCATCTTCTTGCGTATCTGCATCTGTAGCGACAGCAGGCTCAGCTGATTCTGCAGTCACATCAACAGTTGCTTCCTGCGCAGCCACAACTGACGCCTGAGTTGCTACTGGCGAAGTACTCAGTTCTTCAGCCGTTGGTGCAGAAACTGGTGCAGCGTCAGCAACAACATTAGGAATAACTTCAACGGCAACAGGTGCTACCACAACTAGTTGTTCAGAGACTACAGCTTCTGGCACTACTGAATTGGCATCAAGTTGCTTTTCCACACGAACAGATTTACGCATATTGCGACGTTGACGACGTTCAGCAACCTTACTTGAACTTGGCAGTTCATCATCATGTTCATCCAATACCACTTTCGGCGCTTTTTCGGCTTGTGGTTTCTTCTGTTCAGGACG
>CAZIPG010000247.1:0-1024 GCA_964540955.1 uncultured Rheinheimera sp.
TGATGTAAAGCTTGTTGAAACTGGCTCAAGTTCGCTTCTGCAATCGTCAAGCCCGCAGCCATGGCATGACCGCCAAACTTCACAATCAAGCCGGGATGCTGGCTATGAATTTCCTCCAGTAAATCGCGAATATGCACGCCATGGACTGAGCGGGCAGAGCCTTTTAATTGGCCATCATCCCCTTTGGCAAACGCGATTACTGGACGGTGGTAAAGCTCTTTCACCCGGCCAGCTAAAATACCAATCACGCCTTGATGCCAATCCGCTTGATATAACGACAAGGCTTTGGGCAGTTGTGCACCATCAAAACTCAACTTGGCAAGAAACGCCAAAGCCTCCTGCTGCATCCCTTGCTCAATTTCACGCCGCTCGACATTTAAACTATCCAATTCAGCCGCTAATTGCCGACCTTGTTGAATATCTCGCGCCAATAAACAAGCAATGCCAATCGACATATCGTCCAAACGCCCGGCGGCATTGAGGCGTGGTGCTAACGCAAAAGCAAAATCGCTGGCGGTGAGTTTAGGGGCTTGTCGCTTGGCGATATCCATCAAGGCTTGGATGCCCGGACGCACTTTGCCACTGCGAATGCGCTGCAATCCTAAATGCACTAATAAACGATTATTGCGATCCAATGGCACCACATCGGCGACTGTGCCAAGCGCCACTAGATCTAACAAGGTTGCTAAATTGGGTTCTGCTTGCTCACGAAAATAACCTTGCTCCCGCATGGCTGCGCGCAGTGCTAGCAACAAGTAAAAAGCAACCCCCACGCCCGCCAATGCTTTACTTGGAAACGGGCAGCCCGGTTGATTCGGATTGACGATGGCATCCGCCTCAGGCAATTGCTGGCCCGCCAAATGGTGGTCGGTGACAATCACCGTTAAACCGGCAGCTTTGGCGGCGGCAACGCCCTCAATGGCAGAAATGCCATTGTCGACCGTGACAATCACTTCCGCGCCATGCTGCTGGGCAACCTTGACTATTTCTGGCGATAAACCATAGCCATACTCGAAACGATTAG
>CAZIPG010000247.1:1034-4271 GCA_964540955.1 uncultured Rheinheimera sp.
TAAAGCCCAAAAGCCGCAAGCCACTGAGCAAGGTTGCGGTACTGGTTGCGCCATCGGCATCAAAGTCACCTACAATGATGATCTTGTTTTGCTGTTGACGAACTTGCAGCAATAAATCAACGGCTTGCTTGATGCCTTTCAACTGCGAGAATGGTAATAACTGGTCGGGAGTGCGCACGAGTGCATCCAGCGAATCGATCCCCCGGTGGGCGTAGATCCGTTGAAGCAGAGGATGCATCGGTAAATTGAAAGCGCCCGGTGCTAGCACTGGGCGCGACACGATCGACGTTTGTGGGGTCATACTTAGGTTTTAGGCTGCTTAGCGAAAAATTCCGTCAGTTGTGCTGCAGACTGATAACCTGGGATCAGTTGACCATCAGGCAACACAATCGCTGGGGTACCGCTGATGCCAAAACTTTGACCCAGCTTATAATGAGCAGCCACCGGGCTTTGACAGCTGGCAGGAGTAACTTCAGCACCTGATTTGGCTTTGTTCATCGCCTCAAGCTTATCTTTAGAACACCACACCGATTGTAAGGCCGTGAAAGTGTCACTATTCAAGCCACCGCGTGGGAATGCTAAATAGCGCACCGTAATTCCTGCATCCAGATAACTTTGCATTTCATTGTGCAGTTTGCGGCAATAGCCACAACTGATGTCAGTAAACACGTTAATGACATGCTTTTCTTTTGGCGCTTTAAATTCAATGATGGAAGCGGCTTGGGCAGTGACACCCTCTTTGCGCACCCCACGCATGATCAAGTCGTTGACCAGCACTTTTTGATTCAGGTTATAGACCTGCCCTTCAATCAGATAACCGCCATCTTGGGTGGCAAAAAACAACCCTTGATCGGTCAGGACTTGCAACAGGCCTGGCACCGTCGAATCCGCAACCGAATTGACCTTCAAGCCAACCTCAGCAAATGCGGCTTTAATTTTGGCATCTTGCTCAGCATTTTGCGCAACTGCAAGCGCTGCAAATGGAAGTGTTGTCAGCAACAATCCCGCTAAAAACTTTTTCATCAACTACTACTCCGTTACCATCAACCCCGAGGATGATGCTGTTCATGGATCGATTGCAAGCGCATTTGCGCCACATGGGTGTAAATTTGCGTTGTGGACAAATCACTATGCCCGAGCAACATCTGCACCACTCGCAAATCCGCCCCATGATTGAGCAAATGCGTGGCAAACGCATGGCGCAATGTATGGGGCGACAGCTCCGCTTCAATATGCGCCACTTTCGCATAAAACTTAATTCGATGCCAGAAGGTTTGTCGCGTCATTTGTTCACCGCGAGCACTTGGAAACAACACATCTGACGGATGACTGAGTAACAACGCTCGTCCCTGCGCCAAATAGCGTTGTAGCCATTGTGCGGCCTCTTCGCCCACAGGCACTAACCGTTCCTTCGAGCCTTTGCCAAGTACTTTCAAAACACCTGCCCTGGGATTAACTTGATTGAGCTTCAGGCTGACCAACTCACTGACACGCAGTCCGGCTGCGTACAACACCTCTAGCATGACGCGGTCACGAAATTGGATAGGCTCATTGATATCAGGCGCTTCGAGCAGCGCGATGACATCCGCTTCAGATAAGGTTTTAGGTAAACTGACGCCAATTTTCGGGTTGATAATTGACACCAGAGGGTTGGTTTTAACCAGGTGTTTAGTCAGCAAATACCCATAAAATTTGCGCAAACTACTAATCGCCCGCGAGGTGCTTCTTGCAGAAAGGCCTAAATCATAAAGATGCGCTAAATAGCCTTCAAGATCACTCGCAACAACCTCAGTCAAGACGCGATGTTGCTGCTGGCAATACAGGCGAAAACGGCGTAGATCACTGCCATAAGCACTGAGCGTATGAGGACTTACCCCATCCGTGAGCCAAAACTCATCTAAAAACTGTTGAATTAAATGTTCATCCGAAGTCTGCATCCGACACCCTGAAAGATTTTGCGCCAAGCACTTGCTCTGCTAAACTGCCGCCAGTTTGAAACGAGGACTTGCTGCTGTCGATGAAAATTGCAATTTTTTATGGTTCAACCACCTGCTACACCGAAATTGTCGCGGAAAAGCTGCAAGTTTTGCTGCAAACCGACCCGACCCTCAGCTCGTTTGGCACTATCCATTTGCATAATATCAAACATGATCCGCTGGCACTGATGGCCGAATATGATGTGCTAATTCTTGGGATCTCCACCTGGGATTTTGGCGAAATTCAAGAAGATTGGGAAGCGCATTGGTCCGAAATCGCCGACGTTGATTTAACCGGAAAAATCATTGCAATTTACGGTATGGGCGATCAAATCGGTTACAGCGAATGGTTTGTCGACGCCATGGGCATGCTCGATGAAGCCATTGCCAACCAACAATGCCAACGGATTGGTTTTTGGCCAACTGAAGGATATGATTTTCTCAAGTCTAAAGCCGTCACCCCTGATGGCGAATGGTTTGTCGGCCTTGCTCTGGATGAAGAAAATCAATACGACCAAACCGAACAACGATTATTACAATGGGTCGAACAACTGAGTGCAGAGTTGGTTGACTTAATCTAAATGCATTAAGTCAATTTTTTTCATAGATTTTTTGCTTTGGCAGTTGCGAGTTCATTTTTCGGCCGTTACTATGTTCTCAATTTGAAAGGCAAGTCAGTTGAAAGACTGAACACGCAAAGCCACGGGTCTAACGATTTTTATCTATGATAGCCGAGCTGCCATGATTGATTGCGCAATTTCTACACCCATAGCAATTGATGATGTAACCCCAGATAAGTGTCGCATACACTTTCCAACTGACGGGCCTTTCACCACAAAAACTTGTTGAGATGAAACGGAACCGCTATGAAAACTAAATTAGTTGCTTTAATTGCTTTGACCACGTTGCCTCTGTTTGCTACTGCGCCAGCTCAAGCCAATGAGCAAATTGCTGCTTCTTTATGTTCATACATTGCAGCCAATGATAAAAACAGCCTGCGGAAAACTTTGTCAGATTCCAAAATCCGTATCAAAAACGTCTATGACGGTGTGAGCTGTGATGGTTTACCGATGTTACGTTTTGCCATCAAGCACAATGCAGCTGATGCTGGCGAATTTATCGTCAAACAGTTACCCAGCAGCTTTGTTGCCAATGGTGGCGATGTAGAGTGGGCGCAAAGCAACGGCTTTGGCAGCTCTGCCATCATCGAAGTGATTAAAGCGCGCAGCGCAAGCTAATCCCGACTAGCGCAAGCTAATCC
>CAZIPG010000248.1:0-4206 GCA_964540955.1 uncultured Rheinheimera sp.
AATTCCAAGGTCGCAGTATTAAATTGTTGCGTCTGACGGATAGCCGCAACTAGCTCTGCACTTTCACTTAAATAGGGCATAAAACGGTTGCTATCGACCTGAAAAAGACCATCAGCTGGGAAGATGCTTTGGTATTTGCCATGACCTTGCTGTTGTAATTGATCTAAGAGTTGATCTGCATCTAGCGCTTTGCGATAGAGTTCTTTCAGATTGTTATCCAGTTGCGAGAGTAATTGTTCCATGACAAGACCTTTTTAAACGACTGTCCGCATTATGCCATATTTCATGCGCTTCAGCAGCTGCGATGAAGTACAACACAGTTACGTCCATGGATGGAGGATGAAGTGTTTAGCTGCATAGATTTTTTTGCAGATAGATTTTTTTTACATTGGAATTGTTATATCATATCAATCCAATTTTTCTGAGGTCAGCACCATGTTTCACCGCATTCGAACTGCAATGGACAAAGTAGGGATTGCCGTTACATCCTTATGTGCCATCCATTGTATTATGCTGCCGGTGTTACTGCCTGTGCTCCCGTTGCTCGGTTTAACCTCTGCCCACAACCACGCCTTTGAACGGATTATTTTACTCATCACCATGGTGTTGGGTTTTATCACGTTACTGGCTGGGTTTCATCGTTATCACCGCAAGTTGTATCCATTTTACTCATTGTTTTTAGGCGGTTTTATTTACTGGCAAAAAGATGTTTTTGGTCATGAATATGAACATGCCATTTTGATTGTCGGTGCGTTTTTTGTGGTTTTAGCGCATATCCTGAACATTCGGTTATGCAACCATTGCCATACTTGTGAAGATCATTAAGCTGTTTAGAACCAGTTTTGCGCTTCTTCTGGATAGTTACAAAAAATGCCATCTACGCCCATCTCTTTCAATTCAAGCGCTTCTCGTTGTTGATTGACAGTGTAAACAAAGACTTTGATTTGACGGCGATGGGCATCCGCGACCAGCTCTTGATCAACAAACCCTCTATCGCAATTCAGGCAAAAAGCATGCAGTTGCTCGGCTATCGCCGCGCCGTCTAAGGGGCGATGTGCGATTAAAACTCCGAGTTTTAGTTCAGGCAGTGCCTGCCGCAACTGCTGTAAAACAACATGGTTGAATGAGGACACTATGATGTTGTTTAAATCAAGCTGAAGCTCTACTTTAGCTTTTAGTAGCATGGCCAGCAACAGAGGGGCGGTATCGGCACCTTTCAGTTCAATATTTAACATGACTCGATTTGCAACTAGTTGCAAAACTTGCCAGAGTGTCGGGATTTTTTGCCCTTTGCCGGCATCAAGTTGTTGCAGCTGAGCTATTGAGTAATCGTCAAGATAACCTTGGCCGTTGGTCGTGCGCTCAAGCTGGCGATCGTGGATCACCACTAACTCGCCAGCCACTGCAAATACATCAAGTTCTATCGCCGAACAGTTGGCATCAAGTGCCGCCTGAAAAGCCAAGAGGGTATTTTCAGGGAAGTGACCACTGACTCCCCGATGTGCGAAAATCAGCATAAGGTCACCTCCAATTAAAATGAATTATGCACTGCGTGGATGATTGATTTCAGCAAAGGCTGAACCCATTCGTGTCACAGAGCCTGGGTAATTGTTCGGTAAAAACTCGATTGCATCTTCGGCAAAAGTGAGCACGACTGTTGAACCCAGTTTGAAACGGCCCATCTCAGCCCCCTTCGCTAAATGCACGGCATTTGGGCCTTCTGACGGATATTGCCATCTAAAGACATCTTTGCCACGCGGTGGGGTGACAGTGCCAGCCCACACAGTTTCAATACTTGCAACTATGGTAGCGCCAACCAAGACTAAAGCCATTGGACCGACTTCGGTATCAAAGATTGTGACTACGCGTTCATTACGGGCAAATAATCCTGGGACATTTTCCGCCGTTAATGGATTTACTGAAAACAACTCGCCAGGGACATAAATCATTTCGCGAAGGGTGCCAGCGATTGGCATATGGATCCGATGATAATCTTTGGGCGCTAAATAGATACAAGCGAATTGACCATTTTTATAGGGGGCTGCCGTTTGCTCATCACCACCCAATAACGCCTGCACCGAATAATAATGGCCTTTGGCTTGGATCAGTTGATCGCCTTCTATGGCACCGAGCTGGCTGACGGCACCATCAACTGGATGTGCCAACATTTTTTCATCATTGACGATAGGGCGCATCCCGTCTTTCAAAGGGCGGGTAAAAAACTCATTGAAACTGGCATAGTCACTGGCATTTTCGTGCTTCGCTTCAGCCATATTGATGCCATAACTTTTGATGAATAATTTAATGAGTGCATGGGTCACAAACCCTAACTTTGCTGCAGCTAACAAACCAACTAAGCGTGAAATCAGATGCTTTGGCAGAATGTATTGTAGGGTTATTTTCACTTTATCCATGAGTTGGACGTCCTCGTTAGTTAAATATAATTCGGTTTATCTTGGGCCATACTGACCAAGATTTTATGATAGTTTTCAAGGCGCTCTGCCGAAATTTCGCCAATTTCAACAGCATGATGCAAAGCGCAGCCGGGGTCTGTGGCATGCTTACAATCGCGGAATTTACAGCGTCCAGCCCACTGTCTGAATTCTTTAAAGCCCCAGAGCACCTCATCTGCTTCTAAGTGCCAAAGTGCAAACTCCCGAATCCCTGGTGAATCGATTAATTCGCCGCCATCGGGTAAATGATAAAGCCGCGCGACCGTGGTGGTATGTTGCCCAAGTCCTGAAACATCAGAGACTTCTTGCGTCACCGCAGCAATCTCTGGCATGAGATTATTGACCAATGATGACTTGCCTACCCCTGATTGCCCAACAAAAATACTGGTCCCTGATTGCAAATATTGATGCAATTGCGCCATTCCTTCGCCAGTTTTTGCACTTAAAAGTAAAATGTCATAGCCGATTTTACGATAAATGTTTAACTGCTCTTCGACGACTTGCCGTTGCTCTGTTGATAGTAAATCAATTTTATTTAGCAACAACAACGGTTTAATTTGCATTGCTTCTGCCGCTACCAAATAGCGGTCAATAATATTCAAAGAAAGGGTCGGTAAGACCGCAGAGACAATGATTAACAAATCGATATTGGCTGCGACCGGTTTGAGGCCATCATAAAAATCGGGTCGACTCAACACCGAGCGGCGCTCATGGACAGCTTCGATCACTCCGTCAATTGTGCCTTGAGATTGTAATGCTCTTCGCCAAACCACTTGGTCGCCACACACCAAGGACGTGATGGTGCGACGGATATTACAGCGGAAAATGCTGCCATCCGAACCCTCAACATCGGCATGTTGACCAAATCGACTGATCACTAAGCCGGGCTCAGCATCGGCAAACTGGGTATGTTCAAGTTGCTGTTCGGCTTTAGCGGCTTTTTGCGCTAAGCGTTCCAGTCGTTTTTGTTGGTTACCAGCGATGCGATCGGTCTGGCGTTGGCTTAAATGTTTCTTTTTAGTCACTCTGACTCAATGGCCCTTGGGGCGTTTTCCTGTTGGCGAAAGACATAGTATGATACTAGCATTCGATGAACTTACAAAGTGGCAAAGTAGCAGAGGCAAAAGATGGCTATTCATGAAAATAATCTGGTGTGGATCGATCTGGAAATGACAGGCTTAGAACCAGAGACTGATGTAATTTTGGAAATGGCTACTATTGTCACCGACAGTAACCTGAATGTTTTGGCAGAAGGGCCGACCTTTGCTATCAAAACTGCTGATGAAGTCTTAGATAATATGAGCGCTTGGTGTATTGAACAACACGGCAAAAGTGGCTTGACCCAACGTTGTCGTGACAGCCAGGTTGATCTGGATGCAGCGGTTGAACAAACCATCGCATTTTTGAGTCAGTATGTACCAGCCGGCAAATCGCCCATGTGTGGCAATAGCATTGGTCAAGATCGTCGCTTTTTAGTGAAATATGCGCCAAAACTTGAAGCATTTTTTCACTATCGCAATTTAGACGTGAGCACTGTAAAAGAACTGGCCAAACGCTGGAATCCAGCAGTCACTAAATTGGTGAATAAATCATCAAGTCACTTGGCTTTAGATGATATTCGCGATTCGATTGCTGAATTAGTCACCTATCGCACGCATTTTTTCCGTTTACCTGAATAAAATGCTTGCAAAGGCTGAATGATTTTGTAAAATGCGCCCCGCTCGGTAACAAAGTTAAAGCAATGAAACTTGGT
>CAZIPG010000249.1:0-4201 GCA_964540955.1 uncultured Rheinheimera sp.
TTTTGGTAAATGGGAGTAAAAATTGGGGCTATTCAGTGTCTTGGCTTAAAAAACTATTATTAATTACCATAATTGGCTTGATCTTGGGGATGTTAACCATCCTCGGAGCCTATCTTTATGTCAAAGATGACCTCCCAAGTGTCGAAGCCTTAAAGGATGTCAGACTGCAAACACCCATGCGGGTGTTCAGTGAGGATGGCGAACTTATTTCACAATTTGGTGAAAAACGTCGTATTCCATTAAAAATTTCTGAAATGCCCCCGATGCTCATTAAAGCGGTGATTGCGACTGAAGATTCGCGCTTTTATGAACATCCAGGCATTGATATCATTGGGGTATTCCGTGCAGCATCCGTGGTTGCGACCACAGGGGATTACAGCCAAGGTGCCAGTACCATCACGCAACAGTTGGCGCGTTTATTCTTCCTGACCCGTGAAAAGAAAATTATTCGCAAGGTAAAAGAGATATTCCTCGCATTCCACATTGAGGAATTGCTGACCAAAGATGAAATTCTCGAACTTTATCTCAATCGCATTGAATTAGGTCAGCGAGCTTTCGGCGTTGGTGCTGCCGCCCAAGTATATTTTGGCAAAAATATCCAAGACCTCACTTTATCTGAAATGGCGATTATTGCCGGCTTACCACAAGCCCCTTCGGTGCTGAATCCTGTACGCTCTCCCAGCAGAGCCAGAGCTCGCCGCAATATTGTCTTGGGTCGCATGTTAACTATGGATTTTATCACCAAGGCACAATATGAAGAGGCAATAAAAGAGCCTATCGTATCAAAGTTGCATGGCGCTCAGACCACTGCATCTGCGCCATACCTCGCAGAAATGGTGCGGCAAGAAGTGGTTGCCAAATATGGTGAAGAAGAAGCTTACTCCAAAGGCTTCCAAGTCTTCACGACGGTCAACTCAACACAACAAGCTGCAGCGGTACAAGCAGTCCAAGACAACTTGCATGCTTATGATGAGCGCCATGGGTATCGCGGCCCACTCCAAGTATTGTGGCCTGCAACCTTAAATAAAGCAGACGATGGCACAGTGCAATTCACTGAAGAGAAGCCGCTATCCGAAGCCGCGATGATTGCGATTTTGGACGAACAGGATAGCATCGAAAAACTGACACCAGCCATTGTTACTGCGGTGCAAGCAGAGTCGGCCGATATTATGTTAGGTGGTGGTCGTAAAGCGCAAATTACTTGGGATCACATGAAATGGGCTCGTGCCTTTATTTCGCCAGAGCGCCAAGGTGCAGCCCCGAAACTAGCTTCACAAATATTGGCGCCAGGCATGCTGATTTATGTACGAGATGTCCAAGGCGAATGGCGTTTAAGCCAATTGCCCCAAGCCAGTAGTGCTATAGTGGCGATGGATCCAAAAGATGGAGCCATCAAAGCGCTCGTGGGTGGCTATAGTTTTGGTTTAACCCAGTTTAACCGAGTCACGCAAGCGAACCGTCAAGTTGGCTCTAACATCAAACCATTTATTTACTCTGCCGCATTAGAACATGGCTATACGCTGGCCTCGGTGATTAATGACGCGCCAATCCATGAATGGGATGCCGGTTCTGGCCAAGCTTGGCGGCCTAAAAATTCGCCGGACGAATACGATGGCCCAATTCGGGTGAGAGCTGCATTGGCCAAATCGAAGAACGTCGTGTCAATCCGCTTGTTGAGTGGTATTGGTATTGATAATGCGATTAATCACTTGGCCAAATTTGGCTTTCATCAAAATGATTTACCGCGCAATCAAACCTTGGCATTGGGCTCAGCATCATTGACACCGTTAGAGCTTGCAACTGGCTATGCAGTTTTTGCCAACGGCGGTTATCAGGTGAAGCCTTATATCATCACAAAAATTTTGGATGACCAGAATAATGTGATTTATGAACACAAACCTGTGGTTGTTTGTGAAACTTGTGAAAACCCAGATGCTGCGACAAGTGTCAATACAGAAACTGCATCGTCAACCTCGGCAACGATAGAGCCGAATATCAATCCCGAAGCTATTACGCCAAGCAATGCAGCACTTGGCAGTTTGGGAGAAACCACCTATGCCAAACGCGTGATTTCTGCTGAGAATGCGTTTTTGATTTCGGAAGCAATGAAAAGTGCCATTTGGGGGGGACGTGGCTTTGAAGGCACAGCGGCGAAACTCAAAGCGCTGAAACGCCAAGACTTATCAGGCAAAACCGGAACAACCAATGATGTCAAAGATACTTGGTTTAGCGGTTTTACTCCAGATCTGGTCATCACCTCTTGGGTGGGTTTTGATGATGCTGAAAGTATTTTAGGGCGCACAGCTTGGAATACCAATCTTGGTAACGACCAAATCTCTGGCAGTGAATCGGGTGCCAAAACGGCAATGCCGGCATGGCAAGCTTTTGCTGAGGTTGCCTTAGCGGAGGTTCCACAAAGCCAACCGCCAACGCCAGCGGGGATTGTTTCGGTGCGAATTGATCGCGCGACTGGTTTATTAACCCAAGCTTCGGACGACTCAACCGAGTTTGAATTCTTCAAACAAGGAACTGAGCCAACGCAATATGCTCAGCCAGTTGACTCAACTTCGCCTGATCAGCAAAAGCCCACTGAAATTGATATTTTCCTTTAATTTAAGGAACAATCTCTGAGTTAGCGACTTGCAATCGCACATAAAAAAACCACCTCAACTTGAGGTGGTTTTTTATTTTACATTCGCGCAGACATCATTCAATCGGTTCGTTTAACAGCCGTTATTTCGAATGCGTTTCAAACCATTGTTCAGTTGCTTGCAGTGCTTGCGCCACTTGCGTCGGACAAGTCCCGCCAAACGCTGAACGTTTAGCAAGACCTGCAGCAATAGTGAGCGCAGCATAAACATCCTCAGTGATTAATGCCGACACCGCTTGAAACTCGGCTAAAGACAAGGCTTCTAACGCCACTTGTTTGGCCGATGCAATCAATACCAGCTCACCAGACAATTCATGAGCATCCCGAAATGGGATCCCTTTGCCAACCAAATAATCGGCCAAATCTGTCGCGTTACTGTAACCGAGTTCTGCGGCTTTTAAGCAACGCTCGGCGTTCACGGAGAGATGAGGTAAGACAGTGGCAAGGATCAGCAAACATTGCTGCCAAGTACTCATCAAATCAAAGAAGCCTTGTTTATCTTCTTGCATATCTTTGTTGTAAGCCAAAGGTAGGCCTTTTAAGACATGCAAAATCGCGACTAAATGCCCCAAAACTCGCCCAGTTTTACCGCGTAATAACTCGAAGACATCAGGGTTTTTCTTTTGTGGCATTAATGAAGAACCACTGGAAATGGCGTCGCCTAACTTGAAAAATCCCGCCTCGCCAGAACAAAAGAAAATCACATCTTCTGACAAACGCGACAAATGGGTTAAACACAAACTGGCGGCGGCAGATAATTCCACGACATAGTCGCGGTCAGACACAGCATCTAAGCTATTCGCCGCGGCAGCGCTGAAACCTAACCGTTGAGCTAAGGCATGCCGATCGATGTTCACACCTGTCCCCGCTAAAGCGCCACTGCCCAAAGGACAGACATCAAGCCGTTTTAATGCATCATCTAATCGCGACAAGTCGCGGCGAAACATCTCGATGTAAGCCAAGGCCCAATGACTGACCAACACCGGCTGTGCCCGTTGTAAATGGGTGAATCCCGGCATCACTAAGCCTTGATAGGTTTTAGCAAATTGTAATAATGCACCAATTGCCGAGAGCAGCGACTGCCGGACCAAGTTGGCATTAAGTCGTGTCCACAAGCGTAAATCCGTTGCCACTAAATCATTGCGACTGCGTCCAGTATGCAGTTTTTTCGCGGTCGCACCAATTTTCTCACCCAGTTTAGCTTCCACCCAGCTATGGATATCTTCCTCTTGCGTCGCTAATGGCAACTTTGGATCTGCTGCCACTTCGGCTGCCAGTTCCGCCAAAGCCTCATCAAGTGCTACCGCTTCCTCTGCATTGATGATCCCCGCTTGCGCAAGACCGACAGCCCACGCACGTGATGCGGCAATATCTTGTTGCGCCAGTTGATAGTCAAAACACAATGAATCATTAAATGCCCGGAACTCTTCCAGACTGGCTTCTTGAAACCGGCCGCCCCACATCGCCATGACGGGATCTCCTATTGAATAAATGCTTGGAATAAAAATGGCAGCAACGCGCAGTCTGTCTCGAACGACTGCGCGTTAACAC
>CAZIPG010000250.1:0-4199 GCA_964540955.1 uncultured Rheinheimera sp.
CACCAACTCATCAGCTGTAGTGATACTTAGCAATAAAGCACTGGCTTTGTCAAAGCTTTGTTGTTGCCAAACCTCAATTCCGACCTCATTTTTCACAACTTCAGCTTCTTCTGCCAGCATGGCTGCAAACAATTCCCGCGTGATGAGCTTGCCGTTACTCAACGTTTTGCCATGTTTAATCCATTGCCAAATCGAGGTTCGAGAGATCTCTGCAGTCGCAGCATCTTCCATTAAGCCATAAATCGGTACGCAACCTTTGCCACTGATCCAAGCAGCAATATATTGGAGTGCCACCCGAATATTGGTGCGCATGCCTGATTCTGTGCGCTCACCTTGACTCGGTGTTAATAAATCATCGGCAGTGATTTCGGCATCTTGCTCACGCAGCACATCTAATTGATTCGGTTTATCGCCTAATTTAGCGTTAAAAACTGTATTGGCAGTTGCTGCAAGCCCTGGATGTGCAACCCAAGTACCATCGTGGCCGTTGTTTGCTTCAAGTTGTTTGTCCGCAGTCACTTTAGTTAATATCAATTCATTGGCAGCTGGATCTTTTGCTGGAATAAAGGCCGCCATACCTCCCATCGCTAAAGCACCGCGCTTATGACAGGTTTTAATCAATAACCGGGAATAAGCACTTAAGAACGGCTGATTCATGGTGACCACTTGTCTATCAGGCAATACGCGATCTGCATGATTCTTTAATGTCTTGATATAACTGAAAATATAGTCCCAACGCCCACAGTTCAAAGCCACAATGTGTTCTTTCAGGCTATATAATATTTCATCCATTTCGAACACTGCTGGCAAGGTTTCTATCAGCACTGTCGCACGGATAGTACCGGTCGGTACGGCAAATTTTTGTTCAGTAAAATGGAAAACTCTAGACCACCAAGCGGCTTCTTGATGACTTTGCAATTTTGGTAAGTAGTAATAAACACCGGTATTTTTGGCTTGGCGTGTCTGTAAGTTATGGAAAAAATACAAGGCAAAGTCCACTAAACTTCCTGGGATTTGCTCACCATCGACCCACAAATGGCGCTCCCATAGGTGTAAGCCACGAACCCGAGCAATTAACAGTGCAGGATTGTCGCGTAAGGCATATTGCTTTCCTGATGCCGGATCGGTAAAGCTGATAGTCCCAAGATTGGCATCTCTTAAATTAATTTGACCTTCAATCACCCCTGCCCAGCTTGGTGCATGGCTATCTTCAAAATCAGCCATAAAAACTTTTACGTCGGCATTGAGTGCATTGATAATCATCTTCCGATCGACTGGGCCAGTAATTTCCACTCGACGATCTTGTAAATCAACAGGAATTGCCGCTACTTTCCAATCTCCTGCACGGATCGCTGCAGTTTCCTGCAGGAAATTCGGTAATTCCCCCTGATCATAACGCGCTTGAACTTCTTTGCGCTTTTGCAAAAGCGCAGTCAATTGAGGGCGAAATTCACGCACTAATTCGACTAAAAATTGGCAGGCTGCAGGTGTCAGTATTTGCTCAAAACCTGGCTGCAGGTCACCACGAATTTCTAACTCGGCGCAAACTGTGCTCATGGGAAGCTCCTTAAAGATGCGGTATGGATTCGATGTGCTCTCTTTTAGCACTGTGTGATAACACTATATGCCGTTTTTCCTATCAAAACTATCAATGGTATTGATGACTGACATCACCGCAAAAAATAGTTATATCCAGTCAACAAGCTTAAAACTGGCATAAGTTCTGCAGAGCATGGTTAGGGAGATTCCCATTTACAGTATGTGTCAAAACTTTGTCAGAGGTCATTATGGAATTTATTATCATGCTCTTAGTGGTATTTGCTGTTGCTGCGGCTTTATTGATGAGCCGGTTTAGCCACCACGGTAATCCATTTCCATTTCATAAAAGGGCTCAGTTATTTACGGTAGTCGAAAGGACATTTTTACAACTGCTTGAACGAGCCGTGGGCGACAAATACAAAATTATCAATCGAGTCAAATTAGCAGATGTGCTTGAACTCAAAGGAACCGCTGACAGCAAAAGTCGTCGCGCTGCCTTACAAAAACTCAACGCTAAGTATTTAGATTATGTGCTATGTAATAGCGAAGATATGTCAATCGTTGCCGTAGTCGATTTAGTCAATAACAGCAACCTACAAGGTCATAAAGCAGTGCCTGATTGGTTTGTGCAAGGTGCTTTGGAGACCGCAGGGATCCCTTATGTGCGGATGAAAGTAAAAGCCGGATATACGGTTGCTGATATCCAACAAGGTTTAGCTGCCAAACTGGGGAATATCCCTATGGCACCAGCGCCTTTGATTAAAGGGACAGTTAAACGCGGACCGACTCGTCCACTAAAACCACTGCAGACACCAACAACGGCATTACAATTGAGCAATCCTAAAGTGCAATCTCCTGCCCTCGTGCAAATATCTTAAACTTTTTTCAGCTATATAGCCAAAGCCCACACTTGTGGGCTTTTTAATAGCGAAAGAGTTTATCAAGTCATTGAAGTTATCCGACAACCAGCCGCTATAGTAAATGATGAATTGGTATAGGAGGATCTATGACTCAAGGCATCGGTGCTTCGGCGCAAAATCAAGGTTATGAATTGTTGGGGGCAGCTCTTGCGAAGAGTCAACAGCAACAAGAGGGGAAGATGGTAATGCAATTGCTGCAGTCAGCCGCTTCTACTTCAACACAGCCACAACTGCAAGCAAACGGCAATCTCGGACAAAATATCAATATCTTGGTTTAACCATAATGCCATTCAATCCAATGAATGGCTTTATTTTAAACAAGCCTACTTAAATTCTTGAGTTTTGCGCAGTGACTATTTTTAGCGTTGAGTTTTCTCAATCAGAAAGTATTAAGTATTGAGAACCGATAACCTTGTATTTAGAGAAGTGCCCATCTCTGTTTTAACCAACTCCATAGCAGACAATAGATAAAACTCTTGTTACTTAAGGCTACGGCTTATCTATTTAGCGACAACAATAGTGCTGCGGTGTGAGTTATCGCATGTTCATTTTGAATCTTGCTTTAACAATAATTTTTCCCACCACCGCTGTGTTCTATGTCTAAAAATGGTATCGAATTCCAGATAAAACATTTCTTTGAATAAATACCGCAAATCGTCGTACTTTTGTTTATTAGCCAGATCATCAGGATCTAATTTATTCAGGAAGTGATAGGGATTTTCACGTTTAGGTCGATTTAAAGTTGCAAACCAACGAGGGATCAAATCCCCACGGTGCCTATATTTTAAAACTGTAGAAACACTGATCAACTGATGAGAAAAACCATGAACAAGAGTTAAATCGCCAAACGGAACCTCACGCCTTTCAGGTGTCCAATTTGGGCGATTGACGATACCAGATTGATACTCCATCAAAACTAACATGATCCGAGGATCTATCCGCGCATAAATTGACCAATATTCAATTTCATCTTCATAAGGTAATAAATGTGGGGCATATTCGGTTAAGTAAGCCTCTAAATCAAAGTTATACATATTTTCGATGTTATAGACTCTAGACCCATTCGGTAATACAGTAACCATTGGCGGTTCTGCGGTTACTTCTTGTAACCAGATGAAAAAGTAGACACTCAAAATCATCATTAATGTATGCATAAAAATCTCCATTGTTTATTTTTTGTAAAATTAGCCCTCCCTCATCAAAAGTCATAATAAAAATGAAAATATCATAAATTTATCAAATAAATTCAATTGCTTGTTTCTGAATTTGAAATAATTTACCTAAAAAATAGCTGTGGCTAGCTATAACTCACTCGAGATGAATTCACATTTTTTAAATAAAAAACTCTGAAAAATAGATCTGAATCTTTCCTGATATTTTTCGCCATTACAAAAATAGAATTTAGTGCTTCGTTAACCGCTTCGACGATCTCAAAACTGTAGGATTGCCGTTAACACCACCAAGCTAAATTTGACGAACTGCATCGATGCTTGTTCCAGACGTTCATGTTGCAGGAAAATTCCCCTACGAGGAATATGCCTTGACGCCCATAAAACACAAATTTACAAAAGCGGATTTGGCCTGCGATGGCTTGTCCGAAGGACATTTAACAGGAAGTTCAATACAAAAGGCCCACTCGATTGAGTGGGCCTTTGGCTTAATTGGGAGCCTTGATATCCCTCGCAGAGCTCGGGGCGTTCAATCGGAAGAACGCAACATTGGTTGCGTTCTTAATTCCCG
>CAZIPG010000251.1:0-4145 GCA_964540955.1 uncultured Rheinheimera sp.
ACCTCACCAATGAACTTTTTATCCACCAAAAACAAAATTACATGGTCGTCGGTTTCAATGACCGTACTGTCGTGAGCAATCATCACCTCATCGCCACGGACTATCGCGCCAATGGTACAGCCCGGCGGCAGCTTAATTTTGCCGATAGGCTGCCCAACCACTTTGGAGGTGTTGCGGTCGCCATGGGCTATGGCCTCGATAGCTTCGGCAGCACCCCGACGCAGTGAATAGACATTGACGATATCGCCGCGACGGACATGGGTTAACAAGGCTGAAATCGTCGCTTGTTGCGGTGACACCGCAATATCAACTTCACCCCCTTGCAACAAATCAACGTAAGCGCCGCGCTTAATCAGCACCATCGTCTTTTGCGCGCCCATCCGTTTCGCCAGCATCGCTGACATGATGTTCGCTTCATCATCGTTGGTGACTGCTAAAAACACATCGACTTGGTCAATATTTTCTTCTTGCAAGAGTTCTGGATCTGAAGCATCGCCGGCGTAAACAATGGTATTTTCCAACGTGCTCGATAAAAACTCAGCCCGTTCTTTACTGCGCTCAATCAGCTTCACGCTATGGGTTTTTTCTAAAGCCTTGGCCAAACCGAAACCGACGTTACCGCCGCCAGCAATCATGATGCGTCGATAGCTGTTTTCTAACTTTTGCAGCTCACTCATCACAGCGCGAATATGTTTGGTTGCCGCAACGAAAAACACTTCATCGTCGGCTTCAATAATGGTAGTGCCGATGGGTTTGATGGCATGGCCGCGGCGATAAATCGCTGCAACGCGGGCATCAATATGCGGCATGTGTTCGCGTAAAGTGGATAACGCATGACCGACCAAAAGGCCGCCATAATAGGCTTTCACTGCAACGAGGCTGACTTTGCCGCCAGCAAATTCAACGACTTGCAAAGCGCCCGGATAATCAATCAAGCGCCGAATATAGTCGGTGACCAAGGTTTCTGGCGCGATGAAGTGATCGACAGGCATGTCGTCTTTATTAAACAGTTGGTCGCGATATTTGATGTACTGATTGGTGCGGATCCGCGCAACTTTAGTTGGCGTATTAAAAATACTATAAGCCACCTGACAGGCAACAATATTCACTTCATCGCTGTTGGTGACGGCGATGATCATATCGGCGTCTTCGGCACCGGCTTTTTTCAGAATATCCGGATGCGCACTGTGTCCATGCACCACTTGCAAATCGAGCTTATCTTGCAGGGCTCTGAGTTTGTCAGCATTGATATCAACAACAGTAATATCGTTTTCTTCACCGACTAAATTTTCTGCTAAGGTTGCACCGACTTGCCCTGCACCTAAAATGATGATTTTCATGAAGCTGCCTTTTTCTGCAATTTGGCATAAAAGAAACCGTCGGCTTGCTGTTGGCCAGGAAGAAGCTGCCAGCGACTTTCAGCAAAGCCATGGCCCAAGGGTAAGGCGACGGCGTCAGGTTGGGTTTGCAAAAACCAATCGATTTGTTGCGAATTTTCATCCGGCAATACACTGCAAGTGGCATACAAGAGCACGCCACCAGGTTTTAGTGTCTGCCAAGCTTGCATTAAAATTTGCTGTTGTAGGCTGGCTAACGCTGCAATATCGGCTTTTTTACGTAGCCAGCGAATATCAGGATGGCGGCGGATGACGCCAGTTGCCGAGCATGGTACATCCAACAAGATTTTATCAAACAGCTGACCATCCCACCATTGACCAAGCTCTGCCGCATCGGCTGCTTTAATATGGGCATGATGACCTAACCGTTGCAAGTTTTCCCGTACACGCTCTAATCGGTGTGGGTCTCGGTCCAGTGCCGTCAGATGGATCTGAGGTGCGACTTCTAATAAATGACCTGTTTTGCCGCCTGGGGCGCAACAAGCATCCAACACCCGCTCTTGCGCAGTCGGTGCTAAGAATAAAGCCGCATATTGCGCTGCCAAATCCTGTACCGCAAACCAACCATCGTCATAGCCTGGCAACTGCGTCACATCTTGGGCTTTTGGCAACAAAATGGCTTGCGGCATATCACTGACCGGCTGACTAAATTCGATTTCCTCGGCCTGTAATGCTGCGCAGAAAGCTTCAACACGAATTTTGCTGAGGTTAACACGCAACCAAAGCGGTGCTTTTTGTTGATTGGCACTAATGATGTCGAGCCATTGGTCTGGGTAGGCTTGTTGTAACGCTTGCACAATCCAGCTTGGATGATTAGTTTGCACTGCCAAAGGGGCATCACTGAAACTGAACAGTTCAGGTTGACGCTGTACCGAACGCAAGACTCCATTAATCAACTTGGTCATCGACTGACCTTTTAATTGTCTTGCCGCTTCAACCGTTTCGCCGACGGCAGCATGATCGGGAATGCGCAAAAATTTGAGTTGATAAACCCCAACATAAATCAAAAATTGCAGAGGCCGCAGTTGTTTGACTAAAGGTTTAGACATCAGTTGCTGACAAACAAATTCTAATTGCGGCAGGTAACGCATGACGCCAAAACAAATTTCTTGAAGTAAGGCTTTGTCCGCAGGATTTGTCAGCGCATATTGGGCTTTTGGCAAAGCATCCGACAACGATTTACCTTGGTCGATCACCTGAAAGCAGACGTTGGCGGCAAGAGCGCGCAAATTGGCGCTCATGAATTCACACTCAACTGCTGGCCGACTTGAAACCAATCCGCGCGACCATTTAAGAAATCCACCACAGCCATGGCTTTTTTCCCTGGCGGTTGCAGCTGTTCAATCACGAGTAAACCATCGGTGGTGGCAATAGCAATCCCTGATTTATTGACACGCACCACAGTGCCAGGCACACCGTCGCCTGGTTCAACTCGGCTTTGCCAAATTTTCAGTTGCTGAGTACCCAATTGTAAATAGCTGACTGGCCATGGGTTGAATGCGCGAATTTCACGCTCTAAGGCCGCAGCTGGTTTCGTGAAGTCCAATAAAGCTTCTTCTTTACTGAGTTTTTCAGCATAATTCGCCAAGCCATCGTCTTGTGGCGTTGCTTGTTGTTGTAGTGCCGGCAGATCGCTAAGAGCACTAATCAGTGCTTGTGGTCCAACAATGGCCAGCTTGTCATAAAGGGTTGCGCTGGTATCCGCAGGGGTGATGGCTAAGCTGACTTTGCTGAGCATAGCACCCGTATCTAATCCTTCATCCATCTGCATGATAGTGACACCAGTTTCGGCATCGCCTGCCCAAATTGCACGCTGGATAGGCGCCGCGCCGCGCCAACGTGGTAATAACGAGCCATGCACGTTAATGCAGCCAAGTCGGGGCGTTGCTAACACAACAGGGGGTAAAATGAGGCCATAAGCGACTACCACCATTAAATCTGCCGCTAATTCGGCCAATTCCGCTTGCGCCTTGGCTTTTTTCAACGATTTCGGTTGATAAACTGGAATGTGATTAGCAACAGCCAATTGTTTGACTGGGCTTGCTTGTAGTTGCTGACCACGACCTGCGGGCCGATCAGGCTGTGTGTAAACAGCAATCACTTGGTGTCCAGCATCTAACAACGCCTGTAAATGACGGGCGGCAAAATCTGGCGTGCCAGCGAAAATAATACGTAAAGAATTGCTCACGGTGCTTCCTGTGCTGGCTTATCGATTTTGATTGCGGGCTTCTTTTTCCAGCTTTTTACGAATGCGATCGCGTTTCAAGGGCGACAAATAGTCGATAAATAACTTGCCAACTAAGTGATCAAGCTCATGTTGCAAACAAATTGCTAATAAACCATCAGCATTCAGTTCAAAAGCATTGCCATCTACGTCTTGAGCTTTTACAGTAATTTCCGCAGCGCGTTCCACATTCGCGTAGTTTTGTGGCACAGATAAACAACCTTCTTCATAAGTTGTGTCGCCACTTTTTGCTACAATTTCTGGATTAATGAACACTTGGGGTTGATTTCTCTCTTCAGATAAATCGATCACCACGACGCGTTGGTGTATATTTACTTGAGTTGCCGCCAAACCAATGCCATTTTCGGCGTACATGGTTTCAATCATATCGGCAACTAATTGGCGTAATTTGTCGTTGAATTCGGTAACCGGCTTAGCGATTGTGCGTAAGCGATCGTCTGGGTAATGTAAAACGGTTAATACTGACATGGGACCTACAAAATTATGCTTTGTTTAACTAACTG
>CAZIPG010000252.1:0-4145 GCA_964540955.1 uncultured Rheinheimera sp.
AGCCTTAGTGAATAATTTATCGCGCGATGTCATCGAGCGAGCCGTCAAACGCGGTGCAGGGGAGAGTGATGGCGATAACTTTGAAGAGTTAGTTTATGAAGGTTATGGTCCCAATGGCGTTGCCTTGATTATCGAAACCTTAACGGATAATCACAAACGCACAGTGCAAGATGTGCGTTCTGCATTCACCAAATATGGTGGCAATTTAGGCACGACAGGTTCAGTGTCATATTTATTCGCGCGCCAAGGCATTTTGAGTTTTGCGCCAGGGGTTGTGGAAGATGTCCTGATGGAGCAGGCGCTGGAAGCTGGCGCTTTGGACGTTGTTGCTCATGACGATGGTTCTTTTGAAGTGATCACCAGCCCGGAAACTTTTGTGGATGTGCAAGAAGCATTATGCAAAGCAGGGTTGCAGGCTGAGCATGCGGAAATCTCAATGGTGCCGTCAACCAAAGCTGAAATCGGTGCAGAACATGTGGTCAAATTCTTCAAATTGATTGATATGCTTGAGGATTTTGATGACGTGCAAAACGTTTACCATAATGCTGATATCGCAGATGATGTGTTAGCGCTGGTGGAATAGTGAGTATTATTTTAGGGATAGATCCGGGGAGTCGATTGACTGGTTATGGCGTCATTCGACAAACCGGCAGTAAATTTGAATACATTGCCAGCGGCTGTATTCGTATGACAACCACTGAAATGCCGGAACGTTTAAAGCAAATATTTGACGGCGTTCGCCAAATCATCGCGCAAACCCAACCGACAGTTTTTGCAATCGAACAAGTCTTTATGGCACGAAACCCTGATTCTGCTTTGAAATTAGGGCAAGCGCGCGGGGCTGCTATTGTTGCGGCAAAGTTTGCTGATCTCGAAGTGTTTGAATATTCTGCACGGCAAGTCAAACAATCAGTGGTGGGGACTGGCGCAGCTGATAAAACGCAGGTTCAGCATATGGTGAAAACATTATTAAAGTTACCTGCAAATCCGCAAGCTGATGCGGCAGATGCGCTTGCTGTGGCATTATGTCATGGTCATACTCAACAAAGCTTGTTACATATGGCTGGGCAAGCCACGAAAACAGTGCGTCGACGTTTACGTTAGTGCTGCTTTTGGGCATATTTACCTTAGAAGCCCTCACTTAAATTTCTTGATGGAATCACTATGATTGGTCGTCTCAGAGGCATCATTGTCGAAAAACAAGCACCTGATTTGCTGCTCGAAGTCGGTGGCGTGGGCTATGAAGTCCAATTGCCTCTCACCAGTTTTTATAATTTACCTGCGATTGGCCAAGAAGCTATTATTTATACGCATTTCGTGGTGCGAGAAGATGCGCAGTTGCTGTATGGATTTAGTTCAACGGCTGAGCGCAGTCTGTTTCGACAATTAATCAAGGCTAATGGCATTGGTCCTAAAATGGCCTTAACCATTTTATCAGGCTTAACGGCAAATCAATTTGTGCGCTGTGTCCAACATGATGATATCAGCACCCTTGTGAAGTTACCCGGTGTCGGTAAAAAGACAGCGGAACGCCTTCTCGTCGAAATGCGTGATCGCCTTAAAGATTGGGGCCTCTCTGTGGCAACACCTGTCACGGATCACTTGATATTAGGTGATGATGAGGTGACCAGTTTTGAGCTGAAAGAAAGTCCTGAGCAAGATGCGATCAGTGCTTTACAAAGTTTGGGGTACAGCGCTTCACAGGCGCAAGCGGCAGTGAAGAAGGTATTCAAGCAAGATCTGAGTAGCGAGCAGTTAATTAAAGCTGCGCTCAAGTCAATGATTTAAAGGCAGAAAACTGATGATCGAAGCGGATCGTTTAATAGCTCCCAGTGCCAATCGCGAAGATGAAGTGATCGACCGCGCCATTCGGCCCAAGACACTCGCGGATTACACAGGGCAGGAACATGTGCGCAAACAAATGGCCATTTTTATTGAGGCTGCGCGGGGTCGGCAAGAACCGCTCGATCACTTGTTAATTTTTGGTCCACCAGGGCTTGGGAAAACGACCTTGGCGATGATTGTTGCCAATGAAATGGGCGTCAACATCAAACAAACCTCTGGCCCAGTACTGGAAAAAGCTGGGGATTTGGCGGCGTTATTGACCAATCTTGAACCGAATGATGTGTTGTTCATCGATGAGATCCATCGGTTAAGTCCTGTTGTCGAAGAAATCCTCTATCCAGCCATGGAAGATTATCAACTCGATATTATGATTGGCGAAGGTCCTGCCGCCCGTTCAATAAAATTAGATCTGCCTCCGTTTACTCTCGTCGGCGCGACAACTAGAGCTGGCGCTTTAACTTCACCGCTGCGTGATCGTTTCGGCATTGTTCAGCGCTTGGAGTTTTATAAAGTTGCGGAGTTAGCCCAAATTGTTCAACGCTCCGCTCATTATTTAGCGATGGAGTTGGACTTCACTGCAGCAACTGAAATTGCACGCCGTTCTCGTGGCACACCCCGCATCGCCAATCGATTACTGCGAAGGGTGCGCGATTATGCCCAAGTGAAATCGCAAGGGCAGGTCAATGTGGATGTTGCTCATCAAGCCCTGTTGATGGTCGATGTTGACGAGCAAGGATTTGATTACATGGATCGCAAGTTAATGCTCGCCATTATAGAAAAATTTATGGGTGGTCCGGTGGGTTTAGATAACTTGGCAGCTGCAATTGGTGAAGAAAAAGATACCATTGAAGATGTGATTGAACCTTATCTCATCCAGCAAGGATTTATTCAACGAACTCCTCGTGGCCGAGTTATATCGCAATCAGCCTACCGTCACTTTGGCTTTGAGCCACCAAGCTCAAGCTAAAAGTAAGTATTTTTCAAAACGATGCTTTAGAAGAGAATAACGAAATTACAAAGGCTTAGATAAAAAAAAGGCCCGCATCAGCGGGCCAAGCAACAAGTTGAAGACGTTACTTCAAAAATCCAGGGAACATGTAGAACAACCCGATGTCACTCAAACATCCAGTCGCAATGTGAACTTCACTACAGTTAACTTCACTCAAAGAAACCGTTGCGCTAGTGCAGAACACGAGTGCATATTATAGATTTAGAATATTTACTTCAAACGAGAAAAATTACCAAATCGCATTAGTTTTTTTAATTAGAATAAGTATTCTATTTTCTTGAATAAAGAATTAATTCAACTGTTGAGCCAATAAATTCAATGCTTTCAGCTGAGGTTCAGATTGGCTAGGTAATTTAATTACATTACTTTAAGTACGAAATGAATTTTGTCTAACTGATTTTTGGCATTTTGTCGTTTAAGAAAAGCGATTCATCGTAAAAGCTGAACTTATCTTTATTAGGAACATCTGAGTTTTAATTGGGCTCGGTTATAGCAAATTACGAAATATTTTTTGCGAGTAAGCCTTGCTGCTGTTGAGTTCGTAGGGCTGCTCCAATATCATAGCGCGCAATTTGAAAGTCCATTTTACGAGAGGAATTTTCGGTGCCAGGCAAACTTTCAGTCATAGATTTAATTTTGCATGCCAGTTTAGTGGTGCAATTGGTAATGGCCATATTGGTTGCTGCCTCGGTTGTCACATGGGCGATGATCATTCAACGCAATAAAGCGTTGGGCGAAGCGATGGAAGAAACGCAAAAATTTGAAGATCGTTTTTGGTCTGGGATCGACTTATCTAAACTTTACAATGAAGTGAGCGCTCGTGCGAACGTCAGTGGCATGGAATCTCTTTTCAAAGCAGGTTTCAAAGAGTTTGCCCGATTACACAAAACCAGTGCTCGCTCTCCAAACGCCGTGATGGAAGGTACACAACGAGCTATGCGCGTCTGTTTGTCGCGCGAAGTTGAGCGTTTAGAGACCCATTTAGCATTTTTAGCAACCGTCGGCTCTATCAGCCCATATATTGGTTTGTTTGGTACTGTTTGGGGCATCATGACTTCATTCATCGCATTGGGTGCGGTGCAACAAGCAACCTTAGCAATGGTAGCGCCAGGTATTGCTGAAGCCCTAATTGCGACAGCCATTGGTTTGTTTGCAGCGATCCCTGCAGTTATTGCTTACAACCGTTTTTCTCACAAGGTAGAAATTTTGGAAAATTCCTATGCGAATTTTGTCGAGGAATTTGCCAACATTCTCCATCGCCAAGCCGTCAGTAGCGGAGATGCCAATTAAT
>CAZIPG010000253.1:0-4120 GCA_964540955.1 uncultured Rheinheimera sp.
ACGATGGGCACCAACCTGCAGTCGTTGCTTGTCAGACAATATTGGGGTGGCGGACGGTTGCTGAGCCTTGCGGTGATGGCGCTGCTTTTATGGCGTTGCGGGCAGGGTGACGATGCCGCGACCTCGATGCTGGCGAAAAAAAACACACAACGGACTTGCATTGTTACTGTGTCGCGCATAGTATTCACTGTGTGACACACAGTATGTGTTAGCCATAGGTGTCAACCTGGATGTCTCAACCAAAATATAAAACAAGATGGAAACAGGAGTCCGCATGAGCGATGAACGCTTGGAAAAACTGCGGTTGGAATTAAGACGCGGCGTGTTAGTGCTGGCGGTATTGAGTTCACTCAAGCAACCGCATTATGGCTATTCGCTGCGTAAACAGCTGCTCGATGCAGGGATCGAGATTGATGAAGGGACTTTGTATCCGTTGGTGCGGCGTTTGGCTGAGCAAGGTTTATTAGACAGTGAATGGCAGCAGGCCGAAGGCCGAGATCGTCGTTATTACCAACTTTCTGTGCTCGGCAGCGAATTGCTGGGCCAGTTAACCCAAGAATGGCAGCAACTGAATGGCAGTTTGGCCGCGCTTATCGCTGGGGCCGCAACCGAGCCAGTCGTGCAAATGTAACAGCTGACGTGGCGAAGGCCATGCTTAGCCACAAGAGTCGTGGAGCAATGCAGATGGAATTTATTGAACGTTATCTCGATGCGGTCAGTGTCGAACTACCGCAAGAAAAACAACAAGATATCATTCGCGAGTTACGCGCGAATTTACTCGATTTGCTAGACGCCGCCCGCGAGGAGCAAGGTCGAGAATTAACTGACGTCGAAATTTGTCAGTTATTGCAACAGCAAGGTCACCCGGTGACTGTCGCCCAGCGCTATGCGCCAGATTTACCCTTGGTCGCCAGTGAAGATATGCCACTGTATCGCAGCGTGCTGTGGCACAGTGCAGCTGTTGTAGGGGTGTTGGTGTTGTTAAAGGGGTTAACCGGTCTGATCCATGCGGATTCGCTCAATCCACTGCGGTTGCTGATTTCGATGGCCTACAATTTTTTCGATCAATTTGCGACTGTCCTGCTGATTGTCACGGCCATTTTTTATGGCGCAGCCCATGCGGGGTGGACCCAAAATTGGCGGCAGCGTCGTTGGCAAGCCAATGATTTACCGCGATATCCACGTGCACGCATGCGGCTGTCGGATGGGATCACCGACCTCACCAGTTCGGCATTTTTGCTGCTGTTGTTATGGACACCTTTATGGATGTCTGACTCGGCTCAAGCGAATTTACCCGTGCGATTGACCGCAGACAGTGAAATTTGGCGATATGTGTTAACGGTGCTGGCGGTGTGTTCCTTACTATTTTCGCTCTACCGCTTCACGCAACTGAGTTGGCAACGCTGGACAAAATACTGTTATGCCTTGGAACATGGGGTCTTTGCGGTTGTTTTTGCCCTGATGGCAAACCAAACGAAACTGGTTGAGCGAGTTGCCGAACAATCTAGCCAATATGACACATTGTGGTTGATGGCCGACCGTAGTATTTCTGCAGTATTAGCAGTGACTGCAGTGATTTTGCTGGGCTTAGCCATCCTTGAATTTAAACGCGCACGCAGTTTATAAGCAGGTAGCTATTTAGCGACAGGGTTTAAATTCAGCAAGTTAGCGGCTCAACAAGAAGTCAGGACTTAATGCGAAGCATTCTTAATTTCATGTATATGATTTTCTTGAAGTTTTTCAGGCTAAATGCTCGCATCCTTGTCCGATAATGGCTACAATCGACAACAATGAAGCGCGGGGGCTATGTTGCAGGCCCGCTGAAATTTTGACCTACTGTCGCTGACAGTTGACGAGGAGACCTCCAATGAAAGGTGATGCTGCGGTTTTAAGTATGCTCAATGACGTGCTGACGTCTGAGCTCACTTCAATCAACCAATATTTTTTGCACGCGCGTATTTATAAAAATTGGGGCCTGCAAGAATTGAATTCGGTTTGCTACAAAAAATCGATTATGGATATGAAGCAAGCCGACGCGCTGATTGAACGTATTTTATTCCTGGAAGGCTTGCCCAATTTACAGGCGTTAGGTCGGCTGCGGATCGGTGAAGATACTGCGGAAATGTTGGCTTGCGATTTAGCTTTCCAAGAGGAACAGTTACCGTTATTGCGCCAAGCCATCGCCCTGTGTGAACAGCAGCAAGATTATGTCAGCCGTGAAATTGTGTTAGAGATTTTAGAGCACGAAGAAGAACATTTGGATTGGATCAATGCGCAGCAATACCAAATTGGTGCGATGGGCATTGAAAACTACTTACAAAGCAAAGTCGGCTAAGAGGGCAGGATCATGCAAGGCAAACAAACGATTATTGATGCACTGAATGTGTTGTTGGCGAATGAACTGACCGCAATGGACCAATATTTTATCCATTCTCGGATGTATCTCGATTGGGGTTTGCGGAAGCTGTATGAGCGCATCGATCATGAAGTGACTGATGAAAAAGCCCATGCATCTGCCATTATCGAACGGATTTTGTTTTTAGGCGGTACGCCCAATATGGTGACTCGCGATCCAATCCAAGTGGGTCATGATGTGCCTTCAATGCTGCAAAATGACTTAAATGTAGAGTATCACGTTGGCGCTTTATTGAAGAAAACCATGGCATTATGCGAAGCCGAGCAAGATTTTGTCACACGTTCGATGCTGCAAACTTTACTCGATGATACCGAAAACGATCATGCGCATTGGTTAGAACAACAATTACGTCATATCAAATTGTTTGGCCTGCCAAACTATTTGCAATCCCAGCTGTAATCTTTATCGCCACGAGACTGTTAGACCAACAGCCTCGTGGCTGCGACTAAATCCTCGTCGTTTTGTCGGCCAATCTGCCATAGTGGTTGTCACTGAGCGAACACTATTTCTGTTTGGACACCCGAGGAGCGACGCATGCCAAAGCACACCGCACAAGATTTTCATCCGCAAACACTCAAGTTATTTGACCAATATGTGCATGGTGACATCAGTCGCCGCGATTTTTTTGCGGGTGTCGCTCGTTACACGGTGGCCGGCATGTCAGCCGTGGCAATTTTAGAAGCACTGACCCCGAATTTTGTGCAAGCCCAACAAGTTGCACCGACAGATGCGCGTTTGGAAACTCGGTATGTTGAGTACCCATCCCCAGGCGGCAATGACCGCATGCGCGGCTACTTGGTAAAACCAGCATCAGCCAAAGGGCCATTGCCTGTGGTGCTCGTGGTGCATGAAAATCGCGGATTGAATCCACATATTGAAGATATTACTCGGCGCATTGCGCTGGATAACTTTATCGCTTTTGCCCCTGATGCGTTGTTTACCCAAGGCGGATATCCGGGCGACGAAGACAAAGCCCGCGAATTATTCAAAAACTTAGATCCGCAAAAAACCAAACAAGATTTTGTCAATGCTGCCAAGCTGTTAGCGACCATTGCCGGTGGTAATGGCAAAGTTGGCGTGGTCGGTTTTTGTTATGGCGGTGGCATCGCCAATTATTTAGCAACGCAACTGCCAGAGCTTGCCGCGGCAGTGCCATTTTATGGCCGGCAAGCAGAACTGGCCGATGTGCCAAAAATTAAAGCGCCGCTGCTCATTCATTATGCTGGCAACGACGAGCGGATTAATGCAGGCGCTGCGGCCTATGATGCTGCGCTTAAAGCGGCAGGCGTTTCGGCGCAATCGTTTATTTATCCGAACGTTGAGCATGGCTTTAATAACGACACCACTCCGCGGTTTGATAAAGCGGCTGCGGATTTGGCATGGCAGCGCACGATGGCGTTTTTTAACCAGCACCTGCGCGCTTCTTGATTTTCCGTTGATGGAAGGCGAGGCCAGTGAGCGAGGCAAGCGCGACGCTACTGGTCAACAGCACAAAATAGCCCAACAAATCGAGCATGGATGCTGTTGCTTCTAACCCAGTCAACCACAGCAACACCAAGGCGAATATCGCCGCTCCAAACAATACTTTGATATTGACGGCCGGGATGACAGAAGGCCACTGTTGATGCAGCGCCAACCACAATAACCAGGCCGGCAAAGTGGCAATGGTCGCGAATAAACCAATGATAAATAGATAAAAAATAG
>CAZIPG010000254.1:0-4008 GCA_964540955.1 uncultured Rheinheimera sp.
TGCGCGAAGTGGCACAAGATTTAGAAGAAGGCGCGGACATGGTGATGGTAAAACCCGGCATGCCGTATTTAGATATCGTGCGCCGCGTCAAAGACGAATTTGGCGTGCCCACCTTCGCTTACCAAGTTAGTGGCGAATATGCCATGCACATGGCCGCCATTCAAAACGGCTGGCTAGCGGAAGAAGCGGTCATTATGGAATCGTTACTGGCGTTTAAGCGCGCTGGCGCTGATGGCATCTTGACCTACTTCGCGAAAAAAGCAGCGATTTACTTACAAAAAGCCTAAGGCATGATTAGGTTGTGATCTTATAGAAACCTCGATGGCGACATTGAGGTTTTTTTATGGGCATTCAGACAATCTGCTATCGGCGAATTTTACGGGAATAATCAGTCGGTTTGACTGCCTTGCTTTTTGCTTTCCTGCGCATTAAACAGCCTGTTAAACATGTAGCCAATTTGTTAGGATTACCACCACAACAACAGGCCTGCTTGCACCACAAGGCTAGCTGGTCTTTATCATGAACTTGTTATCGACAAGTACTCATTGCAAAAATGGATCATTACGGAGAGGGCTCTCAATGCTTTTATTCGATGAAACAAGATTTCAGGCATTTAACCGTTTAAATGATTGTAAAACTGAACAGGATTTTCTGCTTTGTTTACAAAAAGCCTACCAAACACTCGGAATTGGCCAAGAGCTCGATTTTTCAGAAGTAACCCAAGCTTGGCATGATACTTCGACATTACCTTCGTCTTGGCGCATTGAGTTGCTACAACAAACGCCACTCCAGCAAGATTACGAGCAGTTCACTGAAAGCAGGCTGTTTAATGACACAGCAGCAATGTTGTTTTGTGGTGAATTTCAGCCAAACTGGGTTGATCGCGAGCATTTATTAATCACCCTGTTATCTCCTTTGCTGACGCCGAGTGGCCGTAAGAAATCACTCGGGTTTCATCGCTTTTTAATCTCAAAGCGAGAAAATAAATCCACAAATATTGAACAAGAATTCCATGAAAGCTTTGGTGCCGGCTTGCTGCAATGGGCCGAGCAATTGGCGCAAGGGCATGGCGAATGGGCTCCGGTGACAGAGTGGTTGCAGAAAGAGGGCCGAGATCCCGCTTTGCTTTCGATGCAGTTAAAATCGAAACAGCAGCCAATTCACTGTAATGATTTTGACGCATTGGTTGGTTTGCGTTTATTGCTGTTGCAAGTTCGGGATAGCCTGTTGTTGCAAGTAAATCAAGATCAGCAGTTAAGTGAAAGCCTGTTGCAACACATTGAAGTCTTCAATTTTCATTTCGACGATGACTTTGATTTGTGGCATAACTATTTCGGCGCATTACTGACCAAGCTCGTTGTTAGCCCTCGCTTGAGTACCCTGATTTCTGCTGACGCGGGAGCCTTTTTACAAAAAGCATTACAAGATTTATTCATGTGGCTTGATTTCTCAACTTGTTTTACTCCCAGTAGTTTTACCGATTTCCTCAGCAAAATTTCTGATCAACAACTGAGTGGTTTGCGTTTGCTTCAGCACACTGCACAATCGCATCCCGAGCAGGCATTCATCTTTGAACAACAGCAATATCAACGCTGCCAAGAGATTTATCCGCAGCTGAAAACTGAGGCTGCGCTCGCTTGGTATCAAGGCTTGTTGGCTGAAATGAAAGCAACCAAGCAATTGCATTTCGATGTGGTCTTTAAGCATTTACTTTCTGCAGTAGAACCACAGCAACAATTACAATTGATCGTGCAGCATCTGATCGACGATAGCACTTTCCCTGTGTCTAAAGATTTGTTGCAACAGTTCGACGATGCGGAGCAGTTACTCCCCTTACTTGCGGCCAAAAACCCCTTGTTACGCTACGAAGCGGTGGCCCGCCTCTGTGGATTGGCCATCATCGTTGACGTGGATGCCAATGATCACAATGCACTCATTTTCAGCAAACATCCGAAAAACTGGTCTATCTTGCTCCATGCATCCATGTCACGGCCTCAGGTGTTTATTGAAAACTATTTTGTTTTTAGTGGTGACGAACCCTCTCGCTTAGCAATGCTGTGGGATCATGCTCAGGATGATGCGCAACGAGCGCGACTAGCCGACGGGTTGTTAAGTCATATCTATCATTCGGAGAAAGTGGTCAATCCAGAGTTAATCGACCTATTCTCAAGGTTGTGTGCAGAGTCATCAGACTATTGGTTACCCTGTCTACAGGACTCAACCCCCGAAAACTTGCTGTATTTGTTGAAGCAAATCAAGCATGTCGACTCTCCAATCCTGCGTTTGGTGCCATTCATTGTGGTTTGTTTGTTGAACGAACAACCTTTTGACTGCTTGTTACCCCCTTTTATCAGTAGCTTATTGAATCGTGCTTTGGTGACTTACCCAGACTCTTTAGCGGATCTTGATAAAAAGGACATCCCTAAACTCTTTGGTTTGCTTGATGATTCTGCTGTGCAAGCTGGTATCAAAACCTTAAGCCCACTATTTGCCAGTCGCACTGTTGAGATCCGCCTCGCCGCACTGCGCTTGCTTGCCCGTTGTCGGGCTCAGGTCATTGTGGACTCGGGGCTATTGCACGAGCCTGCTGCGATTAGTTTGTTGACGCTAACAGCCATGAGCAGCTCGATTGATCCAGCCATGCCTGAGTTGTTACAGAGTCAACTTGCCCACAAAGACCATACTGAGTACAGCTATGGTTTAAGTGTGGAGGTGATGGAGCGCGCTGGCTTGCCCTTGGATGACATCAGTGACCTGGCTGATCAGTGGCGAAATCTAGACCTCGCGACTTTACAACACTTAGCGACAAAAGAAACAATATCGGCCGATGTGCAAAAGTTGTGGGATGACAATTGCGCTGTTGCGCTCGCACCTTTAGGTGAAACACTCGGCACCGTGTTACTCCAAGAAATGCGAGCAGGACTGTTAAGTTTGCCGCGTCGGGCTCGCCAGTTATTGGCGCATCTATCCAGTCAGCAACAACATGATTTTGCCTTCTGGTGCTTACAAAAATGGCTTGCCGATAAAGGAGATGACCTGCGCTGGTTATTGTTGGTACTCACTTGCTATGGTGATAAACGGTGCGCGACAGCCCTTGTTTCCGCTGTGCAAGGCTGGCAGAAAAAGCAGAATAAAAAAATGCCAACCGCGTTGTCAGTGTTGGCGCAACTCCCAAATAACCTTGGGCTGCCTTTATTGACTGAGCTGAAGAAAAACCGCAAAAACTCTGAGTTGTTAATCAACAATGTCAAGCAAGCCATAGCGCAAGAGGCTCGGCAACGTGGGATAAAGCCTGAGGAATTGGCATAGCACACAGCGTCTAAGTGGGGTCGAGTTGCTCCCTACAATTGCGGCTAGCCAATGGTGAATGTTGGCTGGCCGCGCTTTATTAGAAATTCGCCATCAAACTTTTGCAAAGAGCATTCTTGCTGAAAAGAAACCAAGTTGGTAACCGACTTTAATCCCAAAGCTCATCATCTTCCGCCCAGAGCTTTAACAGCTGCGCTTGGCGAGCCAGTTGCTGCTGGCGTGCAGTGACATCGCCAACTAACAGCGGGCTTCCTGACCAATCATCGCCTTTTGCCAGCCCTTTCGCCAACTGAGCCCAACGCTTTGCAAAAGCGGCTAAGGCGTCGCGCGGTTCGGCAAGCTCAGCCGCGGGTAAATGATCAAACGGCACGGGTTGTGGCTGAGCGCCGGTGGTATCCCCTGCCAACACCCACAGGCCGACAAAGCCAGGGTCTGCCGGATCTTCCACTGCCCAAAGCCCAACATAAGGCGCGACAAACCATTCGGGTGTATCGCAAATCATGCCATGTGGCAGTTGTTGCGACGTGACATACTGTGCAATCGCGGGAAATTGACTATCACACCATGCCCAATCTTCGGCATCATCGAAATCCATGGTTTATCCTTTTCACTGTGGCAGCTCAGACTGCCTAGCCAGCATTCGTAGTTGCTTGAGAAAATCGTCGCAAACCAGCCGTCGTTAACCTGTTAATAATGCTT
>CAZIPG010000255.1:0-3981 GCA_964540955.1 uncultured Rheinheimera sp.
GCTGTGGTGATACAACGCCATGACACATCCTCCAACCTGTCTTAAAAGTAAATAATAATTTATAAAAAGTGAATTTATATTCTTATTGTTCTAGTTTTTACGTGTGAAAGAAAATAACGGTATTACTTTCAAGGGTCAATGGTCGTTAGAGTTTTTATTCTAGTTTTATTTGGACGTCTGTCCGTATAGACTCAACAACAGGTATACCGATTTTTCATCGAAAATGCAAGATGACTTTTGGCGAAAATCCATGCATTCGATTTCTGCTCTGGCTGGGGATATTTTGTAATTAAATTACAGAATGAAGGCTTTTTCGGGAGTTTTAAGCAGAAAAAAAGCTGCGAAAGCAGCTTTTTATGTTGGAAAGGCAAAAAATGCTATGCGAGATTTATGCGCGGTAACCGCCTTGGATCCCTTTGGCGGTGACAGCAACCGCATCATGTGCATGTAATGATTCGTAGTGGTTGACTCGCAACCAGAAATCATCAAACTGAGCTTGTTGGTTTAACGCGTGTTTTAAACGGCGAGCTGCATCTTCACAGAACATCAGGTTCTGACCATTTAACCGAGCGAACTCTTGTTCATCAGCGCGTTTAACTGCGGCTTGCACCGGGGTTTTCAATGCATCTTCAATCGCATCAATCAAAGCAATAATCGGGAAGTCGGCAACTTTTGCATTGAGCTTCACTTTCACTTCAGCAACAGAACGTTGGCTGTGTGGCGTGGCAACAATCCCTTGGGTGGTCCCCAACCAGTCCAGAATTAATTCTTGGCTGATTTGTTGCTGGCCTTCAAACTTAGCGACAAATGCTTCTTGGATCAGCTGACGAGCCAGCGCAGCAGAACAAGGGCAAGTCGAGGAATACGGCACTTTAATGGTCAATTCAACTTCGAGTTTCTTCGCATTGACTTGACCTGTGATGGTGATTGGATAAGCTTTCCAGCCTTGTTTTTCCGTGATTAACGCTTTGCGGCGTAAATGTAAGTCAAAATCAAATTTAACAAAGGCTTGATCACTTAATTCTTCGTGGCTACTAATAAAACCGTCAAGCAAGTTACACAAAGTCGCATGACTCAAAGATGACTCGGTCGATAATTCATCCAATAATAAATAGAGGCGAGACATGTGAATGCCCTTCGCCTTTGGATCTTTGAGATTAACGAAAGCCTCTACATGAGCACTTACCTGGCGCTGCCCTTCAGCGGCCAACGCCAACATCAGTGGCACTTCTATATTGCTCATTCCAACCCAATCAAGAGTTCCCTCGGTGGTCGCACAAGAGTGGTTGGCTATATCTGGCATGGCTGTCGGCATGGAATCTCCAAGTTTCGTCGATTACAACTACATCAGCACGCGATGTGGTTCTCTAAAGAACGGCATTTTAACCCAATGGCCAAATTTGTCTTATGAAAAATTTGGTTCAGTTCAATCCATTTTTTGGGTAATCGCGTTTGAATTGATTAAGGCCGTTTGATATGGAGCACCGATTGTTGAAATTCAAGTGAGCCAACGGCGGTTTAATACCTGATTAAATCACTCAAGTATTTTACGTCTTTTAGATACGCCCTGACAAGTAGAGTGGATCAGCCGTTGTTGCAAACGCGGCATAAGAAGTTAAAAAAGAGACAAGAAGCGAAACCTCGCTATTTCTCTAATTTGGTGAAATACGTTAAAATGTTTAAAACAAATTAGAGTCGATACTGGCCAATTTGAGATTTTGTCGGCTGAATCAGTTTGAACAGTGGATGCATTCACAACATTGATTTATATGTTTTGTCCGCTGCTTTTCTACTCAGATGGCGGTCGAATCCATTAGATAGTGAAAAAGTTCAATGATCCAAAAGCAGGATAACTATAAAATACGTTCGGAATATCAAAACACTCCCAGCAATCTAGTTATCTCTAATTGGCAAAAAAGTTAATACCAGTTAATCTATACCACTATTTTGCGGAAGCCAGCCCCAACGGGTTTTAGGATTTTGGTTTTCGATGATTGAGGACAAAACCTAATATTTGTCGTAGTCGATAAACTACGGTTGTGGCCATGTAGGATATAACGATAAGAAGCACCTATGAAATTAGCCAAATCGCGCTGGTCAACACTAGCGATCACCACACTATTTTTAAGTTCAGGTGCCTTTGCCAACGAAGCGGTAAAGGACAATTCCCAGAAAATGCCGTCTCATTCCATGATGCTTATCGGTGGGGCCTTGGATATTTGTAGTTCAACTCAAACGTCTGCTTGCCAAGCCAACGTTGAATGGCCTACCAATCATCGCAAAGGTTCTTTGCATCAGTTGGATGATCGGTTTATTGATTTAATTGCCAAAGATGAAATTTGGCAGGGTGGGCGTGAACAAATTGGTGAGCACGTCACCGCAATGCTGCGTTTTTTGAAAACTAAATTAACTGATAAACCAGTGACTGAACGCGAGTTAACAAGAAACTGGCGTAGCAGTGATGTTGAGTCCAAGGGAATTTGGGTTTCAGGACGCGAGTTATACAGCTTATTGTCCGAAGCTGAAAAAAATCTCATTCTTGATCAGTTAGAAATTCAACAAGTGCAATCGAACGGCGATCGTTTAAAAGAAGTGGTTGATTTCGCTGCAACGGAGAATTTGTACTCCAAACAAATGATGCAGCAATTTGTTTCGATGGCTGCTGAAGTCACTAAAAAGCCTAAGCCACAAATTCTTGTAGTGACAGCTGCTGCACGCGACCCGTATGCCTCTGTTGATTTTTATCTTGGCATGTTCAAGCAATTAGGGGCAGATGCAACATGGTTCCCAGTGAATGCTGGCTATCAAGCTGCGCTTAATGACGCAGATCCAGTCAAAGCCTGCGCAGATTTCCTCAATATTTTGCGTAAAGAGCAGGGGACTTACCAGCGTGGGCGAGTCTATCCAGATTTAGTGATTACCCAAAAAGAATTTTGTAATGCGGGGCACCAAGCCGCTGTTGATCAGCTTAAAAAAGCAGATGCAATTTTCTTTAGTGGTGGCGACCAATCATTAATTGTAAAAGCCTTCAAAAATAAAGATGGTTCGGATACCCCCGAACTGGTCCAGTTACGGCAAATGTATGAACGCGGACAGATCATCATTGGTGGGACCAGTGCTGGCACTGCTGTCATGGCGGGTGGTAATTTCCAAGGCAGTAGCGCTGTCATGATCACCGGCGGCACTAGCTTCGATGCTGTTGTCAATGGCGCGCAAGCCTTGACCGCAGAGCAACTGGGTTGTAGTAATCACAATAACTGTCCAGAGCAAGTCAAAGAAAATACGCTGACTTACCATCCACAAGGTGGCTTGGGTTTATTTAATTATGGCGTTTTAGATACGCATTTTTCAGAACGAGCTCGGCAAGGTCGCTTATGGCGACTATTGTTAGATAGCGGTTCTCGTTTTGGCTTTGGTGTCGACGAAAATACCGCACTGTTAGTTTCCCTTCAGAAAAAAGGTGATGCTTTACTGCCAAGTTTCAGCGTCGCTGGTGAGGGTGGGGTTTATGTGGCGGAAGTAAATGCTGAAACTAACAAAGCAGACAACAACTTTGCCAATCTGATGACGCATTATTTTACGCAAGATGACCGATTTTCATTGGTTCAAGGGCAAATTTTAACGGAATTTGCTCCATGGAAATATGCTCAAGGGGATAGCCAACAGTTGCTGGTCAATAGTGTCGATCTGTTTAGTCGTGATACCTATCGCACCATGACTAATCTGTTCTGCACAAGCCAAAGTCCGCAGGCGACCGGTCGTTTTAGCGTGAATGGTCAAGATTATGCCGTAACAATCCGACGTGCCAAAGGCTCGGCAAGTCGGCAAGGTGTTTTCACCATTGGTAATACGCAAAAACCATTTTGTTCCTATAGAAATTTCTCAATCCAGCTAAATACTGCACCCTAAAGGGGCTTCGGAGACGCTGCAATGAGTCAATACCCGGTCAGATACTGGGTTCGACAATTAGCCTCAGTGCAA
>CAZIPG010000256.1:0-2629 GCA_964540955.1 uncultured Rheinheimera sp.
ATCACAGCGGTTTTAAGGAAATCAAACACTCTGGATTATAAGAAAAAATCCGAATAAATGACACCGAAGTATAAGCAACGCAGGTTATAGTGGCTATAAATTTCATGAATGTTTATTGTTTAAAACAGTGGTTTTAGAAATTCAGATTGCAGCCGGTTGTACAGTTACACTTACATTGAGCCGACCAAAATAAACCAGACTGGCCACTTCGACAGTCGGTGTTCGAAGACGCCCCCCTGTTATCGTTTGTATTGTGTCGGGCAATAACCCCGACTTATTGCAGGATTTCTCAGCGCCTGATGCTTGGTAGTGCGTCCACGAGTTCTTGCTCGCCACAAGCGAAACGAACAAGGTTTCAACCACCGCCGCATGCAGTCAATCACTTGCGCAGGCGTTAAGCCGTATAACGTTTCTATGGCCTCAAATGGCGTGCGATCTTCCCAAGCCATTTCGATGATCCGCGATTGGTCTTCACGGTTAAATTCCGGTAATTTACTCATCGGTGCTGAATTTTAATGAATGATTCTGCAAATACGCCATAACTTTGCAAGCCGATCGATATCAGCGCAACTTTTTGCATCACATCGCGAAGCAACACTGCCTTCATAGAAATTATTTGAATCACGGCAAATGCTGCAGACAATCGAACAAAGCCTGCAGAAAGAAAGCCGATGAAGGAATTCAGTTAGCACAGAATTTCTGCTAAACTCTTGCCCGCCATTTTCAGCCACAGAAGAAGTAAAGATGACTCTTGCAACTCAAGTTCTGGCGGTCAACGACGACTTGCCAATCCGCACGCAACTGCCTGTCCACTCTGGCAAAGTGCGAAGCGTTTATTGGCTAACCGCAGCAGACAGCGCCCGGTTAATTCGTGAGAAAAACTATCCAGTCCCTGCCGATACACCATTGGCAATTATGGTCATCAGCGATCGGATCTCCGCATTTGATTGCATTTGGCATGGCGAGAATGGCTTAAATGGCGTGCCTGGCAAAGGCGCGGCCTTAAACGCAATTTCAAACCATTGGTTTGCCTTATTCAAACAGCATGGCTTAGCGGACAGCCACATTTTGGATATCCCACATCCATTAGTCTGGATTGTGCAAAAAGCGCGTCCAATCAAAATTGAAGCCATCGCTCGTCAATACATTACGGGCTCTATGTGGCGTGCCTACAGTAAAGGCGAACGCGAGTTCTGCGGCATCACTTTGCCTGAAGGCTTAAAGAAAGACCAAAAATTACCCGAAATCCTAATCACACCTTCGACCAAAGGCATTTTAACTGGCCTTGATGGGGTGCCAGAAGCAGATGACGTGAACATTTCTCGCCAAGATATCGAACGTCATAGCCAAGCTTTTGGTTTTGCGAACCTTGCAGACATTCATTTGTATGAAAAATTATTAAAAGAAGGCTTTGCTGTGATTAGCGATGCCCTCGCTGCGCTCGATCAAATGTTCGTTGATACCAAATTTGAATTTGGTTATGTCAAAGGTACCGATGGTGTTGAAAAGCTAATTTACATGGACGAAGTCGGCACGCCAGATAGCTCGCGGATTTGGGATGGTGCTAGCTGGCGCGATGGCCAAATCGTGGAGCAGTCAAAAGAAGGTTTCCGTCAGTGGTTGTTAAACAATTTCCCTGATCCAGATATTTTATTGAACAAAGATCGGATGCCAGAGCGTGCAGCCCTCGCTCGCGACAACGCCTTACCAACCGAAGTCATGATGGATATTTCTCGGACTTATTTAGGTATTGCAGAAAAAGTGATTGGTCAAAAGATTACTTTGTCGAACAATCCTAAAGCTGAAATCATCCAAGTGTTACGCGAGCAATACGATTTAATCGCTGATTAAGACTGATATGTCGCCCGCATTGGTGATACACCTTGCGGGCGACACTCTGCACAAAGAGCTAATAGAGCACAAACTGCCGATAGAGCACAACGTGTGAATAGCTCACTAAGTGCCAGAAAGCAAAAAGTACCAGCAGCCCGTTTTAACTCCCCTTTTCGCCACTTAGCTCAAGATTGATTCTACCAGTTTCGGCAATCATCTAGCTCATTAAACGTCAGCCTAGAGCGAATAGCGGTCATTCGGAACTAACTCTCTCGAAAAAACGAATGTTGTTTTTGCTCTAATTGCGGAAGTTCGTTTTTTCGTGAATCCAGACTGTTAGCTCTTATTTAGCAACTAAATTCAGTGTGCCACTACATTTCGCCACGTGATTGGCACAGTCGAAGCGATTGAAAAATTCTGACATGCGATTGGCTAGAAATGGCTGCAGGGAATTCACACCTGCCGACGATGTTTTGGCTAGCGATTTTTTAATCTGGTTAAAAGCACACTCTATTTTCAAAAAATCTACGCTGATGGTAAATCTGGCGTTGAAGCTTATTGTCCTAGCTTGTAAAAATCCAGAAATAAGAAAAATTCAAATCACTTTATCAAGATTAAAATCCCCATGCATCACTGAAATTAGATATCGGAGCCACTTTGTTGTTTCTTTTTTCCAAACACGGCCATCCACTTTTTAAATTGTGGTTGGCCACGTTTAGTTACAAATTGTGGCTGGCCTCGTTTAGTTTGGGTAATCACGTTTTCTTGGCGGGCTAAATTGCCCATGCCATCGTAG
>CAZIPG010000256.1:2639-3975 GCA_964540955.1 uncultured Rheinheimera sp.
TTCGCTGAAATTACATAGCAGGGCAACACTGTTTTTTCTTTTTTCCAACCGAGGCAAGCCATTTTTAAATTGTGGATGGCCATGTTTAGTTCAGAAATAAGTAAAATCCAGAACAAATTTTTAAGATAAAAAACCAGTGCTTCGCTGAAATTACATAGCAGGGCAACATAGTTGTTTCTTTTCTCAACCGAGGCCAGCGATTTTTAAATTCTGGCTGGCCTCATACGTAGTTCGTTTAATTACTGTAGATATCAGTTATTTTCAAACTTCCACCGTTTGTATAAAGCACATGAAATGCCATATGCAGCTAATAGGAATAGAATGCTGAAAAAATTGAAAATCTCTGTTTCTCCAAACCCTGGATCGGGATGTATAAACTTTTTACCTTCATAATCTATTGCGTAGATATAGACAGGTTTATCAACCGCATTTTCTCGCGATTTTTTCAAATAAAAAGTTACGTCGTAATTTATAGCAAGTCCGCTTAGTCTCTTGACCCAGCCAAGTGAACTGCATTTTAAAGAACCATAAAACCGACTATTATTTACTGATAATGAAGTTTTCAAATATACGACATCATATTTCCTCGTGCCATATTGACATTCAAACGTATATAAGATGCCATCAACTTTATCGAAATTATTTGGATTTTCACCCACTGTCAACGTCATTGTTTTAAAGAATAAAAAAACACTAAGCAAAGCGATCAAAACCAGAACAGTTGAAGGTAAGCTATAGATGTATTTATCTAATAGCATTCTTTCAAATTGAACATATTTTGATATTAACATTTGAAGTCCTTCTGTTATTTATCATCCTGAACTTTAAACTAACCGTGGGCATCCACTTTTGATAACTAACCGTGTGTAACTAACCTTGGACATCCACTTTTGGCTTGAATTTAACATTTTTGCCCCCTAACCGCGGATATCCACTATTTGGCTTGACTTTAACATTTTTGCAACCACAGTTAAAGCTCATGGAATATTTGTCAGGATGACATCATGCCAAAGCCCCGTTGCAAGCAAATCGCCTTGAGCGAAACCCCGTTCTATCACTTAACTTACCGCTGCGTGCGCCGTTCATTCTTGTGTGGCGAAATTGATGGCTATAACTTCGAACATCGTCGTGAATGGATTGTTGAACGACTGAGATTACTCACTGAAATGTTCGCAATTGATGTGGCTTCCTACGCCATCATGATGAATCACTATCATGTGTTGGTAAGAGTTAATCTCGATAAATCAGCAGCTTGGTCAGCTTCAGAAATCTTCGAGCACTGGAGTATGTTGTTCCAAGTACCTGATTTGATGAAACAATATCTAGCCGGTAATTT
>CAZIPG010000257.1:0-3962 GCA_964540955.1 uncultured Rheinheimera sp.
CCGCTTATCGTGAGTCTGTCTTACCAAGTACTGTCACCCGTCGTATTGCCGTTGAGGCAGGTATTAAAGACACTTGGTACAAATATGTCGGTCTCAATGGTAAAATCATTGGCATGGACAGCTTCGGTGAGTCTGCTCCTGCAGAACAGTTATTCGAATATTTTGGCATTACTAAAGCCGCGGTGGTTGCCGCAGCTGAGGAATTGTTGGGCGAGTAATTAGAACAAAAAGGGGCTGTTGCCCCTTTTTTCATCCCAATCCTGCAAGAAGGATGGGGCGATTAAGCGTGAATAGTTTAGGAAATGCATGTCCATCAGGATTGCCATTAATGGTTTTGGCCGAATTGGCCGCAGTATTTTACGTGCCATCTTTGAAAATGGCCTGCAAGATCGCATCACTGTGGTTGCTATCAATGAACTGGCAGATGCGCAGGGCATTGCCCATTTATTAAAATTTGATAGTAGTCATGGCCGTTTCGGTTTTCCTGTCAGTCTGCACGCACAGATGTTGCGTGTGGATGAAATGGACATTCAGCTGTTGCAGCAAAAAGACCCAGCGGATATTGATTGGTCATCGTTGAATGTTGACATTGTGCTCGATTGCACTGGCGTATTTGGCAGTCGTGCTGATGCGATGAAATACTTAAGCCGTGGAGTGGGCAAAGTATTATTTTCTCACCCCGCAGCTTCTGATATTGATGCCACAGTCATATATGGTATCAATCACCATTTACTGATGCCGACCATGCGAGTGGTCTCTGCAGGCTCTTGCACTACCAACTGTATCGTGCCCGTACTGAGCGTGTTAGATAATGCGTTTGGCGTTGAAAGCGGCACAATTACGACAATTCATGCCTCGATGCACGATCAACAGGTCATAGATGCCTATCATCCTGATCTGCGCAGAACCAGAGCTGCCAGCCAGTCGATTATTCCAGTCGATACCAAACTCGCTCGGGGCATTGAGCGGATCATGCCACATTTAGCAGGCCGTTTTGAGGCGATTGCTGTTCGTGTACCGACTTTAAACGTCACGGCAATGGATTTATCGGTCACTTTATTAAAAGATGTTTCCGTGCAGCAAGTGAATGATTGTCTAAAAGCAGCCAAACAACAGCTGAGTATTTTGGATTATACCGAAGAACCTTTGGTGTCAGTCGATTTCAATCACGATCCACATTCTTGTATTGTCGATGGTTCGCAGACACGAGTTAGTCATAAACGATTAGTAAAATGCTTGGTTTGGTGTGATAACGAATGGGGTTTTGCTAATCGAATGATTGATACTGCAATTGCGATGATGCAATGCGATAAAACCGAAAAACTTCAATAAATCAACATCAGGAGAACGTCATGTCTGTCATTAAAATGGCTGATCTAGATTTAACAGGGAAACGGGTCCTTATCCGTGAAGATCTCAATGTGCCGGTGAAAAATGGCAAAGTGACTTCAGATGCTCGTTTAATCGCGGCAATTCCTACCATTGAATTAGCGCTTGCTAAAGGTGCGAAAGTGATGGTTTGTTCACACTTAGGGCGTCCTGATGAAGGCGTGTATAACGCTGAATTCTCTATGCAGCCTGTGGTTGATTATTTGGCGAATGCTTTAAAAGTGCCGGTTCGACTCGTCGTTGATTATCTGGATGGCATTGACGTTGCTGCCGGTGAAGTCGTGGTGTTTGAAAACGTTCGCTTTAATAAAGGCGAAGGTAAAAACGATGAAACTCTATCGAAAAAACTTGCTGCACTTTGCGATGTGTTTGTCATGGATGCCTTCGGTACTGCCCATCGTGCGCAAGCCACAACTCACGGCGTTGCAAAATTTGCTCCTATTGCCTGCGCAGGCCCCTTGTTAGCTGCAGAACTTGAAGCCCTTGCTGCGGCCCTGAAAAATCCAAAACGGCCATTAGTGGCAATCGTCGGTGGTTCTAAAGTATCGACAAAATTAACAGTCTTAGAATCATTGTCCTCTATCGTTGACCAATTAGTGGTTGGTGGCGGTATTGCGAACACCTTTATTGCAGCCAACGGCAATGCCGTAGGCAAATCATTATGTGAAAATGATTTAATTCCTGAAGCTCAACGGTTAATGGCGCAAGCAAAAGCGCGCGGCGGTAACATTCCAGTTCCTACCGATGTAGTGACTGGTAAAGCATTTAGTGAAGACACTCCGGCAGAACTGAAACATGTTGCTGACATCAGCGCAGATGACATGATTTTCGACATCGGTCCAGATTCAACCCAAGCTTTGGTTAATATCTTAGCCAATGCAGGAACAATCGTTTGGAATGGTCCAGTTGGCGTTTTTGAATTCGCTCAGTTTGAGGCTGGCACCAAAGCTTTGGCCGAAGCGATTGCCAATAGCAGTGCATTTAGTATTGCAGGCGGCGGCGATACACTCGCAGCAATCGATAAATACGGTGTTGCCGAGAAAATTTCATACATTTCGACGGGCGGTGGGGCTTTCCTCGAGTTTCTTGAAGGAAAAACTTTACCAGCTGTGGAAATTCTGGAACAACGCGCAAAAGGCGTGTAATTAATATGTTATAAAATAGTGTGTTGGTGAAAAGATATAATCGGCATGACCGAACCTTGTGACAAGAGCACAACCTTTCACCGCGCACAATCTGACCCTACAAAATAGAGAGGAACACATGGCATTAATCTCGTTACGTCAAATGCTTGACCATGCTGCTGAGTTTGGTTACGCAGTCCCAGCGTTTAACGTCAACAACTTAGAGCAAATGCGGGCAATTATGTTGGCTGCTGATGCCACCGATAGTCCGGTGATTGTGCAAGCATCGGCAGGGGCAAGAAAATATGCTGGCGCTCCATTTCTGCGGCACTTAATTTTGGCTGCCATTGAAGAGTTCCCCCATATTCCAGTAGTCATGCATCAAGATCATGGCACTTCGCCAGCGGTCTGTTTGCAGGCAATCCAATTGGGCTTTTCTTCAGTGATGATGGATGGCTCATTAGGCACTGATGGTAAAACGCCGACAGATTATGAATACAACGTGGCTGTTACGCGTCAGGTAGTCGAAATGGCACATGCGGGTGGCGTTTCGGTGGAAGGTGAGTTAGGTTGCCTAGGTTCATTAGAAACAGGCGCTGCAGGTGAAGAAGATGGAATTGGTGCCGATTGTGTACTGAGCCATGATCAAATGTTGACTGATCCAGAAGAAGCTGCTGCGTTTGTAAAAGCAACAGGGGTTGATGCCTTAGCAATTGCTTGTGGTACCTCGCACGGTGCCTATAAATTCAGCCGTCCACCAACGGATGATATTTTAGCGATTGATCGTATTAAAGAAATTCATGCACGGATCCCTGATACGCATCTAGTGATGCATGGTTCAAGCTCTGTGCCGCAAGACTGGCTCGAAATTATTAATGAATTTGGCGGTGCAATCCCTGAAACTTATGGCGTTCCGGTCAATCAAATCCAAGAAGGGATTAAACATGGTGTGCGCAAAATCAATATCGACACTGATTTGCGTCTCGCTTCAACAGGGGCGATCCGCCGTTTCTTAGCACAGAATCCTGCTGAGTTTGATCCTAGAAAATATTTACAAGCATCAATCGTTGCCATGATGGATATTTGTAAAGACCGCTACCAAGCGTTTGGCGCTGCTGGCCAGGGGTCAAAAATCAAGCAATTGTCGCTTGAGCAGATGGTTAAATTATATAGTTCGGGGAAATTAACTCCGAACATAAAATAACCAGAAAAATTAATGTGATATTAAATTCATTGAAATCTTGAGTTTATGTTGCATAAATAGGTAATACTGTAAGCAGCTATTACAGAGACAGAGTCCGCGCGGTTGGTCGAGGTTATATTGACAACCCGCGGTTTTGCTGTAATGATGCGGACGGTTTACCCTCTAACCAGGTCATTATTTATTACAAGTATGGCCTTAACAAAATAGGTTACGTTAATCAGCAATTATTGGTTGGGAACTATGTC
>CAZIPG010000258.1:0-3843 GCA_964540955.1 uncultured Rheinheimera sp.
TGCTGATGATAAATTCCGTGCTCTGGAAGATGCAGGTGTTAAAACTGTGCGTTCTTTAGCAGACATCGGTAAAGCACTGCGTGAACTGACTGGCTGGTAATCTTCTTAGATTATCCCTGTTAAAAAAACCCGTCTTTTGACGGGTTTTTTTATTCGAGGCGATAAAATACGGGGGAATGGCCAAGTGTTAGGTTTTGAATTGTTGTAATTCTTGCGAGATATCAGCAACTTGAGACAACAGTTTACTGATTGCAGTTTGGCTTTGTTCGCCTTGCGCGACCGTAATATCACTTTGCTCTTGAATATGTTGCATGCTCTGATTCAATTCAGCTACCGCGGTGCCTTGCTCAGTCGATGCTTGGGCGACTTGATGGTTTAACTGATTCATTCGTTCAATTTGGCTGGCAATCCGCTCCATCATTTGCAATGCAGTCTGCGTGCGTTCGGTGACATCATCGGTTTCTTGATTGACGGTTTGCATGATCTGCACGGTTTGTTGCAGACCTGAGCTTAATTTAGAAATGTTTTGCTCAATTTCGACCGTGCTGGCTTGTGTTCTCGAAGCCAAGTTGCGCACTTCTTCGGCCACGACCGCAAAGCCTCGGCCAGATTCACCAGCACGCGCGGCTTCAATGGCCGCGTTGAGTGCCAGTAGGTTTGTTTGTTCAGCAATACTGCGGATCATCTCCAGCATTTGCACAATGCCTTGGCTGTCAGTTTGGACTGTGCTGATCCCTTGATTGGCGCTCGCAACCATCGAATGTACGCGGTGCATTGAACTTTCGACATTACGCACCGCGCTCACACCTTCTTGCATCGCATGGGTTGATTCTTGCGCGCTTTGATTGGCATCCACCGCATGTTGAGACATATCCGCTAACACATTCGACATTTGCGAAATCGCACTGACCACAACTAATGTTTCTTGTTGTTGAATATCGGCACCTTTGACGACCGCTGTAATCGAACCTCTGACATCACTGCTGGCATTCACTACTTCACCACTTAAAGCTTTCACATTTTGCACTAGGTCGTGAATTTTACTGACGAAATCATTGAATGATTGCGCGATTTCGCCAAATTCATTGCGTTCTCGTTGTGAAATTCGCACCGTTAAATCGCCATCGCCGCGGGCTAATTCTCGCAGATTACGATTTAATGAGCGCAGTGGCTGCAAAATAGACTCGCGGGAGAACCAACGGATCAACAAAGCAACGGCAATGCCAATTAACAAACCGCTTAAATTAAACCACCAAGCAAAACTTTTCAGTTGCGAAATCACTTCAAATTGTTTTTCAACTTTACTGTCGCCTTCTTCTTCCATCTGTTCGAGAAACGCCAGCAAGGTGTTGGCATCTTTGCTGAAGCTCGTGAAGGATTCTGGGGTTGGGCTTGCGATGAAATTGTCACGGCTCACATTGAATTTCTGTTGCTCGTCTTTCAGGGTTTTCACTGCGCTCGGTGACATTAAACCAGCGGCTAGCATCCGTGAGAGGGCAGTCTCGGCAAGTTCTTGGCCGTCTTTGAGTAAATCCTTCGCCTGTGCGGCAGAATTAGGATCATGTTGCAGCATTTGTAATGCAATGATTTGTTGCTGCAAGCCTATCGTCCCTTCCATTGCGCCATCGGCAGAATCCCATGCCGGGCCACTGATAAAGGTCAACATGTCCTGAAAGTCTTGGGTTAACTTCAGTGATCCACCAACCAATACGATAACTAGGGCTAGTACTGAGCCAGCCACCCAATTTAACGCGGTTCTGATTAACATCGCTTATCCTTGCAAGTGCAGTGAGTTAGTTCAAAAGTTAGTCAATCAACTGGATTCCAGCAACCCAGCAAGGCAACAATCTGAAAATCTTTTTAAATTCAGCGCCTACACTCGAAATCAAATGGTTTCTGGCGGTTTGGTGTGTGATTCAGGTTATTTGCGCTTTTTTATTCCGTACCTTTTTGTTCCGTACCTTTGAAACAACTCATTTTGATGCGGTTAATCGCAAAGTTTTTGAGCGCGGATCAAAATTAGGCTACAACAGATCAGTCGATTTGCTAGCTTGTTTGCTTGGGGATTGCCTTAAACTCAACTGAGAATTTGAGTAGCCTTGCAGCCTTCAAATTTAATGAAACAGTCCAATAAAAACAGAAGCAATAAAAAGAGTCCAATAAAAACAGTTCAATAAAAACAGTCCAATAAAAACGGCGGGAGTTTTATGTCACCTTCACATTTTTGCACCAAAATCGGATTTGAACGACTTGGTTTATCGCAATTCACACAAGCTCTGTTGGGCTTAGGTCTTCTCAGTTGTATTGGTTTTAGCAGTAGTATTTTTGCCAATGTTGAACAACCAACCCTCAGCAAAAAAGCCGCTCAGCAAAATTTTGAGCGCAAAATAGATATTGATTCAGTGGTGGTGACGCGTCATAAAACCACAGTGAACGGCGTTGATTTCCCATATACCGCCGAAACCGGCACCCAGCCGGTTTGGGATGAGGAAGGCAACCCCATTGCGACGGTGTTTTATACCTATTATCAGCGCAGTGATGTTAAGGATAAAAGCAAACGCCCCTTAATGATTTCTTTTAATGGCGGCCCAGGCTCTGCTTCGGTTTGGATGCAAATTGCTTACACCGGCCCAAAAGCATTAAATGTTGACGACGAAGGCTACCCATTACAGCCTTATGGCACCAAGCAAAATCCTTATTCAGTGCTCGATACCGCCGACATTGTGTTCGTCAATCCGATCAACACCGCATACTCCCGCGTGTTGCCTGGCAAAGATGGCAAAATGATGCCCCGTGATCAGCAGCAAAAATTGTTTTTTGGCGTGAATCAGGACGTGAAGTATTTGGCGGAATGGATCAACACCTTTGTGACGCGGCAGGAGCGTTGGCCATCGCCAAAGTATTTAATTGGTGAAAGTTATGGCACTACACGGGTATCAGGCTTGGCTTTGGCGTTACAAAACCAACAATGGATGTATTTAAATGGTGTGGTACTGGTCTCGCCAACAGAGCTGGGGATTAAAAGAGAAGGGCCCGTCGAGGCAGTAAACCGTTTGCCATATTTTACGGCGACTGCTTGGCACCATAAAAAATTAGCGCCGGAATTACAGCAACTAGATTTAATGGATGTTCTGGCGCAATCGGAACAATTTACCCTCAATCAATATCTGCCGGCACTTGCCAAAGGCGCGATGTTACCTGCGGCGGAGCGTGAGCAGATCGCACAGCAAGTGGCGAAATTTTCCGGTTTGTCGGTAGCAGCTGTACATGCCAACAACTTAGATATTCCGAATGACTTTTTCTGGAAAGAGTTGATGCGGGAACAAGGCTTTACCGTTGGCCGTTTGGATTCACGTTATTTAGGCATCGATCGGAAAACTGCGGGTGTTGAACCTGATTTTAATGCGGAACTGACCTCTTGGCTCCATTCTTTTACGCCAGCAATGAACCATTATTTGCGCACTGAGCTCAACTATAAAACCGATGTGAAATACAACATGTTTGGCCCTGTCCACCCTTGGGATAGAGAAGGCGATGAAACTGGCGAAAACTTACGTTTAGCCATGGCACAGAACCCTTACTTGCATGTGATGGTGCAGTCGGGCTATTACGATGGCGCAACCAATTACTTTGATGCCAAGTATTCGTTATGGCACCTTGATCCCAGCGGTAAAATGCAAAATCGCCTGAGTTTCAAAGGCTATCGCAGTGGCCATATGATGTATTTGCGCGCGGAAGATTTAGAAAAGTCGAACGCCGATCTGCGTGAATTCATTCAAAACAGCTTGGTCAAACCTGATCAAGCTGCCAAGTACTAAACGCCATAAAGCCCAGGCCATGCGC
>CAZIPG010000259.1:0-3840 GCA_964540955.1 uncultured Rheinheimera sp.
GGCGAACTGCATCTTCTAAGGTAAAGGTTGCAATCAATTCATCATTGATGGTGAGGCAAACCGCTGCACTATGGCTCACACCGCAAAATTTTGCACTACCGATTTTTACCTGGCGTTGTTGGTTGTCATGTAACCATTGCGCTTGCAGGCCACCACCAACAACTAATTCAACATCGCTGATACTGACTTCACCTGATAAATGAGGCAGAAAAGCTTTGGCGATCGGGTGTTCAGAACGAAGTTCAATGTGTGCAGCCAACTGTAAAATTTGCTGCTCGCTGTACGCAGAACTGTAGAGATTTACGGCGGATAAGCTGAACTTGCCATGGGTAAGCGTGCCGGTTTTATCAAAAAAAACTTTGGTGAGCTTAGGTAATGAGGAAAGAACCTGTTGATTCTTAATCAAAATGCCTTTTTTATTAAGCGATGCCAAAGCACAAGTGATCGCCGTCGGAGTTGCCAAACTCAAAGCACAGGGGCAAGTCGCCACTAACACTGACAGCGTTACCCAAAATGCCCGGCTCTCATCTAAATAAAAATACCAAACCAAAAAGGTGACTGTTGCAATTACCAATAAACGCTGGACAAAAAAACGGGCAATTTTGTCGGTTTTCTCAAGAAGCGCAGGTTTTTGATGCAAAGTTTGCTGTTGCAAATAAATGATTTGGCCGAGTCGAGATTCGGTCAGGGCTTTGTTCACCCGAATAATCAAAATGCCATCATGATTATTGCTGCCTGCAAGCACTAGATCATCGGCTTGTTTGGCGACCGGTTGATATTCACCTGTGAGCATGGATTCATCAACAGAGCTAACTCCTTCAACAACCACACCATCGGCAGGAATGGTTTCGCCAGCTTTCACCAGAATCAAATCAGCGATTTGTAATTTACGGGCTGGGATGGTTTCTGTTTTGCCGTCGCGCCACAACTCGGCACTGACTGGCATAATCTTTAATAAATTTGAGGTAGCATCGCGTGCTTGTTTGCGAGCTCTGAATTCAAAGAATTTGCCGACCTGCAGTAAAAATACAAACATACAGACCGACTCAAAATAAACTTCGCCAGTTTCCATCACTGTGGCATACAGTGACGCAATAAATGTGTAATAGAGTGCAAGGGTAATTGGCACGTCCATATTCAATTCACGCTGACGCAATGCGCGAAAGGCGCTGCGAGAAAAGGGCAGTGCCGCATAGCCCATCACAGGCAATGTTAATAGCAAACTGATCCAGCGCAGATAGCCTTCATATTGCTCTTCAATGCCTGTGTGTTCGCCGAAATAGAGCCCAAAGGCCAGCATCATCACTTGCATGGTCATAATGCCAGAAACCGCGAGCCGTTTTAGATAGGCTTGCATTTCTTGTTTGAAGTTTTCTTCTTCAGCATCGGCAATAAAAGGATTGGCTTGATAGCCTAGCGCATTGATAGCGGTTAGGATTTCACTGAGTGGCCGTTGTTTGGCATTCCACACCAATTCACAGCGTGAAGTGGCGGAGTTGACTTGAATGCGTTGAATGCTTGGATCAGTTTGAAAGTTCTTTTCAATCAACCAGGCACAAGCTGCACAGCTCATGCCGTTAATCGATAATTCGATGCGTTGACAATCTTCATTAGAAACGGTCAATTCCGCTAAAATTTCTGGATGATCATAAGCTTGCAGTTTTTGCAGCTCGACAGGCACCAGATCAGCCTTGCTCGCAGGCTTGGTACGGAAGCGATAATAATCACCAAGCCCTTGTAAAATAATGGTTTCGGCAACCGCCTGACAACCAGGGCAACAACATTGCTTGGATTCGCCATCAAACTCGACTACATATGAGCTTGATTCAGGCACAGATTCGTGACAGTGAAAACAGACAACTGCAGAATGGGTCAATTTAGTAACTCAGTTTAATTTCTTCAGCCAGAGGGAGTACAAAACTAGCTCTTAGTTTCCATTGTTCTTGTGGATCAGAAACAACTAAGTTCCATTTACCATCAAGGACTTTAGGTAGTTCTGCGACAAACATAGATTCGCCACTGCGCTCAGCAACAACTTTAAAATCTTTGTCAGCAAAAATATTATGGGTGAAGTTCAAATGCAATTGATCGCCAAGCAATGGATTGACTTGCATATTCACGATGACTTTATTACCTGCGATTAACAGGCCACCTGCAAGGTTACGACTTGCGGCTTCCCGATATTTAGCCAAATTCATATTGATTGCTTTGCCTTCGGCATAATAGTCATCAACTACTAAATCAGGGCTTTGTTTATTCATGATGTAAACCGTATGGCCAGCTTTCAGCATGGAGAACACTGGAATGCTAATTAACAACCAAGGCCAAAACTGTTTATACCAAACTTTATTTTCCATTCTCGGGGTCCTCATACAAAGAAGCCCCAGAGCGGGGCTTCTTTTACAACATACTACGGATTATTCAGCAGGTTGGTTGTGCGATAAGCTATAAACATAAGCCACGATTACATGGATTTTGTCTTCACCTAAACGCTCGCCAAAGGCTGGCATCACACCGTTACGACCCATCATTAATGTTTGAGTCACAGCTTCAGCTGAACCACCATATAACCAGACTTTGTCAGTTAAGTTTGGTGCGCCAAACGGTAAGTTATGCGCCAGTGAACCTTTACCATCCATACCGTGACACGCAGCACACATGGCAAACTTCATTTGACCTGCAGCAGCGTCTTTATCATTCACTTTGCGGCCTGACAAGCTTAATACGTAAGCTGTCATTTCTTTAACGCCTTGCTCGCCTAGGGCTTCGCCCCAAGCTGGCATTGCTGCTTTACGACCGTGGATGATGGTTTCTTTCAGCTTGTCGACTGTACCGCCATATAACCAGTCATTATCTGTCAGGTTAGGGAAGCCTTTCTGACCACGAGCGTCAGAACCATGGCATTGGGCACAGTTTTGCAAGAATAAGCGTTGACCAACTTGCAATGCATCGTTGTCTTTCACTAATTCTTCCACTGAACGACTGGTATATTTGGCAAACTCTTTGTCGAAAGTTTCATTGGCAACCATATATTCAGCGTCTAATTCTGATGGAATTCCAGCAGCTTTTTTCGCTTCAACGGCAGCTTTTGATTCAGCCAAAGATTTCACACCTTGGTTAGAGCTCGTCCAACCAAACAGGCCTTGCCAGCTCCCTAAACCTGGGTATGCAGCTAAATAAAATACTGCCCAGACGAAGGTGGCGTAAAACATAATGGTCCACCATTTTGGCAGTGGATTGTTGATCTCAGAGATCCCATCAAATTCATGACCTGTGGTTTCGTTTTCTGGTACGCCAACATGGTTTTTCAAGTTCCAAGTCAGCAGTACGAAGCATACAATCAAGCACGCTATCGTTAATACAATGATCCAAGCGCTCCAAAAGCTACTCATGATCTGACTCCTGTTGTTGTTTAGTTTTTGGCTTTACTTCGTCTGCAAAAATTGCATTGGCTGCGTTGTCAAAATCAGGTTTGCGCTTAAAAAAGAACAACCAGACAACCAAGCCAACGAAGGCCAAAAATATAATCAGGGTAAACACGCTGTGTATGGTAGGGTAGTCCATAACCATTACTTCAATGCTGTACCAAGAGATTGTAAGTACGCAATGAGGGCTTGCATTTCTGTTTTGCCTTTCACTGCTGCCTCTGCGCCCGCGATATCTTCATCAGTGTATGGCACACCGAAGCTGCGGAACGTTTCCAATTTCTTCGCTGTCAACTTGCCATCTAAGACATTGCGGTCTAACCATGGGTAAGCTGGCATGTTGGACTCTGGTACAACTGAGCGTGGATCCATTAAGTGAGCGTAGTGCCAGTCATCGCTGTAACGACCACCAACA
>CAZIPG010000260.1:0-3800 GCA_964540955.1 uncultured Rheinheimera sp.
GCCAGCTCAAGTGGTTTGCAGCCTTATCAAGTGTTAGTGATTACCGATCCGGCCATCAAAGCCCAGATCCAGCCCGTTGCTTGGGGTCAAAGTCAAATTGTGGATTGTTCGCACCTGTTAGTGTTCGCCGCTTGGGATCATTACAGTGCTGAGCGGATTAACATGATGTTTGATTTAGTGAATCAACAACGTGGTTTTGAAAATGCTGGCTGGGAAGCCTATCGTCAAAAATTATTGAATTTCTACCCACAGCGTAGCCCAGAAGAGAATTTCCAACACGCCGCGCGTCAGGCTTATATCGGTTTGGGCAGTGCAATGTTGGCTGCGGCCGAATTGCAAGTTGATAGCACGCCAATGGAAGGTTTCGAGCCGGAAAAAGTGGACGCGATTCTTGATTTGGCTCAGTTAGGCCTGCGCTCTGTGCTGTTACTGCCGCTGGGTTATCGTGCGGCGGAAGGTGACTGGTTAGTCAACTTGAAAAAAGTGCGTCGCAGCACTGAAGACTTCGTGATCCGTCGTTAATCGGGGCCAAAGGTTGCTAGTTACTCAGCTCTGGCAGTAAACTTGCCATTTTGAGTAGCTAGGACCTTGCCGTGAGCGATACCCCAGAATTATACCGTCTGAATAAATTTATCAGTGACACTGGTTTTTGTTCGCGGCGTGAAGCCGACAAATTAATTGAAGCTGGCCAAGTGAAAGTCAACGGCCAAGTTGCCTTAGTTGGCACCAAAGTGACCGTTGCGGATGTGGTCGAAGTGAATGGCCAGCCACTCAAAACCAAACCGCGTCGCGTTTATTTGGCCTACCACAAGCCGGTCGGTATCACTTGTACCACTGAACTGCATATCAAAGGCAACATCGTTGATGCAGTGAAATTCCCCGAACGTATTTTTCCGATAGGACGACTGGACAAAGAATCCGAAGGTTTGATTTTTTTGACCAATGACGGCGATATCGTCAACAAAATCTTGCGGGCGGGCAATGCCCACGACAAAGAATACGTGGTGACTGTTGATAAACCCATCCATGCGCAATTTCTGAAAAAAATGGCGCAAGGGGTGCCCATTCTCGATACGGTGACACTGCCTTGCCAAGTGAAACAGGTGTCACGCCAAACGTTTAATATTGTGCTTCGTCAAGGTTTAAACCGGCAAATTCGTCGGATGACCGAGTATCTTGGCTTTAATGTCACCAAATTAAAACGAGTGCGGATCATGAACGTCAAACTAACAGGGATCGCGCTGGGCCAATGGCGGGAATTAACCCCAGCGGAGATGACGGAGCTAGAGCACATGTTGTTGGGTTCTAGTAAAACTGCTGAAGCTTCTGATTTGAGTCAGCTCAGTGCCGCTAGTCAGTTTGCCGAGGAATAGAGCAACCTGGTAAGCCTTTGCGGGATGACTGAACAATGATGGGCCATCACCATCGCGTTGGCATGGCCCCAAAGACTACAAGCTATAGCTAATATGTTGATGAAATCTAACGATAAAATCATCATGCGCTGGATTTAATGCCAGCTGCTTACTGAAGCTTTTTAAGGTTCCTTCCACCTGATTCATAAAACGGCCATAGCCATATTCGGTATTATCATCTTGGCCTGCGGCCAGACAAAAATGCAAAGTATCCACTAAGACCTCCGGATGCCAATGGCTGTAAAACTGTTGCCGCGGCGCTGTCACATCAAAACTCAACATCCGCAGTTCACGGCCTGCGCGCGGTTTATCGCTACGGCTATTGCGAATGATTGGCGTAGTTCCATCGGCAATCATGGCGCAGCGGGTGACATGGTGCTGTTGTGCCGCATCCAGCAAGGCTTGTTCCAGCGTGCGATAAAATGCGGTGAATGGAATGGTTAAATCGGCAGCGCCACCGACGACTTCCTTCAACCGCCGACTGACGGGTAAGCTACAGCTGACATAATTCATGTTGTGGTAGTCTTGGGGAATGTGGCAATTTCTCGCGAGATACCGCTCGGGTACGCCGCGTAATTTATAGCCGTAGCTGCTATCACAGCCTTTTTCCCGTGCGAATAAATCATAAGATAAATGCTGATGATCCCGGATTTTCACCACCATGTCTTTCACAGGTAATTGTTGTTTGAAGTTGAGGACTAAATCTTTCACTTGCTGGTGAAACTGCGCTGAGTTGTTGCGAATTTCAGTGCCTGTGGCCAAAAACAACAGCGAAATTTTGCGCGCTTGGTGCAGGCTATCATAAAAACTTTGCTGGGCTTCGTGGTATTGCGGATTGTAGAAAAATAGAATTTGATCAGTGGTTTGGAAAGTGAATGCTTCGGTGTGAAAACGCACCACAGGCAACTTATCATTGGCAATAAAATGCACATGCCGCAGCCCAGCTTGTTGCGCCAACACAAAAAACTGGTGGCTCAGTTGTTGGTAGCAATTCAATAAATCAGTGTATTGCTGAAACAGGCTCTCACCGACCTGAAATTCCGCCAAAATATATTGGTTGTCGCGTGCTGTATTTGGAATATAAACCTTGTGCTGACCGCTTCCCATGATGACTCCTTGCGTCCAATTAGCAATAAATTGGGCACAGTCTAGGCAATCTGCTTTGTTGTTTTATTGTTTTAGCGCAAGAAAATGGCCAGTAGCGGACTCCGCTGCGGCCAACCGCTGCAATTGTTCGATAAACAGAGCAAAAGCCAGTCAGACACTGGCTTTGCAAGAAGCGTATTTGTTAATGCAGTTTTAAACGGGGGCGAATGATTTTATTAATGCGGCCAATGACCGAAATCATGATGGTACGAAACCAGCCATGCAAGGCAACTTGGTGCATCCGATACAGTGAAATATAAGCCATCCGGGCAATTCTGCCTTCAATCATCATGGCGCCACCGACCAAATTGCCCATCAAGCTCCCCACAGTGCCGAATCGGCTCAATGAGATCAGCGAACCATGGTCACGATATAAATAAGCCGATTGTGGCTTGCCAGCAATGGCGGCGTGCAAGTTTTTGGCAACATGACTGGCCATTTGATGCGCCGATTGAGCCCGCGGCGGGACCCATTTATTGTCAGGTAATGGGCAACCAGCGCAATCACCAATCACATAAATCTGGCTATCGCGGGTGGTTTGCAACGTTGGCGCAACGACTAATTGGTTTAAGCGATTGTTTTCAAGGCCTGCCAAATCTTTTAAAAAGTCAGGGGCCTTAATGCCTGCCGCCCAGACCATTAAATCGGCAGGCAGCGCTTCCTCCCCCAGCATCAAGCCGTGCTCGTTGGCGGAGGTCACTTTAGTCGCGACTCGTACATCCACACCTAATTTGGTGAGTTCTTTGTGGGCGGCACTGGCAATTCGCTCAGGTAGAGCAGGTAAAATTCGCGGTCCTGCTTCAATCACGGTAATTTTTAAGCGGTCACGGCGCATCTCGCTAAAACCATATTGGTTCAGTTCGCGCGCAGCATGATGCAATTCAGCCGACAGTTCTACGCCAGTGGCACCAGCGCCGACAATCGCAATATTCAGATTTTCTTTTGGATGTTTTGGCGAATTGAGTTTGATATAGGCCTCTAACAAACGGCGATGAAAGCGTTTGGCCTGTTCCGGGCTATCCAGAAAGATGCAGTTCTCTTGAATGCCTGGCGTATTAAAGTGATTGGAGATACTGCCAATTGCCAGAACAAGGTAATCGTAACCAACCCGGCGCTCACTTAACACTTCTTCGCCCGATTCATCCATCAATGGCGCTAAAATCACCTCGCGATTGTCGCGGTCGAGGCCAATGAAAGTGCCTAATTGGAATTCAAAGTGATGGCTACTGGCATGTGCGCGAT
>CAZIPG010000261.1:0-3766 GCA_964540955.1 uncultured Rheinheimera sp.
GGTCGCGGTACCACTTAAGGTTTGTAAGAAATTCAGGGCAGTGCGCTCACCGGTTAACAAAATCCGAGCAGGGCCGGTGATTTCGCAAAGTACCGAATTGGCTTTCACCCGTTCGCCATCACTGACATGCCATTGGATCACCACATGTTCGCTTAACTGCGCAAAGACTTCATCGACCCAAGCAGTGCCACAAACCACACAATCTTCCCGCGTAATAATAGTGGCGACAGCTGATTGTTGCTCCGGAATTAATGACGCTGTGATGTCGCCTTGCTGTAATGGTAAGTAGCCTAAGTCTTCGGCCAAAGCATGGCTGACCCCTTGTTTGATTTCGTGGGCTAAACGTTCTTGTTGGCTAATGTCGGTCATCATGGTTGTTCTTCTTCACTTCTCGGGTGGACTGCGTTGTGATCGCTTTTTTTATAGTCAATCTGGTGTGCCTATCGCGATTGCTGTTGGATCAGCTGCAGTTGATGTTCACGTTTACTGAATTCTAAATGTTTTAGCGCACTCATTCCTAGTAATATTTCAGTACCTGCCAAGTTAGGCACTATGCTGGCTTCTAAGTCTCTCAGCACAATATCGCCCAACCTCAGTTCTGCAATGCTGCTGCGATAAGCCGTGGTCATGCCGTTGGCGGTTGCTGTTGGATAACTTTGGCCTTTTTTCATGCCTGTTTTGGCAGCGACTTGTTCCGAGACTGCCACCATAGTGGCGCCGGTATCGATTAAAAAGTCGACGGGCTGCTGATTCAGTAATAAGGTACCGACATAATGCCCTTGCCGATTCGCTTCTAACGTCACCACCACGCGCTGAGCCTCTGTGCTACTTTGCAGCTGGCGATTGGGATTGAATTGTTCGGCTAAATAATCATCAAAAAATAAATACATCAGCCCGAGCACCATCAGCCAGGCGATGATCGTAAAATACTTGCCTATTTTTGCAGTTGGATCAGCCCCTTGCATTGTGATGTCTCCCAGCCGACAATGTTTAGCAAGGATATTCGATGATTTTGAGGAAAAACCCAAGTGCTATTTAGGCAGAACGAGGTTGCCAGCCGATGAGCGCCAATTCAAAAGATCCACTAGACCAACCCTTAGAACTACAACCAGTGGAGCAATCACCACTAGCACAACAACGAGTGGAGCAGCCACATTCAGCGCTTCTGCTGACCCAAAGGCCATGCCCGCATTATGACGAACGCCCTGCTGGCATGAGCCCTGAATTGTTAGTGATCCATAACATTAGCCTGCCACCTGCCACTTTTAATACGCCTTATATTGATGACTTTTTTGGTGGACGACTGGATTGTGATGCACACCCTTATTTTGCGCAGTTAAAAGGGGTGCGGGTGTCGGCACATTGTGTGATTTATCGAGATGGTCGCATTTGGCAGTACGTTCCCTTTGCGGCTAGGGCTTGGCATGCTGGCCTCAGTGAGTTTGCTGGGCGTGATAAATGTAATGACTTTTCCATTGGCATTGAGCTGGAAGGCACTGATGAACTGCCTTTTACGGATGCGCAGTATCAGTCGTTAATCGCTTTAACCCAGATGTTGCAGCAGCAATATCCAGCGATTACTACTGAGCGGATTGTGGGTCATCAACATATTGCGCCAAGCCGTAAAACTGATCCAGGCCCTTGTTTTGAGTGGGAGCGTTATTTTGCGGGTTTAGCCAAGTAATTGTTTGCTTTACCCAGTCTTTTTGCTTAAACAGTGCTTTTGCTTAAATCAGTGTTTTTGCGTTATTCAAAGTTCTGCTTTATCCAGAGTTTTGCTTTTGCCAGAGTTTTTGGCGCAGCCGTTTTAGCAATACTTTTTGGGGCATGCTATGAGTGATAATTTTCATTCATGCTTTGAGTGATAGTTTTCAGTCATAGTTTTCATTTATAGTTTTCAGCTACACTAGCAACAAGGCTGAATGACGAGCCAAGTTTTTATTTATCAGTGCAAGCAAGGCGCAAAAGCGTCGAAGGAGAGTGGGATGACATTAATCAGTATGCTGTTGGCCCTGATTATTGAACGATTAGCGGTGCGAAGTCATGGCTGGCAACTGGTCACTTATGTCCGACCCTATGTGCAAGCTTCAGCCAAAGCGCCTTTGCTTGGTTTATCGCGCCATCCTTATGGTGTTTTTGCTTGGCTACTGCTGCCTGCTGTATTGCTGCAACTGGTGATGTGGGGCGTCAATTTCTGGTTGTTTGATCTGATATTTTCCACGGTCGTGTTATTGATTTGTATTGGTAGTTGGCACTATCGAAAATTATATAAGCAGTATTTAAATGCCGCCGGCCGGCATGATGATGAAGCTGCATTTTTAACCATGCAACAACTGGCCAGCGATCAAGGGATTAATAATCATGAATTGAGCCATGGCCAACAGTTAGCTTGGGTCAACTTTAAATATTACGCGGCCGTGTTGTTTTGGTATGCAATTTTGGGCGCATTTGGAGCAGTAGTTTATGCCTGCTTACGACAATTGGCTGAGCAACAGACGTATTTCCCGGAAGAGCAGGCCGAAATTGACCGCGAAGTGACGGATGGCCCTGTCTCAACTGCGGCAAATAGTCATGCTACTGCAGCTGCTGATTACGCTTCAGCTGGCGTTGTTGCTGCGGACTCTATCCACACGGACTCGGTTGCCAATGACGATGAAGGGGCGCTAGCCCCTGATGCCTCAGCAAAAACAACGCCACAGCAACATAGCCGTGCCGAAGCCATTGTCGGGAGTGATTTAGTGCATTATTGGCAAGGAGTTGCCAGTGATTTATGCCATTGGGTGGAATGGCTACCAGTGCGCTTTTTTGGCTTGGGCCTCGCTTTAGTCGGGCATTTTTCGCGCGGCAGCAGTGTCTTGATGAGTTATTTAGGTGACACTCACACCCCAGGCCATCAAGTATTTTGTGATATCGCACGCGCGGCAGAGCCTTTGCCGGATGAAACGGTCAATTGCAGCGAAGAAAGCAGCATTATGGTGCAGTTAGTCAAACGTAATATTCTATTTTTCCTGGCCGTCGTGGCAGTGCTGACTTTAGGCGGCTGGTTAAATTAATTGATGGCAATCCATTGGTTTACATGAAATGCCGTAAGCTTCCATTTTGCGGCATTTTGCAGCAAACCTCTTTTGATAATCGTTCTATACGTTAGTGCTCTATTCACAACCGCTCTGTTCATAAGAGCGCTTTTTGCACACCCAACGCAAAGAGCGCTTTTTTGTTGTTTTTTAATTGCCTGTGCGGCAAATGCTGCGGTTCGCTGCCAACAAGCTATTACTACGCATCTCCATTACCACGCATCTCCATTACCACGCATCTCCATTACCACGCATCTCCATTACCACGAGTGGCCATCACCACGAATTGCCATTGTCGCCAATTGCCTTTGAAACCCACCCTCATTGGATCTACAGCAATTGAATCAACAGCAATTAAATCAACTGCAACTTAATTAAGAGTTTTAAATTGGTCAGACCAATTGTAATCATCTCCGAAACCAATAAGCTCGACAATTCACTTGCAAAATTAGAGCAATAGCTCCAGTTATTTTTGCCAAAAATGCCTCGGGTTCGGTGCTTAGATTTACATTTTCCTCGATCTCTGCTACCGTTATCGGCACTAAAGTAAATTGGTCTTACCAATTGGTGTTGGTGTGAGTCGTAGGTGTTTGTGATTAGTGTGAGTGCTTGGTGTCAGTGATTCGTATGAATGATTGTGGTCAAAGCCAATCAAGCGGGTCAGAGGCACAACTCAAAGACACAACTCAAAG
>CAZIPG010000262.1:0-1624 GCA_964540955.1 uncultured Rheinheimera sp.
GTGCTAGTCACTGAGCTAATCACGGAGCTAGTGCTTGCTAAACGACTATTCTCGGAAGCTGCAGGCTCAGGATTAGTAGCGTGCGGATTTGGCACGCCAGCCGCATTCAGTGCCGCCGTTCGAGCTGAAGGGGTCGCAACTTCCACCGATCCCGATGTGGCAGGTACAAAAGCAATGGCACGCAATAAAGCCATTTCAAGGCCTGTGCGCGGATCGGGTGCGTAAGGCAAATCTTTTTTGCCAGATAACAACAATTGGTAATACAGCTGGATCGCTTCAGGGCTCTGTGATTTAGCCACAGCACGAACGAAAGCAGACTCCGTCATCGCCAACTCTGCTGCGTTCAATTGATATTGGGTTAACGCGGCCAAGTGTAACAGTGCCAACATGTCATCTAGGACTGACTGACATTGCGGATGGCTACTTAATAATTGATAAAGATGGCGCTGCATCGCGGCTAAATCGCGGTTTAACACCGATTGCAACAGGATTTCGGCCCAGCTTTGCTCTAAATAGCCGAGCATCTCACGCACCGCGCCTAAAGAGATTTGGCCACCTGTTTGCGCGATGGCTTGATCGGTCAGACTTAATGAATCACGTAAGCTGCCTTTGGCAGCACGCGCCAGTAATGCCAGCGCATCTTCTTCTGCCGGGATCTGTTCTTTGGCGAGCACCATAGTGAGATGCTGCTTAATCTGCACTTGGGTCAGCGCTTTCAAACTAAATTGCAGACAGCGCGATAGCACTGTAATGGGCAATTTTTGTGGATCTGTCGTTGCCAGCAAGAACTTCACATGTGGTGGCGGTTCTTCCAAGGTTTTTAACAATGCGTTGAAACTATGTTTCGACAACATGTGCACTTCGTCAATCAGGTAAACCTTATAACGGCCCCGCGTCGGAGCATACTGCACATTGTCCAATAAATCGCGAGTGTCTTCGACTTTGGTGCGACTGGCGGCATCGATTTCTAGTAAATCGACATAAAAACCGGCATCAATTTCACGGCAGGTACTGCACTGACCGCAGGGTGTCGCGGTGATCCCCTGCTCGCAGTTTAAACTTTTGGCAAAAATACGGGCGATGGTTGTTTTACCAACACCGCGCGTGCCGGTGAACAAATAAGCATGATGTAAACGGTTTTGGTTTAAAGCATGGGTTAACGCTGATTTGACATGCTCTTGCCCAACCAGTTGGCCGAATTGTTGTGGCCGCCATTTCCTTGCTAAAACCTGATAACTCATCTGTTCACCCTTGCTGCCAGTCATCGTTTACAGGCATTGGCTGCGAGGCAGATTAATGGCCGGCAAAATCAATCAGGCTATACACCTTCAGACCCAGCGCTGCTAACCGTTTATCGCCCCCTAAATCAGGGAGATTGACAATAAAAGTAGCATCTGCAACTTGACCGCCTAAACGACGAACCAATTTGGTTGTTGCATCAATAGTACCACCAGTTGCCAACAAGTCGTCAACTAACAATACTTTATCTTCCGCAGAGATGGCATCCACGTGGATTTCCAAGGTGTCTTCCCCATATTCCAACTGATAGCTTTCACTGATCACGGCACGAGGTAATTTGCGCGGTTTACGCACTGGCACAAAGGCAACGCCGAGTGCATAGGCT
>CAZIPG010000262.1:1634-2815 GCA_964540955.1 uncultured Rheinheimera sp.
CAGTGCCAACAATTTTTGTAATGCCTTGATTGGCATAATGCGCTTTCAGATGGTCAATCACTGCCGCAAATGCAGCACCATCTTGCATCAGGCTGGTGACATCACGAAATAAAATACCTGGTTTTGGATAATCAGGGACGGCTTTAATGACTTGTGCTAACAGTGCGGTCAACGCTTCTTGCTTCATAAACTATGCTCAAATTACTTAAATAACTGACAAAAAAACCGCCCTAAGGCGGTTTTTGTTCATGCCATCAAAAATTAGCCTAAGATCCGAGACCAGGCAATAATTGGTGGCAGGCACAACAGGGATACGAATACTACTACAAAACCCAATAAGTGGAATACATTAAAGGATTCTTTAAAATTCTCATCGGCCATGCCAGTGTTCCAATGCAAAAATAAGGGAATGCAATGATAGTCATTTTTGCTGAATTTTGGAAGGTTGAATGATGCCTTTTTGCGCGAGATCAATACATAAACTTTCTGCCTGTGGTAGCCAGTCACTCATCGGCAATTGCGGCACTAACGCAGCGAATTGCTGGCATAACTCAGAAAACTCAAGTCCTTCATGTTCAGCCAACAGATTTAACAGGGCGGCAGAGAACGGAGCCAGTTCAATAAAACGAATTTCATCGGCGCTATTGCGATAGACCAACATAAAACAGCCCGCTGCTTCCGGTTCCGTTGGTAAGTGATTCGGCTGGATCAACATCACTTTGTATTGGTACTGCAACACCAAAGCCGTTGACGCCAATCGCATTGGCCCTTGTAAGTTAAAGGGCTCCACAGGATCTGCTGCCAGTGTGCCTAAATACAACTCAACCCATTCATAGTGGGCCAGTTCCTGCGCAAATGGATAACGCTGCGGTTGCTCGCTAAACCAATTTAAAAATGTCTCAGCAATTGACACAAAATAAGGGTTTTCGAAGGTGGCGGTTTGAAAAAATTGCTTCAATAATTGTTGCCAATCTGCTGGCAGGTAAATACTGCGCAGCACTGGAAAAGCTTGATTGACAAAGCCTTGAATATTATTAAAAAATAACTCGCGATAAATCGCCATTCGCTCAGCGTCGACCCCTTGCGGTAAGGGCGATTCAGGATTTCGCACCGCCTGAATAAAGGCAAATTGGGTCTTTTGGAAATCCATTAAACTTCGGCTCCAATGAGTTGCTGCAGCC
>CAZIPG010000262.1:2825-3671 GCA_964540955.1 uncultured Rheinheimera sp.
AAATTAAAATCACGCTCTAGCAATGTTGGAAAAACGCCATGCTGTTGGTAGGCAAATGCTAGCAGTTGCCATACCGGATCAGTGACTGCAGCGCCATGGGTATCAATCAATAAGTTAGGGCTTTCTTGGTAGTGGCCAGCAATATGGCCATACACGATGCGCTCAGTGGGTAAGGCTTCAATGAAAGCCTTGGCATCATAATGATGATTGACTGAGTTGACGTAGACATTATTCACATCTAATAACAAACCGCAGTCCGCTTGTGACAATACTTCCAAGGTAAAATCAAGTTCAGACATCTCTTGGCCAGGCGCAGCATAATAAGAGACATTTTCGATGACGAGCCGCTGTCCGAGCAAATCTTGTACTTGTAAAATTCGCTCGGCGGTATATTTTGCTGCCGCTTGCGTAAAAGGGATTGGCATCAAATCATACAGATGCCCACCCCCACTGCAGTAACTTAAATGTTCACTATAGATGGGCACATGATGCTGTTTGAAAAACTGTTTCAGTTGCTGAATAAACTCGAGATCCAAGGGATCTGGGCTTCCTAACGACAAGGAAAGCCCATGACAAACCACAGGATATCGCTCGCTGATCGCGCGGAATTTTTTTGCTAAAGCCCCACCAAAGGGGATCCAGTTTTCTGGGGCAACTTCGAAAAAACTCAGATCAACTGGGTCGCCTTCAAGCACCTTATTGATCATTTCTCGACGCAGCCCTAACCCCGCACCGACCAGAGTCATATTAGTTCAGACCACCGCATTTGCCTTCACCGCACTTGCCTTCACCGCATTTGTGCTCTTGCGCTTTACTGGCATCAGTAGCTTTGGCATCTGCTTTTTT
>CAZIPG010000263.1:0-3665 GCA_964540955.1 uncultured Rheinheimera sp.
TCGTTTAACTTTGTTGGATGCGTGTGGGGTTTTACTGTGCTATTGCGAGCAAGCGGCCCCCATGATTGCCAAACTCAAAGCACATGAATGGCACTCGGCATTTGTCGATCATCGTCAGCAATGGCTTGGCCACACATCCACTCTGATGCCGGTCATTTTTGGCCATGCGATATATGAAATGGCCACTCGGCCTTATTTGGGGCTGACCGCAAAATTATGGCCACTTTGCGTGCCCGAGGCATTTTTCCAGTGGCCTTTGTTACAAAGATTAACTTTTATCGATGAACAACTTAGTGTACAAATATCTAACAATTCGCTGGCAGAATTACAGCAGCAACTCACCCCTTTGCCGTTATTAGGCGTGCCAGGGTGGTATGCCGACAATATTCAGCCAGCTTTTTATTTGAATACCGATTACTTTCGGCCCAAACGCTTAGTCAGGGAAAATCAATGATAGAAATTAAGCAGTTAGCAAAAGCATTTGCAGTTGGTAAGCAAAAAAAATTATCCGATAGCGAAAAGAATGACGTGCGCTTTGGCGGCGATTTATTTCATTCGGTCCGCAATGTCAGTTTTCAATGTGAAAGAGGGCAAGTGCTGGGTTTATTAGGCCCCAATGGCGCCGGTAAAACCACGACTTTGCGAATGTTATCTACAGCACTGAGACCTGATGCTGGCAGCATTTTAATTGACGGCCATGATGTGGTTCATAACCCACTGGAAGTTCGGAAACGGATAGGTTTTTTGTCGGCTGATACCGGTCTCTATGGCCGCTTAACCGCCAAAGAAAATATTGAGTATTTTGCCCGCCTGCATGGCATGACTGAGCAAGCGATTGCTGCCCGGGTTGATGAGCTGTTCACCCTGTTATCGATGCATGAATTTGCCAATCGTCGTGCGGAAAACATGTCTACAGGCATGAAACAAAAAACTGCTATCGCACGTGCTGTCGTGCATTCGCCAGAGTTAGTCGTGCTCGATGAGCCGACGACTGGCCTTGATATTATGACGACGCAAACGGTGTTGGATTTTATTCAATCATTGAAAGCGCAGGGCACGCCCGTCATTTTCTCAACCCATCATTTAGATGAAGTTGCAGCGCTGTGTGATCGAGTCGTCGTGATCAACCAAGGCATCAGTGCTTTTGATGGCAGCTTAAATGAATTCAGTGCATTAGCGGATGGACATGATTTACGCAAAGCCTTTATGGCGGTTTTGAATAAGGAAGCAGTGTAATGTGGCAAGTTTACTTCAAAGAATTGCTAGAACTCTCACGTGATCGGAAAACGCTGATTTTCGTGATTGCTTTACCAATTATCATTTTTCCATTGTTGTTTGGCATTATGGGCTTAGTGATGGCGAATGTTAGCCGTCAAGCAGAAGCGGAAGAGCATCGTTATGTGATCATCAATCCGCAGCTTGCACCAGAATTTGCAGAAGCCTTGTTTTATCACAAAAATTTTAAAAAAGTAGAGTCGGAGCTGACTGAACCGGAAGCTTTAAAACAGGCGATCCGCGATGGCAAATTTGATGTTGCCATCATCATTCCAGCTGATTTTTCACAAGATCCTAGCCAATTACACCAGCATCAATGGCAACTGGTTTATAACTCATCGCCACAGCTTGATATGATCGGCAATTATTTCAATGAGTTATTTAAGACTTACAGCAAAAAATTGCAGCAAAATCGCTTAGCCGCGTTAGGTGTTCAAGCTGAGCAAGTGCCTGCGGTGTTAGAACCTATTAAAGTGCAAAAAGTAAATACTGCCGAGGCGCGAGAAAATATCGGCGAGAAGATTGGTGGTTTTATTGCCTATCTGTTGGTGCCATTATGTTTGATGGGCGCATCTTATCCTGCTATTGATATTGGCGCTGGTGAAAAAGAGCGGGGCACTTTAGAAACCTTATTAATTTGTCCGATCAGCAGAACCGCCATTGTGCTTGGTAAATTTGTCACGGTACTTACGACCGGTTTAATTACGGCGCTCATTACCGTGGTCAGTTTTGGTGGCTGGGGCTATGTTATCGGCTCGATGATGGGCGTCGATGTGGTTGCTAAAACCATGCAGGCACTTGGACTGGTTGATTTAGCGTTGATCCTGGCGTTGTTAATCCCGCTGACTGCAATTTTTGCGGCTTTGTTATTGTCGCTGTCGATTTATGCCCGAAGCTTCAAGGAAGCGCAGAATTATATGGGCCCTTTGAGCATGATCGTGTTTCTGCCATTAATGGTCGGTTTGTTACCGGGTATTGAACTCAGTTGGGGCCTCGCCATGGTCCCCGTGATGAACGTGGCCCTTTGCATTAAAGAGCTGGTGAAAGGCACCATGGATTATCAAATCTTGGCTGCAGTAGTGGCTTCAACTGTGGTAATTGCTGGGGCCATGATTGCGTTTTGTATTCGCTGGTTCCAACAAGAAAAGGTGCTGTTTCGTTGAGTTCAGCACTAACGCAAGTCCAAGTCGGCGAGTTGTGGCTACAAATAAATCCCTATGGTGGGGCTTATTTGGGGCCACAACAACTGGCAGGCATTGAGGTTGAGGCGTTTTCCCTCTGGTGTGATGCGCATATCGACAGCCTCAATTATCCGCTTTGCTGGCTTGAACTTGATGAAGCCTTGATGCCGCTGATCCCAGCGGCATTGGCGGCGGGTTTTACTTTTCATCATTGCCAAACCCGCCAATTGATGATGGTGAAAAAACTCAAATCTGACGCTTATTTACCGTTTGCCGCGACCCATTCGATTGGCATCGGTGGCGCTACTTTTAATGCTCGCGGCGAGATTTTGCTCATTCGCGAAAAACCACTTGCAAGCCAAACCACGCCAACGCTTTGGAAATTACCCGGTGGCATGGTTGAACCCTTTGAGAATTTCACCGATGCAGTCATTCGTGAAGTGTTCGAGGAAACTGGCATTTCTGCAACGTTCTCTTCGATGCTGGCGGTGCGCCATCATCATCACGGCCAGTTTAATGCCAGTAATCTGTACTTCGTGGCATTGCTGCAGGCAACTGCAGAGCAAATCACGATCGACGACCGTGAAATTGCCGAAGCCCGTTGGTTTGAGCCTCAAGCTTATTTACAGCACCCTCAAGCGGGCGCTTACAATAAAATTTTGGTGCAATTAGCATGGGCGGCTTTTCAGCAAGGGCAATTACAGCAGGCGAGTTTTGCAGCGACAACAGGCACCATTGCAACGAATGAAATTTCTCCAAGCAAAGAGCGGTTTCCCAGCAATTTCCTAGGTTGGCACTCCCATAAAATTCCTGGTTATCGCGCAGCTGAGGATACTTATGAAGTGTTTAGTCCTTGGGTTTTCCCTTAATGCTTGCTGCTTAGTTTGTCGCATAAAAAAAGCCGCATTCGCGGCTTTTTTAACATAATAAGTGTCAACTTATTTCAGGACTAGTCATATTCTCGTTTAAACGAGCGACGCCCACAGGTCATATTCGTCGGCTTCGTCAATCACAGCCGTGACGACATCACCCGCTTTTAAGCCAGTTTCGCCATTTAAGTATACGGCGCCATCGATTTCTGGGGCGTCAGCGAAGCTGCGACCAATTGCGCCTTCGTCGTCCACTTCATCAATCAGCACTTGAATGGTCTTACCGATTTTGGCTTGCAAACGCGCAGCACTGATGCGTTGTTGCGTTGCCATAAAGCGG
>CAZIPG010000264.1:0-3646 GCA_964540955.1 uncultured Rheinheimera sp.
CGTAAATCCATTTTTGTCTTCTTTGGTCAATGTGTTAAGTACAATGGCAAACACGACTATTGTGCCAGGTCAACCACGCATTAAAAAAGATGAAATAGCTCGGGGCGATGTCTCAGGTTTGATTGGAATGATCGGTCCACAAACTAAAGGCTCGTTTTCTGTCAGTTTTGAAGAAAGCTTGGCATTGGAAATTATGTTTCGGATGCTCGGTGAACGACCTAAAGCGATTAATGAAGAAGTGACTGACATGGTTGGTGAAATTACCAACATGGTTACAGGTGGCGCTAAACGTATTTTGGGTGAAAAAGGCTATGAATTTAGCATGGCAACCCCCGTCGTTGTCTCTGGAAAAGGTCATACCATTACTCACAAGTGTGACGGTCCGAAAATTTTGATGCCATTCGACTCTGATTTTGGCAAAGTGCATATTGAAGTAAGCTTCGACAACCAAGGTGGTTGATAAAAGTCTATTCCTAAGTTTAGTTTTGCTAAAAAGCCGACAATAGTCGGCTTTTTCGTTTCATATGGACCTCAAAATTCAATTGAAAATCACGTTGTCCTAATCAAAATTTAAAAACTTGTCGAGCTTAGTTAAGTCACCTAAATTCAACCCAATCAATCGCTGATATAGCGGAATTGCACTCGACTTGTGATATTGCACAGTAACTCGTAAGGGATAGTCTGCGCAAGTTCGGCAATTTCTTCCACAGGTAGATGTTCGCCCCATAAAATGACCTGGGCCCCATGCTCGATGTCAGCCTCCCCAATATCCACTGTGGTCATATCCATTGATACACGCCCTACTATCGGAAACCGTTGGCCATTAATTAAAACAGGTGTCCCACCAGGCGCATTCCTTGGATAGCCATCACCATAACCTATAGCAACAACGGCTAAACGCGTGTCTTTCGGGGCGACCCAAGTTCCGCCATATCCCACAGCATCGCCTTTTTTAACATGACGAACTGCAATCACTGAACTAGAAAAGGTCATCACAGGCCGCAATTGATGTTGCGCCGAACGGCCTGCCACCATGGGTGAGACGCCATATAAAGCAAGTCCTGGCCGGATCCAATCACCATGACTTTGTGGCCAGCCAACCACGCCGGCAGAATTGGCAATACTAAGCTCCCCGACCGCACCAGCGATTGTGAGTTGGAAAAGTTCAAGCTGCTTTAAAGTTGCTTGGTTTTCTAATTCATCGGCACTGGCAAAATGTGTCATCAAACGCATCGGTTGCAACACGTTGGGACTGCTGCTCAATTGCTGATAAACTGCTTGGAAATCTTCCGGTAAAATCCCCAGCCGATGCATTCCACTATCAATCTTCAGCCAGACATGGATGGGCGATTCCAACTCAGCTTTGACCAAAGCTTCAACTTGCGCAGGATGATGGATCACCACTTGTAGATTCGAAGCAACGATTTGTGACAGCTCATCCGCATGAAAAAAACCTTCCAGCAGCACGATAGGCTTCACAATACCGCCAGCCCTCAGCATCAACGCTTCATCAATTCGAGCTACCCCGAAGGCTTGCACGTCTTTTAATTGCGCGGCAACAGCCAATAAACCATGGCCGTAGGCATTGGCTTTGAGTACGGCAAGAATTTTACTGTTGGGTGCCATGTCACGGATCACTTGCACATTATGCAAAAGCGCAGAGGTATTAATTTGCGCGAGCGGACGGCGACTCATTAGTATTCATCCTCGAATTTGGCAGTTCCGGCATAATTGTCAAAGCGAGAGTAACGACCATGGAAAGTCAGACGGATACGGCCAATAGGCCCGTTCCGCTGCTTACCAATGATGACTTCCGCAGTGCCTTTATCTGGACTGTCATCGTTGTAAACCTCGTCACGGTAGATAAACATAATCAAATCCGCATCTTGCTCGATAGAGCCTGACTCACGTAAATCCGAGTTGACGGGGCGTTTATCAGCACGTTGTTCCAAAGAACGGTTCAGCTGTGAAAGTGCAATAACAGGGACTTTGAGTTCTTTTGCTAATGCTTTGAGTGATCGTGAAATTTCAGCAATTTCTAGAGTGCGGTTTTCTGATAAACCTGGCACCGTCATCAACTGCAAATAATCCACCATGATCATCGATAACCCGCCATGTTCCCTTGCAACACGGCGAGCCCGAGAACGAACCTCAGTAGGGGTCAAACCAGAGGCATCATCGATATACATTTTGCCTTTACTGTTCAAAAGCTCAATTGCCGAAGAAAGCCGAGCCCAATCTTCATCATCCAACTGCCCGGTTCTGACTTTCGTTTGGTCTATGCGTCCAAGCGAAGCCAACATCCTCATCATGATTTGTTCTGAGGGCATTTCAAGACTGAAAATGAGTACTGGCTTATCGCTACTAATAGCAGCATGCTCACAAAGGTTCATCGCAAAGGTCGTTTTCCCCATCGATGGACGCGCCGCAACAATGATGAGATCCGATGGCTGCATGCCATTGGTCATTTTGTCGAGATCGTGGTACCCCGTGGACACACCTGTTAAACCACCATTGCTGGGATTGCGAAATAAGGTATCAATCTTATCGATGGTCTTTGCCAGAATACTATTGATTGGCTCTGGCCCTTCATTGGCATTCGCCCGTTGCTCGGCAATTTTAAAGACTTTGGTTTCAGCAAAATCAAGCAGTTCAGCACTGTTACGCCCTTGCGGATCGTAACCTGCGTCAGCGATATCATGCGCGACTGAAATCATATCCCGCACGACTGCACGTTCACGCACGATATCGGCATAGGCTAAAATATTGGCCGCACTTGGGGTGTTCTTCGCAATTTCACCTAAATATGCAAAGCCACCGACGTCATCGAGTTGCTGATTACGTTCTAACCATTCAGACACAGTAATTAAATCAATCGGTGAGTTTTCTTCCGCAATTTTACTCATCGCTGCGAAGATATAACGATGCGAGCGCAGGTAAAAATCTTGTTCTACAACCTTCTCAGAGACTTTATCCCACGCATTGTTATCAAGCATCAAACCGCCCAAAACTGACTGTTCTGCTTCGATAGAGTGAGGCGGCATTTTGACCGCTGCGACTTGATTGTCCTTCTGATATTTATCTTTTTGATATTTATCTTTGGAATATTTTTCGTTTGAATTAGCCATAACACCGAAATCTAACAACGAGCTGATAGTGCTCTAAAGGAGTGACCATAGACTAGCATTTTTCGGGCTGTGGATCAGTGAGAAAATTAATGCGGAGAGTAATTTTTTCAGCAACTAAATGATGAATTTAGTCAGACGGAGAATTTCGTTAAAGGATGAGTTTCGTGAGGCGAGGAGTTGGCACAGTAGCAAAGCTACTGTGCCAGCAAGCAATTAAGCTTCAGCAACAACAACTAATTTAACAGTTGCAGTCACTTCTGCGTGTAATTGCAGAGCGATGTCGAATGTACCTACGTCACGCAGAGTGCCGTTTGGTAATTTAACTTCAGCTTTTGATACAGCTACACCGGCTTCAGTGATTGCATCAGCAATGTCACGAGTACCGATAGAACCGAACAGTTTGCCTTCGTCACCAGCTTTAGCAGCGATAGTAACTTCGCCAAGCTCAGCAACTTTAGCAGCACGGTCTTGCGCAGCAGCTAAGTTAGCAACTAACTTGGCTTCTAATTCAGCACGGC
>CAZIPG010000265.1:0-3615 GCA_964540955.1 uncultured Rheinheimera sp.
ATAATTTTGATGGCAGTGGACGACCCGATAACGCCAAAGAGCCTCGACCTAGACTCGGCATCAAGCCATAAATCGCAAGTTTGATATCCATGTCGACCCCTCCGATGCGACGACCGGCATGGCCAAGCAAATCCGGCGTTCTGTCTGCAATGTGCCGGCGCTTCGGGCCTAAGCGAATAAAGCTGATATCGGAAGTCCCGCCGCCAATATCAACCACTAAGACCGTTTGTTCTTGCGATAGCGTCCGTTCATATTCAATGGCTGCAGCCACAGGTTCATAAGCAAACTGAATTTCTTTAAAGCCCACCGCTTGCGCTGCTGCTCTGAGAATTTCTTCGGCGCGATCATCGCCTTTGGCGCCATCGATGCCTTGAAAGTGGATGGGTCGGCCAAGAACGGCATAAGACAAATCATTGCCCAAAGTTTGTTGACGAATATGCTGAAGCAGCAAAGCACAAACTTGTTGATAAATTTGGGTTTGCCCTGGCGTTAGTCGCGACCCTAGCATTGATTTCGGCGAACGAATAAACACGCCGCCGAGCGGATTTTGGCTATATTGTTGGTGAGCCGCCTGCCCGAGATAGACAGGTTGTTGCGCTCGGAGCAATTGCGCCAAACTCGGCGCGGCTGCGTCCTCATCCTCAACCATTGGTTTTTCAATATAAAGTGCAGAACTTAGGTAGGGGCTGCCTTCTTCTAACGGCCATAAGATCGGTTCGTTGTCTGCAAGGTAGCCTGCAGTGCAATTCGAAGTGCCAAAATCAATACCCGCATAATGGATGGAAGGTGTCATAAGTGTCCAAAATATAAGAAGCAAAGCCAGTGACAGTTCAACTTGAACGCAAATGAACGTGAACGCAAATCAACTGGAACGCATATCAACCGGAACGTATATCAACTGAGTGCAGTATTCAGTCCAGCCTGTTTTGCCGCAGAGTATACCGAAATTACACGAATAATTTGCGGATGATGGCACCAATTTTGCTTTGACTGGTTAAGGTTAAGCCATTTCAACGACAATAATGACATTTTGTCCCTCGTTGAACTTCACAAGGAACCCGTTGCATGGGATTTTTGGCGCTCTATTCGTTGCTGCGCTGAGAGTTTTCCTGCTTTGTGGGCCTGTTGGCAGAGTAATAAAGAGGAGCGCGCAATGAAAGCGACTAAGCAAATACTTTTTGGGGTACTGATTTTCGTCGCTGTCAGTGCTTGTCAGCCCCTCACGCAACGGCAAGATAATGCCGCGCCCATGCAAAGCAATGCCGCCATGCCAGTATTAGTTTATACCGAACGTTTGGCTGACCAGTTATTCACAGGCCTTGCAGCAATTCCCCGCGGCGCTATTGCGGTTGTCAGTTTCACTGAGCTGAAATCTCTAACGCCAGATCCTTACAATCTGTCACTGAATCTGCTTGGCCTGCAGTATCAAGAAAGTATGATGGCGGTGGCCAGCCAACGCGGCTATCAAGTGAAAGAATTAAGGTTAGCCAAGGCTGTGACCATTCATGTTGATCATGAACGCCAGCTCAGCCGGGATATTACTGAATTAGCCACTGCGCAATCAGTGCGTTACGTGATTGTCGGTACACTCAATCAATCTGAATTTTATACTACAGTCAACGCAAGATTGGTCGATATACAAAGTAATACGGTTATTGCAGCCGCTTCTGATGTCGTTCCAGCGGAAGTGTTGGGACAAACTGAACAACTGCAACTGCGCCAACAAAAACTTTACCGCTCCAGTGGTCGTTAATCGAATACTTGGAGCGCAAGCGCGGTCGATTGCAAAAGCCCGACATGGTGCTTAGATGGCAGAATTGAATGGGGATAATATGAAAACCACTTTGAGTTTAATCGGTTTGTCAGTTTGTGTGCTGACGGGGTGTGCCTCGATGCAAAACTGGCAACGCTTTCAAGAGATTGACAAAGGCCAAACCCAAACACTCACTGCTGCGAAACCGCAGCCCAGTGCCAACAATACGATTTTGCTGCCCAGTGGCCAATTGCAAACGACGCCAGCACCGGCGTTTGTGACCCCAGCAAATTACAATGGCGCTGCGTATCAAGCAACTCGCCAAGCAGGGATAGTCAGTGCGCCTTTATATCAACCGCAATCGATGCTGAATGTGAATCAGTATGTGCAAGGGATGATGCATGATTTAGTGGCCAACTTGAATGATGTAAAACCGCAAATGATTGTTGGCGTCACCAGCTTTGTTTACCTTGATGGATCATACGAGCAAGCTGATCTGCTAGGAAATCAATTGTCTGAAAGTTTTATGCATGAAGTGCATCAATTTGGACTGAACGTCGTGGATTTCAAAACCACCGATTATATTCGAGTAACGCCCAAAGGGGATTTTGTCTTTAGTCGCGATTTTATGGAACTGCGCGAAGAACAACCGATTGAATTTGTGTTAGGGGGCACCTTAGTTCAGCATCAAGGCGGCACCTTGGTCAATGTCAGACTCGTTTCAGTTGCATCAAAAAAGGTACTGGGAACGGCACAAGGCTTTATTCCTGACAATGTGGTCAATGCCTTGCAGGAATCGTCAGCGCCTGGAAAATTGTTGTTAAAGCAAGGGGAGTAAGATGCGTCAACTCACGGCAGTGCTGTTACTCAGTAGTTTAACTTCCTGTGCTCAGTGGTGTGAGTGCGAGAATAATCCTCAAGCGAACAATAGTAGTGCGACTGCCACTTCGGTGGTTGAGTCAAACACCCAGGTGACTTCAACCGAGGATGATTCGTTATATACTCGCCCTATGCGTGAAGCACCGCCCGTGGATAGCGCTGTGACACCTTCGCAGTTAGATATGTTGGCCAAGGATCCAAACGCCCAACCAATCAATTTAGATCAAAGTTTTGTCCGCGCTGCCGAGAAACCAGCCTTGACTCGCAAAATGTTACCCTCTGAAATTGCGCAAGCCGGCTATGGCCAAGTGGGGTTGTCAACCCAACCTGAGCTTATCCATAGCAAGAAACAATTGTCGGATTATGCGCAGCAAATGGCTTTTAAATTGATGAATTTCGAAGCGCTCAAAGGCGCGCGAGTCGGCGTTGCCAGTTTCGTTGAGTTTGATGAAACTTTGCAAGCCACCACGCCGTTGGGCAACCAATTTGCTGAAGCCTTAGCGACAGTGCTGCCGCAATATGGTGTTGATATTATTGAATATAAATTAACGAAACACTTAGCTATCGGGGCTAGTGGTGACTTAGCCTTATCGCGTCAAATCGATGAACTGCATGAAGAAGTCGGCATGGATTATGTGCTGACAGGTACTTTAGTGAGTACTCGACGCGGTGTGCAAATCAATAGTCGGGTTGTTTCGGTGAATGATCAGAGGGTAATTGCCTCAGCATCAACCTTATTACCAAATCTGGTTTTACAACAAATCCAACCTTAGTCTCTAGCCGTGGTGTGGGGCTGTTTGTGGCAGCTCCAATATTAATTCTATTGATGATTCCGGCAGAAATGCGCTGAAAGACTGTGTGCTAACTGCATGGTTTTTGGCCATTTTTAGGGTTCACACTGCAAACTCTCTCTGTTACACTGCCAACACAGTTGCCCTGTAGTTAAACTGGATATAACGGGTGCCTCCTAAGCGCCAGTCGTG
>CAZIPG010000266.1:0-3604 GCA_964540955.1 uncultured Rheinheimera sp.
GGGACGGGTCAGTTGCCACCGCTGCCAGTGTTGTGCTGGTCCTCCGGCTGGGGTTGTCCATCGTGCGAAATCAATTTGCTAACTATTGGTTAGCATATGCTTGGTTTGCTTTAAGTCAACACCCAAAAGTTAGTTTTTCAATTTTTTAATTCAGGGTCAGTTGGTGCAAGCTGTGGTGACGCAAAGGAAGGGGTAATTTTCGGATCATTGCCCTGCCGCCCGTTGCTCCGAACCACTGGGAGCTGGACCCCAACGATCTCGGGTGTGACGATGGACCTGTACTGAGGGGGCTGTGGGTCGTACCCCGATTCGCATGAGGATTGAATATAACCGACGTGACTGTTACATTTAGGTGGCTAAACCCGTCAAGCCCTCAGGAGTGAATCATGACCGTAGTCACGACCGCCGATACCTCCCAACTGTACGCACTTGCAGCCCGACATGGGCTCAAGCTCCATGGCCCGCTGACTGTCAATGAGCTTGGGCTCGACTATAGGATCGTGATCGCCACCGTCGACGATGGACGTCGGTGGGTGCTGCGCATCCCGCGCCGAGCCGAGGTAAGCGCGAAGGTCGAACCAGAGGCGCGGGTGCTGGCAATGCTCAAGAATCGCCTGCCGTTCGCGGTGCCGGACTGGCGCGTGGCCAACGCCGAGCTCGTTGCCTATCCCATGCTCGAAGACTCGACTGCGATGGTCATCCAGCCTGGTTCGTCCACGCCCGACTGGGTCGTGCCGCAGGACTCGGAGGTCTTCGCGGAGAGCTTCGCGACCGCGCTCGCCGCCCTGCATGCCGTCCCCATTTCCGCCGCCGTGGATGCGGGGATGCTCATCCGTACACCGACGCAGGCCCGTCAGAAGGTGGCCGACGACGTTGACCGCGTCCGACGCGAGTTCGTGGTGAACGACAAGCGCCTCCACCGGTGGCAGCGCTGGCTCGACGACGATTCGTCGTGGCCAGATTTCTCCGTGGTGGTGCATGGCGATCTCTACGTGGGCCATGTGCTCATCGACAACACGGAGCGCGTCAGCGGGATGATCGACTGGAGCGAGGCCCGCGTTGATGACCCTGCCATCGACATGGCCGCGCACCTTATGGTCTTTGGTGAAGAGGGGCTCGCGAAGCTCCTCCTCACGTATGAAGCGGCCGGTGGCCGGGTGTGGCCGCGGCTCGCCCACCACATCGCGGAGCGCCTTGCGTTCGGGGCGGTCACCTACGCACTCTTCGCCCTCGACTCGGGTAACGAAGAGTACCTCGCTGCGGCGAAGGCGCAGCTCGCCGCAGCGGAATGAGCGAACGTCGATATAGCCCGCTCGCGACGCTGTTCGCGGCGACCTTTCTCTTCCGGATCGGCAACGCGGTGGCGGCCCTCGCGCTTCCATGGTTCGTCCTGTCTCATACAAAGAGCGCGGCCTGGGCGGGCGCCACGGCCGCTAGCAGCGTCATCGCGACCATCATCGGCGCGTGGGTTGGTGGTGGCCTCGTCGATCGGTTCGGGCGCGCGCCCGTCGCATTGATCTCGGGTGTGGTGGGCGGCGTGGCCATGGCGAGCATCCCACTGCTCGATGCCGTTGGCGCCCTCTCGAACACTGGGCTGATCGCTTGCGTGGTGCTCGGTGCCGCGTTCGACGCACCCGGTATGGCCGCGCAGGACAGTGAGCTGCCCAAACTCGGCCACGTCGCCGGGCTCTCCGTTGAGCGCGTCTCGTCACTGAAAGCGGTGATCGGGAACGTCGCGATTCTAGGTGGCCCGGCCCTTGGGGGGGCCGCAATCGGCCTGCTTGGCGCTGCGCCAACGCTCGGGCTGACGGCGTTCTGCTCCGTCCTTGCAGGTCTGCTCGGCGCGTGGGTGCTTCCCGCGCGTGCCGCTCGGACGATGACCACGACGGCGACTCTCTCCATGCGCGCCGGCGTCGCTTTTCTCTGGAGCGAACCCCTGCTGCGCCCTCTCTTTGGTATAGTGATGATCTTCGTGGGCATCGTTGGCGCCAACGGCAGCGTCATCATGCCTGCGCTGTTTGTAGATGCAGGACGCCAAGTAGCAGAGCTCGGGCTGTTCTCCTCAATGATGGGGGCTGGTGGTCTCCTTGGCATTGCCATTCATGCGTCGGTCGGCGCCCGGATATCAGCGCAGAACTGGCTGGCGGTGGCATTTTGTGGCTCTGCGGTGGGCTCGCTTCTGCTTTCACAGTTGCCAGGCGTGCCGGTGCTGATGTTGTTGGGCGCGCTCGTGGGACTGCTGACCGGCTCAGTCTCTCCCATTCTCAACGCTGCCATCTACAACCGCACGCCGCCAGAACTTCTCGGCCGGGTACTCGGCACGGTCTCGGCGGTGATGCTGTCAGCCTCGCCCATGGTTATGCTTGCGGCCGGCGCGTTTGTCGACCTTGCTGGTCCGCTCCCTGGCCTCGTTGTATCGGCCGTGTTTGCGGGGCTCGTGGCTCTACTCTCGCTCCGTCTTCAATTTGCTACAATGGCGGCGGCAGCCACAGCCTCCGCCCCAACCCATACAGAAGGTGAACACTGATGCCCCGCCCCAAGCTCAAGTCCGATGACGAGGTACTCGAGGCCGCCACCGTAGTGCTGAAGCGTTGCGGTCCCATAGAGTTCACGCTCAGCGGAGTAGCAAAGGAGGTGGGGCTCTCCCGCGCAGCGTTAATCCAGCGCTTCACCAACCGCGATACGCTGCTGGTGAGGATGATGGAGCGCGGCGTCGAGCAGGTGCGGCATTACCTGAATGCGATACCGATAGGCGCAGGGCCGCAAGGGCTCTGGGAATTTTTGCAGGTGCTCGTTCGGAGCATGAACACTCGCAACGACTTCTCGGTGAACTATCTCATCTCCTGGTACGAGCTCCAGGTGCCGGAGCTACGCACGCTTGCGATCCAGCGGAACCGCGCGGTGGTGGAGGGGATCCGCAAGCGACTGCCCCCAGGTGCTCCTGCGGCAGCTGAGTTGCTCCTGCACTCGGTCATCGCTGGCGCGACGATGCAGTGGGCCGTCGATCCGGATGGTGAGCTAGCTGATCATGTGCTGGCTCAGATCGCTGCCATCCTGTGTTTAATGTTTCCCGAACACGACGATTTCCAACTCCTCCAGGCACATGCGTAAACGGAGGTGTGCAGAGTCCCTGCGGCAGGCGACGAACACGACCGTCGTCGATTAGTACCGGTACGGTCGGTGGTATCGAAGTCTTGATCACCACTCAGGTCTACGGCTTACAAATGGTGACCATCCCGATACTTGCGTCAGAGCACCGGGCCGATTCTTTGACAGTGAATCACTCCCGTAAGGTTGTGCCGGTGTGGGTGTCCCGGGTCGAGACGATACTCCGCCAATGCGCCCAGCAAACAACCTGGCCATCGCAGGTGGTGGGGAGCGGTGTGGCGGATGAGTTGGACAAGTTGGTGTAGCAGCACGAGCACGGCGAGATAACATCGCAGGAGTTCGACATGCTCAAGAGACAGCTGATTGCGAATCGCGATGCAGATTCATAACCCGATTGCGGGTTGGCTTCACTCCACCATCACCGAGCAGACTAGCACGGCGGGCTCTGTTGCAAAGATTGGCGGCAGTCAGAGGTAGGCTGTCGCTCTGCGCCGAT
>CAZIPG010000267.1:0-3592 GCA_964540955.1 uncultured Rheinheimera sp.
GACAGTGCGCTACCAAGCTGCGCTACGTACCGACGATTGGGGTATCTTACTGGCTTTCATCGGATTTGCAATGCTGAACCTGTTCAAGTGACGGATTTTTAGTCAAAAATTCTAGGTATTCTGTTAAAAGTCTCAGGGTAGTCGCATTGTTTTGATTCTTAATCTTATTGCTTAAAGATTTCACCTGTAGGAGTTTCAGGGTTTGTATTCATTAGAGGTAAATTATTTACAATTAAATAAATTAGTAATAATTAATTAAATAAACTGTTATGATCGGACGGTAAGCTATAAAAAAGCCAGAGTTGGGCATTAGCGGACATGCTTCACATCCTAGGAGGGGATCCAGCAGGCTTTGAACAATAAAAAACTCAAAGCATTTACAGGAACAACTATGAACCTCCGACATTTAAGTTCAGTGGCAATGCTGACATTGGCGATTGCCAGTGTATTCAGTGCATCCACACAAGCCAAAGTTCTCATTTCTGAAGTTTTATACGACGCACCTAATAATGATACCACTGAAGAGTTCGTGGAATTATTTAATAGCAGTTGCTCTGCTGTTAGTCTTACTGGCTATAGCCTGAGTGACAATGGCGGCACTTTTAACCTAAGTGGCAGTATTCCAGCGGGTGGCTATTTTACGGTCGCAAAAAGCGCTACTGGTTTTAGTGCTCTATTTGGTAAATCTGCCAACCTTGCTGGTATGACTTTGTCACTGGGCAATAGTGGTGACTATGTCAAATTGCGCCAGGGCACCACAGAACTAGATGCTGTGGGTTTTGAAAATGGCTTAACAGGCTGGACGCTGAACGCCATCGATCAATCAGTGGCTCGCAAAAATGTGCCTGACTCAAACACTCAAAATGATTGGCAAGTGAGCACCAATGCAGGGGGGCCAGGCGCGGGTTTACTAAATGCTAATTGCAGTGGAACAGGCACTGACACAATTAATTTACCAACTTATTATGTTGGGACTACAGGGAAAACTGGTGCTGAATTAAAAGCTGCGCTGAATAACGTGTTGCGCGGTCATGTCCGTTTTACTTATGCACAAGTATGGGATGCCATCAGCTACACCGATGAAGATCCAGCCAACACTAATAATGTGATTTTATTGTATGCAGGTCGTTCACAGGCCAAAACTTTCCGAGCTGGCGTTAGCAATTCATTAGATGCTTGGAATCGTGAGCATGTTTGGGCAAAAAGTCATGGTTTCCCGAACGAAACACAATATGGTTATACGGATTTACACCACTTAAGACCTGCGGATGTATCTATTAACTCGACTCGTGGCAATAAAGATTTTGATATCGGCGGCACCCCATTAACGGAAGCGCCTGAAAATAAAACTGATACTGATAGTTTTGAACCTCGTAACGCAGTGAAAGGCGATGTGGCACGGATGATTTTCTATATGGATGTCCGTTACGAAGGCAATGATGATTCTGGCACGCCGGATTTGTCTGTACCGAACATCGCCCCGACAGGCAGCACAGCGCCACAAATGGGTAAATTATGCGTGTTGTTAGCCTGGCACTTGGCAGATCCGGTGGATAGCTTCGAGGCTCGCAGAAATAATCGGATTTATGAACTACAGAAAAACCGCAATCCATTCATCGATAACCCACAATGGGCAAAAGCTATTTATGGTGCGCAATGTCCAGGCGTGTAAACTGAACAACTAAGCAAAACTGACTAAAAGGGGCAAATTGAGTTGCCCCTTTTATTTAGGCTGTTAAAAAGTTTCAATTTCGCTAGAATTGAACAAAAATAGCAAGAAGCCTCATTATGACCCTCGAACAATTATTCAATCAAAGTCACGCTGATTTTGGTGATTTTTTAAAATACAGTCTGGCGAACCCTGAACATAGTGCACCGGCAGCATGCACGCTGACTAACGGTACCCAAGTGGAAATTTGGGATACCGGCGTTGTGGTGTTTACTCCTAAACAAAGTGCCGATCTTGATTTAGTGTTATCAAGCGGTATTCATGGCAACGAAACAGCACCCATTGAAATTTGTGCGGCAATTTGTCGGGATCTATTCCAAGAAAAATTAATTGCAGCCAATCGAGTGATGTTTATTTTCGGCAATCCGCCAGCAATTAATGCAGGCAAGCGCGAGCTTGTGGATAATTTAAATCGATTGTTTTCCGGCCATCACGCGAATACTCAAGCGCAACTCTCTTGGGAGAGAAAGCGGGCAGCGCAAATTGAGCAATTTGTTTCTCGATTTTTTAATGCTGGCAGTGCAGGCAATCGTCGTGCGCTCTATGACTTGCATACTGCAATTCGTGGTTCAAAATTTGAGAAATTTGCGGTTTATCCTTATTTGCATGGGAAACCTTGGTCGCAAGCTCAGTTTGAATTTCTCGCAGCTTGCGATGTCCACACCGTGCTGTTAATGCAAACACCTGCGTCAACGTTTAGTTATTATGCCAGCCATAGTCATGGTGCGGATGCCTTTACGATTGAACTTGGCAAAGTAAGACCTTTTGGTCAGAACGATATGACCCGTTTTGCCGCTTGCGATAGCAGCTTGCGACATTTGGTCTCAGGTCAAAGCTTAGCCACTACACCATTTAACGAGAACAACTTTAATTTATTTGCCGTCAATCGCTCTATCAATAAGCAGTCTGAACAATTTGCTTTAAAATTCGCCAATGACATTGAAAATTTCACGCAATTTCCGTTGGGGACTCTATTAGCCGTTGATGGTGACATTGAATATCGAGTTGACGTTGAGGGCGAGGCGATCATTTTTCCAAATGCGAATGTCGCTTTGGGGCAGCGTGCTATGCTGCTCGTGAAACCCATTTCGGTTTTAGGCCAAACGCAATAAAACTTAGTGAGCTTTTATTTTTAAAAGCTCACTATTTTTTCAAATTTGTATTGGAAATTTGCCAATACCAGTTCAAAAACTGAGGGACATAATCCTTACAGTGATTCAAGTTTTGTGATTTAAGTACATGATTCAATTTTGTTTTTCTCTCACTTCCTCATTCATTAGTTAAAGTAATGGATAAGCATTGAAAAATTCAGGCTGAAAACAGCAGCTATACTGGGTTAAAGTGTAAAGTGCGGTTGCAATGCAGTTTACGTAAAGGTAAAGTCTGCAACGCATCATATTATGCGAACTATTGATTGCTCTCATCTAGGTTGACGTGCGCGTAAAGAAGACGCATGCAGCCAAAGAACTTGACTCAACTCGAGTGAAGAATAGCAAGTCAGGGGAGACGCTGACAAAACTGCAACGCAGAGTGCAGGTCAGTTTGGTTTAATTTCAAGGTAAAGCAGGCAAACAACCAAGGTCCGCGTTACCAGAAACACAAAGAGAGATCTATGACCAACCCGAATAATGCCACCATCTCTACCGTGCATTTAGCCGAGTTCACCAGTGGCCACGCCCTGCAAATCCCTACACTGCGGGTGCTAGCAGACGATGGTAGTATCTTTCCAGGCGCTAAAGAGCCCGAATTATCCAAAGAAACTGCTTTGCGGATGTATCAAAGCATGACCTTCATCCGCGTGTTAGATGAACGGATGTTGGCGGCGCAGCGCCAAGGCCGCATCAGTTTTTACATGCAGTGCTT
>CAZIPG010000268.1:0-3546 GCA_964540955.1 uncultured Rheinheimera sp.
TAAGCAGTTTATTCAAATCAACCAGAATCAACAGTTCGCCATCGCGGTTTGACACCCCCTGAATAAACTTCGCGCTTTCATCAGTGCCGACATTTGGTGCCGTATCGATTTCAGAAGCCCGCAGATAAACAACTTCAGCCACGCTATCCACTAAGATACCAATAACCTGTTTGTCGGCTTCGATGATCACAATCCGGCTGTTTTCAGTCACATCAGAAGGTGGCAAACCAAAACGGGCGCGGGTATCGATCACCGTCACAACGTTGCCGCGCAAATTGATGATACCAAGCACGTACATAGGTGCACCAGGAACCGGCGCAATATCGGTATAGCGCAGAACTTCTTGCACCTGCATCACGTTAATGCCGTAAGTCTCTTCTTGTAATTTGAAAGTGACCCATTGCAACACTTGATCAGACGCTTCTTTCGCTTTGCCGGATTGTGCCATTAAATTACTCATCAATCGCTCCTCTACCTAACTCATTGCAGATGCTTAATCAGAACTATTAGCGCCAGCTGCCAATAATGCAACTAAAGCGTCAACATCTAACAAAGCACACATATGCTGTTTAATCATTCCGGCGAGCCAAGGGCGTTTCCCCTCAGCTGAGCGCCATTTCACATCATCTTGCTCAAGTGTCACTGTGTTGATTAATGTTTCACAGGCCAAACCCCATGAACTCTTGCCTAACATAATAACATATTGATAGTTTAGCTTTTCTGCCAGCGTTTGGTCATATTTTTCTGGCATCACCCACATCGCAGTATTGACCACGTTGATTTTCTGTTCCCGATAGAGCATCACACCGCGATACCACGCCGGTTTGCCGGGTAAATGATTCAGCGGCCCCATCTTGTGGATCCCACCTAACTCTTTGAGCGGCAATGCCACTTTCAAGCCTGCCACATCAAAAAATAGTGCTTGAAATTTGCCTTGCCGATATTCAGCTACAGGTGCCGCAGGAGGGGCAACTGGAGGCACTGGCGTTTTAACAGCCGCTACTTTGGCAACCGTGGGCGCACTGGTCACTGGTGCCGCAACAACAGGTTTCACCGGGGTCGCAGCTGGGGCTGCAACTTGCGGTTTCGCTACAGGCGTTGCTGGTGGCGCCATCACAGGCGCTGTTTTCACAACTGATGGCTGTGCCGGTGCAACTTTCACTGCAGGTGTTGGGGTAACCTTCGCTAATAGCTGATTGAGTTGCTGTTTCTGCACATCAACCACAGCCTTCGTCACCTCAGGCTCGACATCCTCGGTCAATAAGGCATTTAGATAACTGCGCATGACCTTTTGGCTGGCCAGCAAGTCACTCATGTGCAAACTCCGAGTTCAACTGCAATAGATAAGTTAATAACGTATTGTAAGCAAAAACGCCACGAGATTTTGGGGCAAACACTGGCGGCGGCGTTTGATTGAGACTTGCATCCCGCATTTTAGTGTCGATCGGCACCACTGCAGACCAAACTAAATCGCCATATTTTGCTTTTAATTCTTTATAGGCTTCTAAGGACGCTTTGGTACGTTTGTCGTACATGGTTGGCACTATGGTAAACAAATACCCAGGTTGATTCGGTGAATGCATCAACTGCATAGTGGCGAGCATCCGATCTAAGCCTTTTAACGCCAAAAACTCAGTTTGAACTGGGATCAAAATGCGATCACAAGCAGCCATCGCATTCACCATCAACACGCCAATGACGGGTGGACAGTCAATCAGCACGTAATCATATTCATCAGCAATTTTCGCCAAGGCTTTTTTCAAGATAAGCCCCATGCCACCTTTGTCGCCTAAAGAGCGATCTAAGGTCGCCAAAGCCATAGACGAAGGCAGAATATCCAACTTTTCCATGCTGCTTGGGCACAGCGACTGCATGATTTCTTCTTTGGTAATATTTTTGCCGCGGATGAATATGTCATAGACGCTATTTTCTAATTCTTCTGCATCAATACCAAAATAATAAGTGAGCGACGCATGAGGATCGGTATCAATTAATAAGACACGATGCCCTCTTTGCGCCAATAATGCGCCCAATGTGACGGTTGTCGTGGTTTTCCCCACGCCACCTTTTTGGTTTGCAATTGTCCAAACAACCACGTCAATTATCCTGTTTTTGCTGCACTTTCGGCTGTTGCGCAGGCTGATTTGCCGGTTGCGGTGCCGAAGTAATTTTTAAACCACCATTTGGCAACTGAATAATTTGAATTGTGCCATCGGCCGCATATTCAACTTTCAGAGGATCAGGCTGCGCTGCTTTGCTCTCGGCCTGTTCGCCTTGTTGTAAAATTTGTTGGGCTTCAGCCACTGAACTGGCCTCAGCGGGTGTCGCTGTCGGGCCTACTTTATTGACTGCCAATTTAGAAATAGCAATCACCACCTTGCGATTTTCTGCTCGCCCTTCGGCTGTGCTGTTATCGGCAAAAGGGGAAAACTCACCATAGCCTTCAGCGGCTAACCGTTCAGGTTTAATCCCTAGCTTTTGTAGTTCTTTCAAAATGGCCGTCGCACGCGCCATCGACAATTCCCAGTTAGAATCGAAGATTTCGTTGTTAATTGCCTGATTGTCAGTATAACCACGAACCCTCACCACATTATTACTCTGGTTCAAAATCTTGGTAATTTCTTGCAGTAATATGCCGGATTGTTGTGTGGCAACAGCACTACCACTGGCAAATAATAAACCACTATTCAGTTGAATCGTCAGCCAATCTTCATCTGATTCAACCTTAGCGACCCCTTGCTCAATCAGATTCGCCAAAGATTTCGTAAGTTGCTCCTGCAATGAAACCAACGGGTTACCATACTGCGGCTGAGTCAGTGTTGGTTTTTCTTTGGCATCGGCAACAATTTCTGGGCCAGCAGGCTGTTCTAACGAAGTGCCAAATTGCTCGAAATCGCTATGCGGTTGATTATCCGTTAACACGGAATCCCCCTTGACACCCGTTTGTTCAGCAACAGGTTTTTCAAACACTTTAGACAGTGTGTCGGATATCGTTTTGTACTGCTCTTCTTTATTGATGGCAATTGCATAAAGCACAACGAAGAGCGCGAACATCAAAGTCACATAATCGGCATAAGAAACTAACCAGCGGTCAATCGACTCGCTGTTTGATGGTTCCTCTCGATAGAGATTCCGATGACGATACATAAGTTAGCTCACTCGGTAAGCTGCTAATTTGCGTTCAATAATCCGAGGGTTTTCACCATTAGCGATAGAAACAACCCCTTCAACAATCAACTCATGATAAAGACTACGCTGGATCACCACACTCTTGAGCTTATTGGCGATCGGAATAAACACGAGATTCGCAAAACCCACCCCGTAAATGGTGGCTACAAACGCAGTGGCAATACCACGCCCCAGTAATTCAGGATCGTTAATATGTTGCATGGCTTGAATTAAACCAAGCACGGCCCCGATAATACCGATGGTTGGGCTATAACCACCCATGGCTTCGTAAATTTTGGCGGCTCGAAATAGCCGTTCCCGCTCAAGCACTAGCTCTGCGTCTAGGGCATTTTGCATCACTTGCGGTTCAACGCCATC
>CAZIPG010000269.1:0-3544 GCA_964540955.1 uncultured Rheinheimera sp.
CGTAATAACGCCACATCAAATCATCGCTAATTGACATGATTTTACCGAACATCTCAGTTGGGCTATCCGTAATGCCGACATAGTTGCCTAAAGATTTCGACATCTTCTGCACGCCATCTAAGCCTTCCAGTAGAGGAACCATCAGGATAGTTTGCGGTCGTTGCCCTTCATCTTTTTGCAGCTCACGTCCCATCAATAAATTAAAACGCTGATCGGTGCCGCCCATTTCGATATCGGCTTCCAGCGCAACTGAATCCCAGCCTTGGACTAAGGGATACAAGAACTCGTGGATCGCAATCGATTGATTATTCGCATAGCGCTTTTTGAAATCATCTCGCTCTAACATCCGAGCAACGGTTTGCCGAGCGGCGAGTTTAATCATGCCAGCAGCACCCAACTTCTCCATCCACTCAGAGTTAAAAGCAACCCGAGTTTTTTGCGGATCGAGGATCTTGAACACTTGATCTTGGTATGTTTTAGCGTTGGCTAACACATCTTCTTTGGTTAATGGTTTGCGTGTGACATTTTTACCGGTCGGATCACCAATCATGCCCGTGAAGTCACCAATTAAGAAAATAACTTCATGGCCGAGCTGTTGGAAGGTCCGTAATTTATTGATCAAAACTGTGTGACCCAAGTGCAAATCTGGCGCGGTAGGATCAAAACCAGCTTTAACTTTCAGCGGTTTACCTTCCTTCAATTTGGCAATTAATTCGTCTTCCAGCAGGATTTCTTCACAACCCCGTTTAATCTCCGCTAAAGCTTGCTGCCACTGCGTCATTCCACATTCTCCGGATAAATTTTTGGTCTCATTTCGCTGTCCGCATTCTACTGCAACATTCTTATAGATTAAACGCAAAAAAGTCTTGGATCTGACAAAAAATCGATATATGCTGTTTTTTTACGTGGTCCGACCCATAATAATAAGAGATGCGCCTTCGATGATTTCATCTTTACCACTTAAACATCGTTTATTAATCGCTGGTTTAGCGACATTTTTGACAGTAATGCTATTGATCCCTTCGGATCCCGCTGAAGCATCAAAAAATTCCGAAACTCCAAGTTTAGAAGTTGGCAAACGCTACAGCCTTGCAGTGCCTATGCCTACCGAAAGCGAACTTGCAGCAGCCAACACCACGCTCCCACACGAAGATAACTCATTGGATTGGGTTTCCGTCGAAGTTAAAAAAGGGGACGTGTTAGGCCATATTTTCAAACGCGCTAAAGTTGATGCCAGCATGATCCAAACACTGCTGGACAGCGGCAAAGAAGCAAAAGCATTAACCCGTTTATTCCCAGGTGAGCAAGTTGAGTTTGGTTTTGCCGCCGATGGCAGTTTGAAAGAACTTCGTTACAACATCAGCAATTTAAAAACACTGCGGATTGAACGCCGTGCCGATGGCAAATACGTTGCCGAACAATTGCAGAAAGAAGTCGAAGTCCGCACTGATGTGCTGACGGGCGTGATTAGCGGCAGTTTTTGGAATTCAGCATTGCGGGCAGGCTTAACAGAAGGCCAAATCCTCGATTTAGCGAATTTGTTTGGCTACGACATCGACTTCGCGTTAGATATTCGTTCTGGTGACACTTTTAGCGTGATGTTTGAACGTCATTATGCGGAAGGTCAGTTTATTGGTAATGGTGAAATTGTTGCTGCGCAATTCCAAAACCAAGGCCAAGTTTATCAAGCTGTGCGCCATACTGACGGTAACTATTATAAAGCTGACGGCAGCTCAATGCGCCAAGCGTTCCTGCGTGCACCAGTCAGCTTCCAATACGTGAGCTCTAACTTCAACCCACGCCGGATGCACCCAGTCCTTGGTAAAATCAAAGCACACAATGGCGTTGATTATGTTGCGCCAGTCGGTACGCCAATTATGGCTGCCGGTGATGGTAAAGTGATTGAATCAGCAATGAAAGGCGCAAATGGTAACTATGTTTACATTCAACATGCGAACAATATTGTGACCAAATATCTGCACCTTTCAAAACGCGAAGTGAAACGTGGTGATAAAGTTCGTCAAGGCGATATCATCGGCCGTTTAGGTGCGACAGGTCGTGTGACTGGTGCTCACTTACACTATGAATTCGTGGTAGGTGGCGTGCACCGGAATCCGCGGACCGTTAAATTACCGCAAGCAGAACCATTACAAGGTGTTGCTCGGGTTGAGTTTGCGAAGCAAGCTAAACAATACATTGCCCAGTTAAAAGCTTACGAACGAGTTCAACTCGCTGCTAACCAGCAATAAGTCTCTGTGAATTCTCCATATCTCTACATCGGTATCATGTCAGGCACTAGTCTGGATGGTATCGATGTTGCTTTAGTTGACTTTGCGCAAGCAACCCCCAATTTAATTGCCAGCACACTCCTCCCCTTCCCGCCTGAACTTAGGCAAACACTCGCTGCACTCAGCCAGCCTGGGCCGAATGAGTTGGAGCAGATGGGCCTGGTTGAAGCGCAGTTGGCAGAAGTTTACGCTGCAGCAGTGACCACCTTACTGGCTAGCACCCCTTTTAGTGCTGCAGATATTCAAGCGATCGGTTGTCATGGTCAAACCATTCGCCATCGACCGCAAGGCCGCTATCCTTTTACTTATCAAATCGGCGACATGCATCGTTTAGCGGAGCGCACCGGGATCCGAGTGATTGCTGATTTTCGCCGTAAAGATGTTGCCTATGGTGGCCAAGGGGCGCCTTTAGTTCCGGCATTCCATCATGCGGTCTTTGCCGATGAACAGCTTGGTCGGTGTATCCTCAATATTGGTGGCATTGCAAATTTAACAATTTTGGCCCCTCACCAACACATTCAAGGGTTTGATACCGGCCCTGGCAATTGCTTAATGGATAACTGGGTCCAGCGCTGTCTTGGCCACAACTTTGATGCGAATGGTGATTTTGCCAGCTCAGGCCAACTGCAACCACAGCTATTGACCCAATTGTTGACCGATCCTTATTTTCAGCTGACAGGGCCCAAAAGTACCGGCCGTGAATATTTTCATCTCGCCTGGTTAGAACAGCATCTGCAACGCTTGCAAGCCGATAGCAACATTCACAGCTACACGAATGCCGATATACAACGAACGCTGAGCCGCTTTAGTGCAGGCACCATGGCTTTGGCAATCAGTCGATTTATGGTGAAAGAAGTGTTTGTCTGTGGGGGTGGCGCCCATAATTCAGTGTTGATGGCTGATTTACAGGCGTTATTACCCCAGTGTCGGATCAGCACCACTGCCGAATTAGGCGTGCATCCCGATTGGGTTGAAGCCATGGCATTTGCCTGGTTAGCTTATGCTTTCGATAACCAGATCTCAGGCAACGTTCCTGCCGTCACTGGCGCCAGCAAAGCGGTGGTGCTTGGCGTAGAATTCAGCGTCTGAAACTTCTTTCTTCTGCTCCGCGGCTCAACTGCGCTCTCTTTACTCTCTCTTTACTCTCTCTTTAATCTCTATTTACTCTGTCATTTGCTGCCTGACTTCATGGTTCAAAGCACTGTTAGCGCTCGAGCATGGCGGGCACGACAGAGATGATTTATTGCAAAGCTGCA
>CAZIPG010000270.1:0-3521 GCA_964540955.1 uncultured Rheinheimera sp.
GGCGAGCTTAATGGGGCGGTTTTCAATGACTCTGACCCTATTGATTTTGTTCTATATGCTGAAATTCGCACATACGTCCCTAATACAGGTTATTTTCGCTGGTCAGGCCAAGTTTTTCGGCAAAACTGTGTTGAGCAGATTAAGCTCTACAAAGGGTTGTACGCTAGGATTTGTCATGGTGAGAGTTCAAACTCCATCGCGGCTTGAAGCGGCGATGGCACTGGTGTTAAATCTCAACACACAAAGTGTCCGTTGTGCCACCATCGAACAGTATGTCAGTTTGATGCAGCAAGGTTTACAGCATATTTTGCATCATCAGCGCCTGCGCTTATTTGCTTTGCAAGCGGCGGAACCTGTGTTGCTGGCCGATCATACCTCTGGCCTGGTTTTGGTCACCCAAGATGTACATCCTACAGCTTTCTTACGATGGTACGCAGAACACCCGCGCCCGCTTTATCTTAATGGCCCTGGCCATAAAGCCAATCTTCTGCCGTCGGTCGATTGCTCTGGCCTTGCTGCTTATTGCTTGATCTGTCCGCTTTACTCGATGCAGCAACAACTCATCGGTTGTTTGTTGGTAGAACATCAGCAGAGCAGCTTTTCTGAATCCGACTTGGCGTTATTGCAAATTTTGACCCAACAACTGGCAACAACTTGGTGCAGCTTAACCATGCAAGCCCAGCTGAATCAGGCCATCGCCGAACGCACCGCTGAATTGGAACACGAAATTGCCTTGCGCACTCATGCCGGCAAAGTGCAACAAGTATTGTTTGAAATTTCATCCATGGCGGGCAATGCGCCCGATCGGCTCACTTTGTATCAGCAATTACACCAGTCGATTAGTTCGCTGTTGATGGCAAAAAACTTTGTGATCGCGCTTTATAACAGCGCAAAAGCAGAGATTACTCTCGAATATTTTCGTGATCAATTTGATGACGAGCCACCGAATAAAAGCTTTCCAGTCGGCCAAGGTATGACGTCATTTGTCATCAGTTCGCGCCAAAGCCAGTTGATTTGTCCAACTCGTTTGCATGAATTGGTGGCGCAAGGGCAAATCCAACAAGTGTTAGGCAACACTGACGACCTCGCCAGTTGGATGGGCGCACCAATGCTGATGAATGACCGCGTGTATGGCGTGGTGATCGTGCAAAGTTATCAAGCTGATGTAGTCTATAGCCATAGCGATTTAGAATTGTTGATGTATTTAGCACAACACATTGCATCTGCGTTGCAGCGTTTTTTTCAAGACGAAGAATTGCGGGAATCAAAAGCCGCTTTGGCCCGGCAAAATGCCGAACTGCAACAAACCGTTGCTTCGCTGCGTGAGGCGGAAGCGGAATTAGCCCGACAAGAAAAATTGGCAGCGGTCGGGCAAATGGCGGCAGGTCTTGCCCATCAAATCAATACACCGCTCGGGTTTATGCATTGTAACTTAGAGCTTGAGCAACATTTTATCAGCCAATTGGCGACGCATTGCCAACCTGCTGGCTTGCAAATTTTGCAAGAAATGCAGGAGATGCAAACCGATACCATGGCCGGATGTCGCCAAATAGGTCGCATCGTGCGCGAACTTCGTCAGTACGCCGACCAACCCGAAGATAGGTTTACGGCATATCGGCTCGCTGATGCCTTCGAGCATGTCATGCATTTATTGGCGTTGGAGCAACAGCAACGGCTGCAATTACCGCGCTCGATGCAAGACTTAGTGTTATTCACTCGCCCTGCCGTGTTTGACCAAGTGTTATTGGCCGTTTGCCAGCATCTGTGTGAACACTGGCATACACCAACACTATTTAAAATGGCTGCCCAACGCCATAAACAAGCCCTATTGCTCAGCTTTCGCGCTGAAATTCAAAGCAAACCTGCGGTATTGGATATTAAAATGGCGACCGAATTTTTAACCGACAGCCAACAACTCTTAAGCTTGTCAGTCGCTCAGCATCAAATGCTCAAAGCTGGGGGTGAGCTGAGTTGGCTGGGTTCACCTGAGGAATGTTCCGGTTTTATCATTCAAATGAAAGCCGCCTCGCACAACAATCCTGATTTCTCGATTTAGCAACATCCCCGCAAAAAGCGCAAAAAAGTGCCGTAAACCTGCAAGATGTCCCTATTTTCACTGTGTTTGTGGCGTATTTGTCACAAAAAAACCATGGACAATTCATTCGGCTCTGCTAGTCTGGTCTAAGCAGTTGGGTATAACTTATAACTAAAAATCCTATGAATCTAATCCTGTTCGCTATCCCAGTATTTTTCGCGTTGATCTTGTTGGAATTATGGCTCGATTGGCGCCACCAAAAACAGACCTATCGCTTTAACGATGCAGTCAATTCTCTCAATTTAGGCATGATGAGCCAAATCACCGCAGTCGCGTTGAAAACCGTGCAAATCAGCCTGTATGTGCTCATTTATCAGCATATTGCGCCAGTGCACTTGGGCCTTGACTCCCTTTGGCTTTGGCTGTTTGCGTTTGTGGCCTATGACTTTTGTTATTATTGGTTTCATCGCATGAGCCACGAAATCAATGTGTTATGGGCTGGGCATGTCGTCCATCACCAAAGTGAAGAGTACAATTTAACCACCGCCTTGCGGCAAACCAGCGGCGGTTTTTTTGGCTTTATCTTTTATTTACCGATGGCGCTGCTGGGGATCGATCCCTACATGGTGGTCACTGTCGGTGCTTTAAATCTCATTTATCAATTCTGGGTGCACACTCGTCATATCGATAAATTACCCGCTTGGTATGAGGCGGTGCTGGTGACACCTAGTCATCATCGGGTGCATCACGCGCAAAACCCCATTTACATGAACCGCAATCATGGTGGCGTGTTTATTCTCTGGGATAAATGGTTCGGAACTTTCCAAGCGGAGCTTGCCGAAGAACCTGTGGTGTTTGGCGTGACTAAACCGCTGTCGAGTTGGAATCCAATTTGGGCGAATCTGGATGTCTACTGGGGCTTAATGAAAGACAGTTGGCGCACAGCGCGCTGGCAAGACAAAATCGGCATTTGGTTTCGCAAAACCGGTTGGCGCCCTGCCGATGTTCGTAAAAAATATCCGAACAAATATGCCAATCCCTATCAGCAAGTGAAGTTTGATTCGCCATTAACCGCCTGGCAAAAAAGCTACGCCTTTTGGCAGCATTTAACGCTGATTGCCGCCGTACTTTATTACTTATTAATGGCCGCAAGTTTTACGCAAAGCGCCATTCTACTGGGCTGTGCTGGCTTATTGTTGATGCTGTTTTGCCTTGGGTATTACCAACAACAACGCCCGCATCATGGGCTATTAGAACTTGGCAAAAACTTGCTCGTTGTTGCAGGCTTCACCGTCATACTACCCAACCCGCTTGCCATCATTGTTGGCTCGCTGTGGTTTGCAATAAGCACGGGGTTGTTAATCCGGGCTGCCCGTCAGCCTTTACCAAGCGCCGCGCAAACCGAATAACCAATCAACAGAAAAACAGAAAAACAGAAAAACAGAAAAACAGAAAAACAGAAAAACAGAAAAACAGGGGACGATAT
>CAZIPG010000271.1:0-3517 GCA_964540955.1 uncultured Rheinheimera sp.
GTGGCATGGGTAACATCATGAAGCAGGCGCAAGCCATGCAAGAAAAGATGCAACGGGCGCAGGAAGAAATTGCCAAGTTAGAAGTGACGGGTGAAGCCGGTGCTGGCATGGTGAAAGTCACTATGCTGGGCAATCACAACGTGCGCCGGGTCAGCATTGATGAAAGTCTGATGCAAGATGACAAAGAAATGTTAGAAGACTTGATTGCGGCAGCGATTAATGACGCGGTGCGTCGTGTTGAAGCATCCAGCAAAGAAAAAATGGCTGGCGTGACCGGTGGGATGCAATTACCCCCTGGCTTCAAAATGCCATTCTAACGAATGCCTGTTGAATTCGAGCGAGCATCATGGCCAAACATACCCGATTAGTTCAGCAATTAATTGATGCCCTGAGGGTTTTGCCCTCAGTTGGGCCTAAGTCTGCCCAGCGCATGGCTTATCAATTGCTGGAACGTAATCGGGAAGCTGGGCTGCAATTAGCTGATGCTTTGCATGAGGCGATGCAAAAGGTGGGGCACTGTCAGCAATGTCGCACCTTATGTGAAACCGCCTTGTGTGATGTCTGCACACATCCGGTGCGTGGCGAGAGCCCCACTTTATGTGTGGTTGCCAGTGTGGCTGATCTCTATGCAATCGAGCAAACCGGCTTGTTTGGTGGGCGTTATTTCGTGCTGCGGGGGCAATTGTCGCCATTAGATGGCATTGGTCCCAACGAATTGGGCCTCGATTTACTGGCGCAACAATTAGCCAAAGGTTCTATCCAAGAAGTTATTCTGGCGACCAATCCAACCGTTGAAGGTGAAGCGACGGCGTTTTATTTGGCGGAGCTTTGTAAAAAATATCAGATCCAAGTATCTCGACTTGCACAAGGCATGCCTGTCGGCGGTGAACTTGAGTATATTGACGGCAACACGCTGTCTCAGGCCTTTAGTGGCCGCAAACCTTTCTAAGCTTGGCGTCACTCCTACGATTTGCATTGAACTAACCAGTAGTTAATCCCGCAATTTCTGATGCACTTATTTGCAACTGTTCTTCACAACACGTGAACTCTTGATTTTTTCAAGTGCAGCCCCATATCTGAGCTAACCAAATTTCCGATACAGCTTTTGGCTGTGTTAGATGGATTAATGCTTGTAGAGAGGAGCGATAAATGACTGAAACAACTCAAAAACAAACCCATGGCTTTCAAGCCGAAGTCAAACAATTGCTGCAGTTAATGATCCACTCTTTGTATTCCAACAAAGAAATTTTCCTGCGTGAATTAGTATCAAATGCCTCAGATGCTGCGGATAAATTACGCTTTTTAGCATTATCAGACTCGAGTTTATATGCCAACGACGGTGATTTGCGCGTGCGGATCAGCCTCGATGAAGCCGCCAAGACCATTACCATTAGCGATAACGGCATCGGCATGACCCAAGACGAAGTGATTAGTCACTTAGGCACTATCGCTAAATCGGGTACCAAAGAGTTTTTCTCACAATTAAGTGGCGATCAAAGCAAAGATTCGAAATTGATTGGTCAATTTGGGGTTGGTTTTTACTCAGCCTTTATTGTCGCTGATAAAGTGACAGTGCGGACCTTGAAAGCTGGCCATCCTGCTGATGCGGCTGTTGAGTGGGAATCAGCGGGTGAGGGCGAATATAGCATCACGCCGATTGTGAAAAATGGCCGCGGTACAGACATCATCCTGCATTTACGCGAGGGCGAAACCGAGTTTTTAAGCAAGTGGAAAGTTGAAGGCATCGTCACCAAATATTCTGACCATATTTCAATCCCTGTAGAAATGTGGGAAGAAGGCACCCCTGCACGTGAAGAAGATGGGGAAACGATCGCGGCCACTGAAGGTCATTGGAAGGCAGTGAACAAAGCAACAGCTTTGTGGATGCGTGATAAATCTGAAGTAAGCGATACTGAATACCAAGAATTCTACAAGCATATTTCACATGATTGGACCGAGCCATTGGCTTGGAGCCACAACAAGGTTGAAGGCAACACCAATTACACCAGCTTGTTGTATGTGCCGAAAAAGGCACCGTTTGATTTATGGAATCGTGAAGCACGGCATGGTCTGAAACTTTATGTCCAACGCGTCTTTATCATGGATGACGCTGAGCAATTTATGCCGAGCTACCTGCGTTTTATCAAAGGGGTGTTGGATTCCAGCGATCTTCCTTTGAACGTCTCTCGTGAAATCTTACAAGATACCAAAGTGACGCAAAGCTTACGCAAAGGCTGCACCAGCCGTGTCTTGAAAATGTTAGAGAAAATGGCGAAGGCGGAAGATCAAAGCGAATATCAAACCTTCTGGAATGAATTCGGCCAAGTGTTGAAAGAAGGCCCAGCTGAAGATTACGCCAACAAAGATGCGATTGCTAAACTGCTGCGCTTTGCTTCGACTTCTCAAGACAGTGCTGAACAGAATGTCGGTTTAGAAGCTTATGTCAGCCGAATGAAAGAAGGTCAAACTGAGATTTATTACTTAGTCAGCGACAGTTATGAAGCGGCGAAGCACAGCCCTCATTTGGAAGTATTCCGCAAAAAAGGGCTTGAAGTGCTGTTACTGTCCGATCGTATCGATGAATGGTTGATGCAGCATTTAACTGATTTCGATGGCAAGAAATTACGCTCAGTGGCCAAAGGTGGCTTAGATTTAAGCAGCCTAGATGATGAAGAAACCAAAAAGGCACAAGAAGAGCAGGAAAAACAATTTGCTTCGGTTGTCGAGCGTTTCCAATCAGCACTCGGCGAGCAAGTGAAAGCGGTCAAAGTCAGCCATCGCTTAACAGATAGCCCAGCTTGTGTGGTCACAGATGAGTTCGATATGAGCACTCAGATGATGAAGCTGATGGAATCGGTCGGTCAGAAAGTGCCCGAAGTGAAACCTATCTTCGAAATCAATCCTGAGCATCAATTGGTGAAACATATTGCTGACGTGCAGGATGATGATCGCTTTAAACAATGGGCCGACGTATTGTTTGAACAGGCGTTATTGGCAGAGCGTGGTAGCTTGAAAAACCCAGCAAGTTTTGTAACCCGCTTGAATAACTTACTGCTAGACCTCGCAAAATAAGCTGTTTTCAGCGGTATTTGTTAGTTATTTGCCACGAAAGAGCCTGTTTACAGGCTCTTTTTTTAGAAGGCTATATGGCTGATTTGGCAAGGTTGTTATGATTTTTGCCATCAACCGTGCAAAAATAAAAAATTGCCATGAACTTGCTTGATAAATTTCTTTAGCTTATCCATTAAATTTCATTCTATTCAATAGTTTAAATTTAATTTTGGCTGAATTTCTATTGGTGTATTTTTAAGCGTGCCTACAATTTTCTAGGCAAGTGGCAAAGCTGGAATTTTGCGCAATTCCTTATCAGACTTTGGTCGGGTAAAAATGCTGAAAATTGGCAAAATAGTCGTTTTCGAGCATTTAGCTTGATTAATGACAGAATTGATGCAGATCAGCAAATTGCGACTAAAGTAGGCTTGACTTATCGGATCAGCAACGATTCCGTGACAAATTT
>CAZIPG010000272.1:0-3500 GCA_964540955.1 uncultured Rheinheimera sp.
CAATACTTTCTAATCTGATATAAAACAATAGGAATAATAAGAAGAGAAGGAAAATACCAAAAGAGTATTTTAATTAACTGAACAGCTTCACAATGCACAATAACAAAAAAACACTGTTGCACAAGACAACAGCGCCATAAAATGGATATTCCGACAGGGGTTAGAGATGAAGAAAACGTTTAACAAAACAGCGTTAGCAATTGCGATATCGCCAATACTTTTAAGTGCCGCTGCAGCTGCACAACAAACAGCCCCTCTGCAAAACGCAGAGAAAGACATCGAAGTGATTGAAGTCAAAGGCTTCGGTGCAACTCTGGGCAAATCATTACGCCAAAAACAATTGGCAGATTCTGTGGTTGAGATTGTTTCAACCGATGATTTAGGTTCATTGCCTGATGTGACAATTGCGGATGCGATTGCGCGTTTACCTGGCGTTGCCGCTGAACGTGATCGTGGCAACCCATCTAGTATCTCCATCCGCGGCATGGGCCCACGTTTAAATATGGCAACCATGAATGGCCGCGAAATTGTCAGTGCAGAACCGAGTCGTGAAGTCCGATATGAGCAATTCCCAGCTGAACTGATCAACTCGGTGGAAGTTTACAAAAGCCCCTTGGCGAGCCATGTCGAAGGCGGGATCTCAGGCTTAGTCAATATGAACTTTGTCAGTCCACTCGCTGTCGGTAAACAGCGGATCAATGTCACTGGTCACTGGATGGATTATCAATTAGGCCATGATTTAGCGGATGCTGGCGCAGATGCCAATGGTCATAAAGAAAGCTTTTCGTACGTTGACCAATTCAATGATAATTTCGGTGTTGTGTTCGGCTTAACCTATCAAGATCAACCCTCGCTCCAACGCGAAACCAGTTCATACGGTTATAACAAAAATCCGGCCAACCAAGGCGATGTCAATGGCGATGGCATCAAAGAAGCGGCGCCTTGGGGCGGTAAAGCTGCAACCAAGCTAGGAGATAACCAGCGAACTGGTGCGATGAGCATTTTCGAGTGGCAAGCCAGCGAAAAACTCAATGTAAAATATGATGTTTTTTACTCTGAGTTTGATATCACCGAACGCGAGGATCAATTCTGGTTTGATGGCTGGGGCAATTGGAACGGCAGTGCCAACTGGAATTACAACAATTCTGCAAGCCCAGCGCAAATTATTACCAAAGCCGACGGCTCTCAGCAACTCACAGGCGGCGGTGTGCTTTGGGGAACCCATTCAGCCAACAATGCCACTTGGTTCCAAGCAAACGAATTACTGAGCACTGGGCTGAAGTCAGTCTGGACGGGTGAGACATGGACTATCAGTGCTGATTTAGGTTACTCGGAAGCCAGCATCGAATCTCGTTGGGTCAATATCACCTCTAGTTTTAATGGCACTCCGCCTTTAGATGTGCAGTGGAATACCCAAGGCGGTCGGCTTGCTGTGATCGTGGATAAAGATATCAGTAACCCAGCAAGTTACCAAATTAATGGCATGACCGTGGATAGCGACCGCGAATTAACCGATGAAATGACCAGCGCAATACTAGACTTCGAAAGAAGCATAGAGTGGCTTGCCGTCGACAGCCTTTCATTCGGAGCCAGAGTCAGCGATCGAGAAAAAAATAATGATGTCATCAGTTGGTGGCAGGCAGTGACCAATAGCAATTTAACCGACTATGGCCATAGCTATGATTTAGGCGGTGGTTTTGTTGCACCAGCGCTTTATGGCTTCAAGAATTGGCAATCCGTTGCTGATCAAGGTTTTGGCGGAATTGGCAATCGGAATGGCCGAGAAAAACAGCAACAAGATCAGCTGAACAGCTGGTTTGTCAGCGAAACCAATTCCGCGGCTTACGCCATGGTTAAGTTAAACTCTGAAATTTGGGGCCTTCCCTATACCGGCAATGCGGGTCTGCGTTTGGTGCATACCTCGTCAACATCGAGTGGTCATCAACTGAAGAATGGTGTGTTCGGGCCAATTTCCGTGGACCACAGCTATACCGAACTGCTGCCCTCGCTGAATTTGAATATCAGTATTGATGAACAAACCCAAGTCAGAGTTGGTTTATCTCGAGCGCTGGCTCGGCCACCACTCATCGAAATGCGCACAGGTTTCCAGCTGGACTCGCAAAGCCCTGTTAAAACTGGCTCAGGCGGCAATCCCTCGTTAGATCCTTTTGTTGCGAACCAATTAGATATTGGTTTGGAATACTTCTTCGCAGAAAATCATGCATTCACTACGTCTGTGTTCTTTAAGGATTTGGACTCGCACATCGGCAGCCAAACTGACGTATTAACTGTCGATGGCGTTGATTACGATTTCACGGGCCCAATGAATGGTGATGGTGGTCAAATCAAAGGCTTTGAAGTGATGTATCAACAAGCATTTACTGCCCTTCCTGCACCATTTGACGGCTTAGGGGTGTATAGCAATTACTCTTATACCGACAGTAATGTCACTGAATTTGTCCCTGTTGAGAATCCATTACCTTTAGGTGGCTTATCAAAACATGTGGCTAATTTCACGCTGTGGTATTACCGCCAAGGCCTCGATGCCAAGTTGTCTTACAATTACCGCAGCAGCTTTACTCGAGTCGGCAGTTGGACGCCGACGGAAATTAACACCATCCGTGCAGAGGGAACTTTGGATGCCAGCCTTTCTTATGAGGTGAATGAGCAGTTGAAGGTGATGTTACAAGGGCAAAACCTGACCAACGAAGCCTCGCAAAGTTACTTTGATAATGATGTCACTCGTCCTGGCAGCTACCTCGAATGGGGTCGTCGCTACCTGATTGGTTTTTCATATTCAATGTAAAACATCGCGCGAAGCGGCGGCAGCTCATGCCCCACTTCGCAACTTGATGGTGCTGGCGTTTTCCCAAGCTTATCTTTGCTGACCTGATGTTTGCATCATCAGGCATGGGCAACGCCATGACAAAAATTGGTAAACATGCGCAATCAGCCAACGTTTGCCAATGAGATTTGCAGAGATATCTGCGTGATTTGTCTTGGAAATTCTATGATTCGTGTACTGATGTCAGAACATAACGCGGCATCCGCCAACGCCGTTGCTCTCACTAACAAAGCCTCACTAAGCGCAAAATGGCTGGGTCAATCGCGCAAAGTATTACTGCTTTTGGCAATGATCAACCCCACATTTTTCTGCTCACTGGCAATCGCAACCCCTGTTGTGGCAGCACACCCCTTGGCCAGCACAGATTTACGCATGTGCCCACAGCAAAGTTGTGATGTGCCCATACGCTCATGGTTGTTTACCAGTGAACGCACAGGCGCCGGCCAGCAACCTTCAGCCACATCAGTTTGGCAGTCTGTTCGCGTGCCCCATACGCCTGTACTTGAACCCTTAATCGTCAACGACCAATGGCAAGGAACAGCGTGGTATAAAACCACGGTACATTTACCAGACTTAGCAGATCAACAACTCTGGCTGCATTTCGCTGGTGCCATGAATATTGCTGATGTGTATTTAAATGGCCAACATTTACGCC
>CAZIPG010000273.1:0-3497 GCA_964540955.1 uncultured Rheinheimera sp.
ACAGTACCCATGGTTACCCATCAATTGGCAACTGAGCTTGGTCAGCTATTATTACGGAAAAACTTCACGATAACCACCGCAGAATCATGTACTGGTGGCGGCATTTCTTTTGCTTTAACCGCGATTTCAGGAAGTTCAGCCTATCTAGACCGGAGTTTTGTAACTTATAGCAACAAAGCCAAGCAACAATTACTGGGCGTTAAAAGTGCTACTTTGCTGCAGTTTGGCGCGGTCAGTGAAGAAACCGTGCAAGAAATGGCAAAGGGGGCAGCGCTTGCTGCGGGTGCTGAGGTGGCCATTGCAGTGTCTGGCATTGCAGGGCCTACCGGTGGTACGCCACAAAAACCGGTCGGCACTGTATGTTTTGGTTTTTGTATTTCTGGTCATACCGTGAGCACGACGCTGATGCTTCATGGTGATCGCGAGCACATTCGTCAGCAAAGTATCGATTTTGCTTTGCAACAGGCCATCTTGTTGTTGACATCAGAATCGAGTTGAACTACTGTATGAGCATACAGCACTTGTAGGGTGAGTACTCAGTATCACCCACCACTAACCAGAGATTTCAGATTATGGCGGAGAATAAAATGGACGACAACAAGCAAAAAGCGTTGACCGCAGCCTTAGGGCAAATTGAACGTCAATTTGGTAAAGGTTCTATCATGCGCTTAGGAGATAGCACCGCCTTAGATATCGATGCAATCCCTACCGGTTCTTTAGGTTTAGATATTGCCCTTGGCATTGGTGGTTTGCCTTGCGGTCGGATCGTAGAAATTTATGGTCCAGAGTCTTCAGGCAAAACGACTCTGACATTACAAGTGGTCGCTGAAGCCCAAAAAATGGGCAAGACCTGTGCGTTTATTGATGCCGAGCACGCATTAGATCCAGTTTATGCTGCCAAATTAGGCGTGAATGTTGCCGATTTACTGGTCTCACAACCAGACACCGGTGAACAAGCCTTAGAAATTTGCGATATGTTAGTCCGTTCTGCAGCCGTTGATGTCATTATTGTTGACTCAGTTGCCGCTTTAACACCCAAAGCTGAAATCGAAGGCGACATGGGCGATAGCCATGTTGGTTTACAAGCCCGTTTAATGTCACAAGCCCTGCGTAAGTTGACGGGTAACATTAAACGTTCGAACACTTTATGTATTTTCATCAACCAAATTCGGATGAAAATTGGCGTGATGTTCGGCAACCCAGAAACTACCACGGGTGGTAATGCCCTGAAATTCTATGCTTCTGTCCGTTTAGATATTCGTCGAATTGGCTCAGTCAAAGAAGGCGAAGAAGTCGTCGGTAACGAGACTCGCGTTAAAGTCGTGAAAAATAAGGTTGCACCACCATTTAAGCAGGCCGAATTTATTATTCAGTATGGTGCCGGCATCAGCAAAAATGGTGAACTCATCGATTTAGGTGTCGCAGAGAAACTAATCGATAAAGCCGGTGCTTGGTATGCTTATAAAGGCAATAAAATTGGCCAAGGCAAAGCGAATGCAATGAAGTTTTTGGTAGAGAATCCAGCTATTGCAAAAGAGATTGAAGATGAATTGCGTCGTCGTTTATTACTTCAACCTACTGCCGGAACTGCAGGCGTAGCCACTGATTTAGCAATCGAACCAGACGAATTGGAAGATGAGTTTTAATTCTCTGTGCTTGCACAATTAAGTGCTAGAGCCATTTTGTAGCGTACATTCTGGCCTGTGGTACTAGGATGTGACCAATCAATAGCCTACTTTTGATTGGTCCATCTGTTTAAACCCAGTTTCGCACAGTTGAGCTCATTCTTTTTTTTATCATCCTGTTCATCTTCCCGTATATTTTCTCGCTTATCTTCTTACTTATCTGGCCGCAACTAAACATCATTTAACTAAACAGTAGGCATCTAAACAGTAGGCATCTAAACAGTTCGCAACATAAAAACCGCAATTGAACATCCAGCAGCTAAAAAGCACGCAACTTAATCGAACGACCTATTTTGCTCGCATCTTGGATTTTTAAACTCTTGCATCTGCAACTTGTTGATCACAGAGATGCAGGCTTCGCATTCAAGATAGTGAATTGAGTGGGATCAATTAAAAAACCAGCTTGGCGGTACATCTTTTCGATCTGGCCGCTTTTTCGAAGGATTTGTAAACCACGTTGAATGGCTTGATAGGCAGCTTCCCCTTCAGGATGATGGCGACTAATAACAAAATGACGGCTATCGTCAAGCAATACGGCAACCTCAGGAATTCGTTGTAATTTAATTTGTTCAAGTTGATAAATGCCATTGTTGTCATGGAAGAATGGCATCAGCATAATATCAACCCAGCCCATATGAACAATTCGCGCTTGGCTTAACCATTCATCTTCTTGGATTAATTGTTTCAATGGCAGTTTAGACATGGTTTGCCAATCGGTGTGCCACTTTGGGGTTGATACCCCAGTCAATTGTTTTAAATCTTCTGTTTTTCGCAGGGCAAGTGCTTTCTGATTTTTCGGGCTGGTATAGACAGCTGCAAAGTATTCGCCTTTATTAATAATGGGATGCGATATAAATACTGCATTTTCTAGTCGCTCGGCATCGCTTAACCAATAGCTGTCAAAGCTAAGCAACAATTCGCCAGTTTCCAACATTTTGGTATTGCGGAAATTGACTTTACCCGGCAAATATTGAAAGGCTTTGTTAAAACCGCCCAGTGCTAATGCTTGCTGCAACAGCACCATGTCTGCAACATCACGGCGCATCTTTCGATGGTTGAAATCCGTGATGGTAAGCACATTCCGTTCACCGACAAAACTTTGATAATCCTCAAGGACATCATCGCGAATATAAATAGTGATTTGTTCACTAGCAGACAATGGAGCTGATAGATGAATAGCTAAAAGCACAAGTATGCGATACGCAGCTTGCAACATGACCTTGTGGATGTTTACCAAATCCATAGCCAAACCAATCTGAACATTGATACTGTCAAAGATAGCTGCCACTCGCGTAAAATCAATTGAACCCCACATTTAGACATCTAAACGTATAGAAGTTGACATTTGTAAGCTGTTTCGGCAAAGTGGCGACTATTCAAATAAGATTGCGGAGTTTTCATGCCCATTAAAGTTGTTGATCAGCTACCTGCCGTCGAGGCACTATCGGCTGAGAATGTCTTCGTGATGACTGAAAGCAGAGCATCTACACAAGACATTCGGCCATTGCGAATTGCGATTCTTAATTTGATGCCAAATAAAGTGGCGACTGAGGTGCAATTGCTGCGGTTGCTGGCAAATAGCCCATTACAGGTCGACGTCGATTTAATCCGTTTAGATAATCATGTCAGTAAGCACACCCCTGAAACGCATTTAAACTGTTTCTACCGTTATTTCTCCGATGTGCAAGGACTCAAATATGACGGACTGATTATTACTGGAGCGCCACTTGGACTAGTCGATTACGAAAACGTCAGTTACTGGCCGCAGTTGTCGGAAATTTTGGATTGGGCCAATCATCATGTCACCAGCAC
>CAZIPG010000274.1:0-3474 GCA_964540955.1 uncultured Rheinheimera sp.
TTGACCCGTTTCCAAAACCCAGTTACCTCTTTGCCTTAGTTGTGGGTAATTTTGACGAGTTGTTGGGAGAGTACACAACTCAGAGTGGTCGAAAGGTTAAATTAGCATTTTATGTTGATAAAGGCCGAAAAAACGAGGCGAGTTTCGCGCTAGAGGCTCTGAAAAGATCGATGCGATACGATGAGGAAGTATTTGGTCTTGAATATGACTTAGATATTTATATGGTGGTTGCAGTAGACTTTTTTAACATGGGGGCGATGGAAAACAAAGGCCTGAATGTCTTCAATAGTAAATTTGTCTTGGCACAACCGGCTTCAGCCACAGATACCGATTATTTTCATATTGAAAGTATTATCGGCCATGAATATTTCCATAATTGGACGGGAAATCGAGTCACTTGTCGAGACTGGTTTCAATTGAGTTTGAAAGAGGGGCTGACAGTTTTCCGTGATCAGCAATTCAGTTCAGCCATGGGTTCGGCAACTCTGAATAGAATAGATGCGATTAAAACCATCCGAACAGCACAGTTTGCTGAGGATGCAGGTCCAATGGCGCATGCAATTAGGCCTGAAAAAGTATTAGAAATGAATAATTTCTATACGGTCACTGTCTATGACAAAGGCGCTGAAGTGATTCGTATGATGCATACGCTGTTAGGTGAGCAAGGTTTTCGAAAAGGCATGGACTTGTATTTCGCCCGTCATGATGGCCAAGCCGTGACCTGTGATGATTTCGTGCAAGCGATGCAGGATGCCAATCAGTTTGAACTAGGTCAATTTAAGCGCTGGTATAATCAAGCAGGAACTCCGGTCGTTACTGCCATCGTTACTCATGATGCGAATAGATTGACGCTTAAGTTAAGTCAAACTACTGCGCCAACTGCCGATGGTAGCCCGAAACTCCCATTGCATATCCCTATCGGTATTGAGTTGATTGACCTTGCTAAGGTGCGTCACGAGAAACTTCTTTTGCAATTTACCGAAGAAAAGCAACATTTCGATTTTGAGGGCTGGTCAGAGCAAACGATTGCTGTATTGCTAACAAATTTTTCTGCGCCGGTAAAATTGATTTATCCAATGTCTACTGAACAGTACTTATTGATTGCTGCCAATGCAGAAGATGGCGTTGCTCGCTGGGATGCAATGCAACAGCTCTGGGCAACCTTGATTGATGATGCGATCACGAAAAACCAACCGGTGCAAGTGCCGACAGCCGTCATCGATACTTTTGCCCAGTGGCTAAAATATCCGGGTGATGATTTGGCTTTCACCGCAGAATTGTTAAGCCTTCCTAGTTTTGATTCTCTTGCTGAGCGTTACAACATCATTCCGGTCGATGCACTTTTAGATATTCTCCATTCTTGTCATCAACAAATTGCACAAAATTTGGCAGTCGATTTTATGGCTTGTTATCAAAGCCTCCCTCATGCAGCGTATCAATATGAACAACGACAAATTGGTGAGAGAGCACTGAGAAACCTTTGTTTAAGATACATGTGTTACTTAGCTGAACTCCCTGAAGCTATCTTGCAAACGCAGTTTCAAACTAGTGATAACATGACTGATACGATTGCGGTGCCGCAAGCATTAGTAAAAGCAGGGCGGCCTCAGGTTGTTTTATTCCTGACCGAGTTCCTGAGCCGTTTTGGGGAAAATTCCCAGTTATTCGATAAACACTCAAATTTGCTTGCCTCGCTCCCTGATGAGCGTGTTTTTGACAAAATTGCCCAACTTTGTCTTCATGAAAAATTTAGCTGGCAAAATCCAAATAGAGTGAGGGCTGTGTTTGGAGCATTTGCGATGTTAAATCCAGCCATGTTCCATGACAGCAAAGGTCGAGGCTATCAATTGGTTGCAGATGCAGTGATTAAGGCGGATGGCATCAATCCACAGTTGGCAGCCAGAATGGTAACTCCTTTATTGGCATGGCGGCGATATGATGCTGGGCGAGCTGCTTTGCTCAAGGCACAACTTGAAAGGATTGGGCAACAAGCTGGCTTAAGTAACGATTTGTTCGAAAAAGTGCAGAGGAGTCTCGCTTGAACGAAAAAATCTATCGATTTTTTCTCGTTGTTGACGCAGAAAAGTTGCTCTGGTACTACCAAGGTCAAGTAAAAAATGTGGTTGTTACTGATGACCTGGGACTGAAAATCCAGATCCCTTTGAATCATTTTAAGCCCTTTGTTCAGCATCAGGGGCTCATCGGGCGTTTTGAATTGACAACATCGCCAGAGGGCAAGTTTATTGCACTCAAAAAAATTAGTTAGAGCAATTACTTTAAACAATGATTTAAAACAGGCGCTGGGTGCTTTTGATTTTTATTAATATCTTTCAATGATTTAGGGGTGTTTCTTGCAGTTGGTTATAATGCAGTTAAACTGTGGGTAATCCAAAAAAACAAGATATAGGCTGAATATTCAAAAAACCGACGTGAAATCAACATATTTAGCACGTCGCAAGCCTTGCGCCAGTTAGAAAATGATGTAATTATTTTAGCTAAGTGCATAGAGATCAGAGCAGTTGGTCTTCAGCACGTATTACAAAAACAATATATAAAACCTGCAGGGACAGGGGGGAGATTCCAAGATGAACAAAAGGCCATTCGCCTTTGCTAAAAATCCTTTAGCATTAGGTGTCGCATCTGCGCTGTTAGCCTTGTCTGCTACAACCACACAGGCTGCAAATTTTTCATTAACTGAAGATATTGATGTTGTATTCGACTCAACATTTTCTTACGGGGCCAGTTGGCGTGCTGAAGATCGCAACTGGGATACTATTGCGAAGGTAAACCACCCTCGTTTTAACTGGACTGGTTACAATGCGGCCAGCAACATCATTTATCCGGCTTCTGAAATCTGGGCTCAACCCGGTGGCTATTCTTCGAATGGCGATGCGGGTAACTTAAATTACGATAAAGGTGATTTGTTTTCATCCCTTATCAAAGGAACGCACGAACTCTCAATCACCAAAGAAGACTTTGGTATGTTCACGCGCTTCATGTATTTTTATGATACAGCGCTGATGGACAACGAGGGAGCTTATACCAATCCTGTCTCTGGTAATCCAGTTGATCCTTGTGCCGACGATGAAGCTCGGGATTTAGCCTGCCGTGATTTACGTCTATTAGATGCCTATGTGTTTGCTAACTTTGCACTGAATGATGGTGCAAACCCGTTATCAGTTCGTGTAGGTAATCAAGTATTGAGCTGGGGTGAGAGTACTCTGATCCAGCATGGTATTAACATCACGCCAATCGATGTTGGTATCGCACGGTTACCAGGCGCCGACCTAAAAGAAGCCTACATTCCAGTGGGTATGTTATGGGCATCTCTGGGTATTACTGAGCAATTATCTGCCGAAGTATTTTATCAATACGAGTGGCAAAATAGTTACTTACCAGTCCCTGGCACTTATTTCTCAACTAACGATTTCGCAGGGAAAGGTGGTTATAACCAGAATATCCAGCTAGGTTTCT
>CAZIPG010000275.1:0-1290 GCA_964540955.1 uncultured Rheinheimera sp.
TGAAGTTGCTCTAATTCCATGAGATTTGAAAGTTTTTACTAATACTTTGGCATAATCGGCCTGATTATCGGTAATATTCATCACGACAACCTGAGTTGGAGCCAACCAAGCTGGGAAAAAGCCTGCGTACTCTTCGATTAAAATCCCGATAAAACGCTCGAGTGAACCTAACACAGCTCGGTGGATCATCACCGGAACTTGCCGATCGTTGCCTTCAGCAACGTAACTCGCACCTAAGCGACCTGGCAAAGCAAAATCCAGCTGAACTGTACCACATTGCCATGCCCGACCTAAGCAATCATGTAAAGTGAATTCAATCTTCGGACCATAAAACGCGCCCTCACCTGGCTGCAAATCGAATTCGATGCCATTGGCCGTCAGTGCCTCCGCCAGCGCTTGCTCCGCTTTGTGCCAAATTTCATCAGAACCGATGCGTTTTTCCGGACGAGTTGATAGTTTCACTTTGACATCTTTAAAGCCAAAGGTGCTGTACACATCAAAAACCATTTTGATACAAGCTGAAACTTCTGCTTGGACTTGGTCTTCAGTACAGAAAATGTGAGCGTCATCTTGGGTGAAACCACGGACGCGCATTAACCCATGTAAGCCACCTGAAGGCTCATTACGATGACAACAACCAAACTCCGCCATCCGTAATGGTAAATCCCGGTAAGACTTCAAGCCTTGGTTGAAGATTTGCACGTGGCCTGGGCAGTTCATCGGTTTAATCGCGTAGTCGCGGTTTTCCGAGCTAGTCACGAACATATTCTCTGAATATTTTTCCCAGTGACCTGAACGCTCCCACAACACTTTGTCCATCATGAACGGGCCTTTGACTTCTTGATAGTCGTATTCAGCCAATTTTTCGCGGACAAATGCTTCGAGTTCACGGAAAATTGTCCAACCATCGTTATGCCAAAACACCATTCCTGGCGCTTCTTCTTGCCAGTGGAATAAACCCAGCGCTTTACCAATTTTACGGTGGTCGCGTTTTTCTGCTTCTTCTAATTGCAGTAGGTAGGCTGCTAATTGTTTCTTATCAGCCCAAGCGGTGCCATAAATGCGTTGCAGCATTTTATTTTTGGCATCACCACGCCAATAAGCGCCAGCGACTTTCATAATTTTGAAATGTTGACAGAAACGCATGTTCGGTACGTGTGGACCGCGGCACATGTCAATATATTCTTCGTGATGATATAAACCAGGACGGTCATCTTTGGCGACATTTTCGGTCAGAATTTCCATCTTGTAGCTTTCGCCACGTGCAGCGAAGGTGTCGTAAGCTTCTTG
>CAZIPG010000275.1:1300-3413 GCA_964540955.1 uncultured Rheinheimera sp.
ATATTCAGTTTTTGCCAGTTGCAGCATGCGCTCTTCCAGCGCCGCTAAATCTTCGCTACTAATTGGCCGGTCTAAATCAACGTCATAATAAAAGCCGTTGTCAATCACAGGACCGATGGCCATTTTGACATTGGGCCATAATTGTTTGATGGCATGACCCAATAAATGCGCACAAGAATGGCGGAGAATTTCAAGGCCTTCTTGGTCTTTGCTGGTCACGATGCTTAAGCTGACATCACGGTCGATAATTTCACAGGCATCGGCTAATTGGCCATCGATTTTGCCTGCAATCGTTGCTTTGGCTAAACCAGGACCGATATTTTTTGCGACATCGAGGATTGATAAAGGAGCGTCAAAAGCGCGCTGGCTGCCATCAGGCAGAGTAATAACTGGCATGTTAAATTCCTTACAGTGGTGGCCCGAACCAAGGGTCACTTGTTTGCAATCAATAGAATAAGTGGAATGCATGTTAGCGTTTTGCCATACGAGCGGCGAAACTTCGTAGCTCGGGTGCGTAACCCAATGCTACCTAGCGAACAAGCGCCGCTATCTTAACCTTCTCACACTTATTTCGGCAAGGTTTGTTCAAGATCAAGTCGCATCCCCCGCAATTTGCGCAAAGTTGCACCATACTGAATTTTGCCTACTCTTTTTGTAGGCGCCAGCAAATGGGACTCAATCATGTGGCAAGCATTAGCAGAACAAATCAGCGCAGAAATCCAGCAAGATTTTCATATTGAGCATAAACATCAAATTGCCACCCACTCTGGAAATTTGTTGTATCAAATCAAAGGCGGCAACTTACAATTTTTTGTGAAGCTGAATCATCGGGAAGTATTAGATAGTTTTGCCACCGAAGCTCTGACCTTAAATACCATCGCTACGCGACATTGTATTAAAAGTCCGCATGTCATTTGTTCTGGGCAAACCTTGGACAAGGCATTTTTAGTCTTGGAGTATTTACCGCTAGCCTCTGAACATCCTTATGGGTGGCAAGCTTTGGGGCATCATTTGGCATTTTTGCATCAAGCCGATGATCAAGCGCAATATGGCTTTGATTGGGACAACTACCTCACTGCAACATTACAGCCCAATCAGTGGCAAAGTAATTGGTCGACTTTTTTCTCAGAGCAGCGGATAGGCTGGATTTTGCAACTCTTAGCGGAACAACAACAAAAGTTTGGGGATATCGACAAAATTGTCGAGAAGGTTCGTCAACGCTTGCATCATCATCAACCCAAGCCTGCTTTACTGCATGGTGAATTTTGGCGAGGCAATATTGGCTTTTTAAGTGAAACCCCAGTGATTTTTGATCCTGCGAGTTATTTTGGTGATCGGGAGACAGATCTGGCCTTGGCGGCTTTATTTAATCCGTTGCCAGATAATTTTTTCGCCTCCTACCAACAAATCAATCCACTGCCAGAGGGTTTCCAGGATAGAAAAGATCTTTATAATCTCTACCATCTACTTCACCACGCATATATGAGAGGCGGAAGGTACACTTGGCAAGCACAAGAATTGATTAATCAGTTGCTTAGCTAAGGCAGTATTTGCCTAACCTTTGCCTAGGAGTGTTATGGCACGCGCAGTAATTTTTGATATGGACGGTTTGTTGCTCGATTCTGAAGATTTCTGGCAACAAGCCGAGTTTGAGCTGTTTAGCTCACTCGGTGTGCCTCTGACCCTAGCAGACACCACAAAAACCTTAGGCTGGCGCTGTGATTACGTCGTGCAATATTGGTATCAACAAGCGCCTTGGCATGGCCCAAGCCAAGCAGAAGTTGCAGATTTAATTATCGATCGGGTCATTGCGATGATTATCGACAAAGGCAAACTGTTACCCGGTGCGACAGAAGCTATCCTGCTTGCCAAAAATTTGGGGCTCGCTGTGGGCTTAGCCACTTCGTCGAACCATCGCATGATGCTTGCTACCCTTCGCCATTTTCATTTGTTACCGCTGTTTGATGCGACCTGTTCGGCTGAGTTTTTACCTTTTGCCAAACCTCATCCCCAAGTGTATCTCAATGCTGCAAGCGCCTTGGGGATTGATCCTGCCGAGTGTATCGCAGTCGAAGATAGCATTACTGGCGTTATTGCAGCCAAAGCTGCACGG
>CAZIPG010000276.1:0-3402 GCA_964540955.1 uncultured Rheinheimera sp.
GATATGTGTTTATACTGACCTGACGAATTTTCAGTAACTCTATCAATCGTTTTCCAATCAAATCGTCTATACCAGCCGATAGCGCCGATACCAATGAATGTAAGTGCTTTTCCGTTTTCAACGGAAACCAATGTGCGTCCAAAGACGCTCATTAGGCAAAGAGTAATAAGGACGATGCTACCGAACAAAAATGGCAAGCCGAATAGAGATTGCTCTAGAGAAAACTTTCCACTGATAATTTGGGTACCATAAATTCCAGAGAGCGATCCTCCCGCCCAAACTAGGGTAAACGGAACAAAAAAAAGCGCCATCCAACTTTTGTGTGACACGCTTACTGACCAGTTATACCCTTGATCGTCGACTGAAATCCCACTTACAGGGGATTTCGCATCGAAACTTTTACTCGGAGCAGATTCAAGCAAGGTCGACAAAGACGTGAGACTCTCGCAGCTAGTGCAAAAAGCTATATCTGTTGCCACGTTAATGTTTTCAGCTTCGATTTTTCGCTTACATTTGGTACAAGCTACTTCCATAATCAGTTAGTACTCCTTGAATTTAACACTTTGCTAATGAACTGCTGCAGCGCAAGCAGTCCGGTGGAGGCCACGCGGTTTGTGGCCGGAACGAAATTAAGCAACTTTGGATAAGTCTAAACACTGTACCACTCGGGTTTGGGTGCTTTTGAATTCCAACCCCAATCTTTTAGTGCTGCAATGACATGCTCACGGTCATATTTATCGTAATATCTTGGATTTAACCCCGTGCTATGAAAGCCCTTAAGCTTAGATGCTTCAAAACAAGCTTCTTCAGAATCCTTGCGAGATGTAATCAAAGTACCGTTACTTCCGCCAAACTGAGGCAGTAATCCTGTAATTTGATATTTTTCACCATCCGAGCCAATGAACGCGTAAGGTGATATGAATTCTATCTCCAAATCTTTTGCTGCATCTAGCCAAGCTTTCTGCGGACGATTAAATAGAGACGCTAATAAACTAACATTTTCATTGTCTACCGCATCAATGTCCTTATAAATGACAAAATCGATGAAACCATCTTCGTCAAAGGACACAATCCAACGTTCTGAAAATGCCTCGACTTCAACATCAACACACCCGATGTGTTCGCGGTAATTTAACCGAAGTGGAAATTTTTCTTCGCTCATGTGAGCTAAGAACTCGAAAAGTTTCATTGAACTCCTTGGGGCATATAACGCCAATTTTTAGCGCGGATAGCCGCGCAGCGGATTGACGTAGTAACCAGTGCTTTTTGCTGACGATAAGTTTTGATTGTTAGGCATTTCAGAACTCACTTAGCAACCTTAGCAATATGAAAGTTGAGCCACCCTTCAATCCCCTCTACCGTCGCGTGCCCGTCATCACCGCCAAGTTGATTAGCATATACAGTTGCTAAAAGCCGCCCCTCTGCATCTAGAAGGGCAAAACCGGGGAACGCATCAACATTTAACCTTTCGGACAAAAGTTCGTTTGCATTAGCAGCGACAGGCCAATTCAACCCGTAACGCTTCACATATTTCGCTGCCTCATCACCGCTATCCGGTGTAATTGCAAGCACATGAATATCGCTGCGGCTTGCCATTATATGGTTTAGCTTCGGTACTTCTTTGATACATGGAGAGCAATACTCCGTATAGAAATTGATAAGAACGACCTTGCCGCGAATGTGCTCTGCAGAAATTGACTTCCCTTCAGGATCTTTAAGGCTATCTAACGGAAATATGTCTCCGACTACAATCCCAAAATCCGACAAAGGCAAATATTTCATATCCTCTGCCTGTGCAAACTGTAGTGTTGCAATAATCCAAATTACTATCGCGAATGCTTTGGAATAGGTTCTCAATGTTTGCTCCTAAACATAACGCCCACCGCGGGGCACTTTTTCCGTTTTGAGTGCTGCGAAGGCAAATTTGCTCGGCAGCTTTGGCTTGTTCGCTGATTACTCGACATCAAAACCTAAGCCCTGTCTTGCCTCGCAAGTTTCGTAGGCAAGAATGCCCTCGTTCTCCCACTTATAAAGAATGTCACAGACGGCGCCGTAATCCCCTTCAGGCTCCACATCTATTGCGAACAGAGTGCCATTGGCGTTTTCATGATAAGCCTTGAACTCATTCAGAGCAGACAGCCTAGCAGCTCGCGCTTCAGACGATTGATTATCAAGAAATTTGACTCGAAGCGTTTTATGCCCACCATACTCATGAACTTTTAAGATCGAAGGCTTTAAGTCTTGAGATGCTGCTTCCGCAAACACGATATCGTAGAAGTTGAGTCCATAGGCATGAAACGGGGAATTTCGCATACGAAACAAATTATTACCGAGATCCTCGGCCCAAAAAGATTCACCACCAACATATTTATTGCCTGGTAGATCTAAGTGGATTTTGGTTAATTTCTCTTCGTTCATAAGTACTTTTTAGTTAACTACCAAATTTAGCGCGGGAAACTCGTATGCGTTTTGCTGGCGATAACATTTACTTGTTAGGCTTTAGCCAACGATACAATAAAACATTTAAACATGCAGCTGCTAACAAACCAAACAATGCAACCCAAACCAGCAAGCTTGATGCATGATTTCTAATGAAAAAAGTGGATGATGGTTTTTGAGCCGGTCCAAATTCAGAAATGAGCGCATCCTTCATTAAAGGGCATCGTTTAAATTGATAACGATAAGTCGATTCGAGCAAGTTAGGCTCTATCGGTTTTCCGAAGAACACGGGAGCCGCTTCATTCGTTGACAAATAAACATACTCACCAACTTCACCTTTCCAGACGCCTAACACTCTGTACTTACTTATATTTTCAGCGACCTTTTCGATTTCAGGCCCAATCTCTATAACTATTTCGGCATCCTGGTAAAGGTCAGTAACATAACTTGCCTCTGCCCCATTGAAAAAAGCAATCTCACAATGCGTTGTAGAGGCAAGCAACTTTTGACTCATCAAAAATGTAGCCAGTAACAAAAGAATCTTCATAGATGCATAACGCCCGCCACACACACGCGAGCAACTTGTTGCGAGTCGAGCGCCGAAGGCTCGGTGCGCTTGCGTTTGTAAGGCAACGATAGACTACTTAAATAATGCATAAAACCAATTACCTCCCCAGACTCTATCCACTGTTTCTTGGGACTCTATGCGAAGCGCCGCTGCCTTCCCCATCAAAGGAATACCTGACGAAAGCAATGCTTCTCGATATTTTCTTAGGACTCTTGGATCACCCTCCAGTATTAGCTTTTCCTGATCGGTTGATACCTTGACGCAAACGTACAACCGCGAAGCCCTAAACAGACAGGAGTTTGCATCCTCCGTTTTACACTGGAAATGTTCTGAAACTATAAAGTCCTGAAGCGACTTAAGGACTTTGCGAATTCTAAAGTACGCAATCATTGTGA
>CAZIPG010000277.1:0-3376 GCA_964540955.1 uncultured Rheinheimera sp.
AAATTCTTGAGTAATCTGTCGGCGGAAACTGCTATTGCTGAGCGCAAGATTGGCTGCGACTTCTTCCGTTGCCAAAACTCTCGGTAAGGCGCGTCGTTGGTAACGATAAATAAGTTCTGCCAGACTAGGTTGTTTTGGTAAGATCCGACTTAATTGCGCACATGAGCGCTGGGCTGATAGAAATTTTGGTCGGTCGATATTTTTAAATGGTCGCAGCAACAAGGATTTATCAATCCGCAAACCATCCATCGGCTGGCAAAACAACACTGGACAATTCAAGTGTTGCTGATAGTGCACAGCCAAGCTTTCCGGCTGCGCTTTCAACAACACCGTTAACCCCGTCAACACGCCAAATTGTTGTTTGATTAAGTTTTGGATCAATGAAAACACTACCAGATGAACAAACTCATGCTGAGGTAAGTAAAATCCTGATTTAATTGAAATTAAGGTCGTATCCGCTTGCACAAAAAGTTGCGGGTAAATGCCTGGAAACAATTGCTGGCGAAAATAAGCCAAAAAGCGTAATGCTTGCGCTAAATTGTTCGCCGACTGCATGCCCTGACATAACGAAATGTATTGATTTTGCAGCATCGCCTCGCCAAGTAAAAATGGCAACTCTGGGCTTTTTAATTGTTGCTGACATTTTTCAATGATGAGATACCAATCGGCATGGCTGATCCGACCCAAAGGCCTTGTTAAGTCGGTTTCAAACAAGCTGGTGCCAGATAACAATTTATGCAGTGGCACCCCGCGTCGCTGCGCTAATGCCAATAAGTCTGTTGCACCGTGTTGCAACAGCAAATTTTTATCTTGAAAACCAAACCATGCAGGCTTTGTCATATCAATTTAAGTTGCATTTCCACAGTAGCTTTTACTGCAGCGAGCTTAGAAAAGGCATGTTCAAGCGCTGCATTTGCGGTCGGCTCTGTCACCATCCCTGCGCAGCAATTCACCTGAGGGAGCGGATAGTTCACATGCAACTTCGCTAACGATTGCTGCAAATGTAACGCGAACAAGTCTGCTTGCGCTTGGGCAGTATTCGGTAAAAGAGCCACAAAACAATCGCCACTATAACGGCAAACTACATCGGTATGCCGCATCTGTGAAATCAATAACTCACTGAGTAAATTTAAAAAATTATCGCCAGCGCTGTAACCATGCTGGCGATTAAATTCACTGAATTTTGAGACGTCGACAATAATCAAACTCAACGATAGCTGCGAATTTCGATGCAACATTATTTCTCGTTGCAACACTGCATACAAATATTCTAAACCGTATAACTGTGTCAGCGGATCAATCAAATTATGATCACGTAAAAACAATTCTCGTCCGCGTAATTGCCGATCAATCGCTCTTTGCTCACGATGCCAACCAATCAAACCACAAGTTAAAACCAACATACCAATTGGCGCTGGTAATGATTCAAGCCAACTCATAATGCGGACTGGTTCTGGATAGTGCAAAAACTCATCAAGTAAATTCAAAAAGTAGGAATAAACTAGACATAAACTGCCGTAAAACAACAATTCTGTCACTCGACCAAAAGGACGGCTGCTTAAAATAAGTAACAACCAAGCAGCAGCTACGATAAACGCAGTCCCTTCCCCTAAGACATCTAACCAATCGAATTCGGCTTTAAGACTCCCCATAGTACCGGCCATCACCGAACTAACAATAAGCAATAAGGCACTACAAGTTAATTTGGTTTGATGTTGTCGTAACATAACCACTCTCGAACAATTAAAAAGGGCAATTGTTCGTTTTTTATATGACGTAAAGATGACATAAACTCGACAAAAACAGCATGCCCTGCGCAAAAATGACCCGGGTCATTTATGCGCAGCAAACCGCAGAATTCACCTTAAAATTGTCACTGCAAATCGGGACACTAGGAGCATCACTACAAAAAACAAAAGGAAACCACCATGTTATCTATTCGTCAGAAGCCATTAGCATCAGCGATAGCTGTTGCTTGTTTGACTCTGAGCGCTAGCGCATTTGCGGATGCCGATGTGCAAGGACGTATTGTCGATGGCCGCGGTAATTTAGTCAGCGGTGCTGAAATCTCAATCCCTGAACTTAAAATAAGCCGCACTACGGCTGCCGACGGTCGCTTCTTTTTCAAAAAACTGCCAGCAGGCCATTACACACTGAAAATTAGCTACTTAGGAACATTACCAACCTCGAACCCACTCAAAGTTGGCAGTGAGCCGATTAAATTAGGTGATGTTAAACTACAATCTGCAGATTCTGCTGTTGAACATATGGAAGTTTTAGGTCAATCAGGTGCTGTCAGTAAAGCACTCAACCGCCAGCGCAATGCTTCAGGCATTGTGACCGTTGCAAGCTCAGATGAGATGGGACAATTTCCAGATAGTAATGTCAGTGAAACCCTTCAACGTCTCGCAGGTATGTCAGTCGAACGCGATCAAGGTGAAGGTCGGTTTGTGCGAGTGCGAGGTCTTGCGCCCGACTATAACGCAGTTACTTACAACGGCACACAATTAGCTGCGCCAGAAGCAGGCCGTCGCGCTGTAGCGCTAGACGTTATACCGTCAGACTTATTGGAATCAGTCGAAGTTAGTAAAACGATGTCACCAGATATGGCTGCCGGTTCACTTGGCGGCACAATCGAGATCAAAAGTCTGTCAGCATTTGACCGCAGCACTGACTTTTATTCAGTGACCGCTGAGAACGGATATAACGATTTGATGAGCACCCACAGTCCCAAAGTTTCGGGGGTCTATAGTCGTATCTTCGATATTAATGGTGAACCGGATACTTTAGGTGTGGCTATTGCTGCAAGTTATGCGAACCGTAAATTTGGTTCTGAAAACGTTGAAACCGGCGGAAAGTGGGATTTTGAAGAAGGCTTAGAAGAATTCGAATTACGGGATTATCAAATTACTCGTGAACGCGCGGGCTTAGCATTTAACGTTGATTATCATCCAGGCAACCATAACGAATATTACCTGCGCACTTTATACAGCGAATTTAGCGATGAAGAAGATCGTCAATCGCTTGCCACTGAATTTGACCAAGCCCAATTTGCCGGCGCACTCGGTGAAGCAGAAATTATTCGTTCGCTGAAACAGCGCAAAGAAACCCAAACTATCAGCGCCTTCGTGCTTGGAACTCACCAAGTTGTCGGACATTGGGAATGGATGTTGGAAGGCGGTGCGAGCAAAGCCGATGAAGACACGCCATTTAATATCGCTAGTGCTGACTTTGAACAAGGCATTGATGATGGCGTTGGCTTTGTAAATAGTCATATTCCAGGATTAATTGCGCCAAACAGTGCCTTTGATGCTGCTGAGTATGAAATTAAAGAAGTTGAAATGGGTGATACCTACACCAAAGAAACTGAACACAA
>CAZIPG010000278.1:0-3359 GCA_964540955.1 uncultured Rheinheimera sp.
CTCGCATGATGCTTTGACGCTGTATGCGCCGAATCGTTTTGTGCTGGATTGGGTTCGTGACAAGTATCTCAATCGGATCAATGAGCTGATCCAAGATTATTGTGGCGATCATGCGCCCCGTTTACGGTTTGAAGTGGGCAGTAGCAGTAAGGTTGTCAAAGCAGCGCCAGCGCCAACGCCAAAACCAGTTGCGGCAGTTGCTGCCGCTGTGAATGTCGAAGTTCCAGAGCCTGCGCCGAAAACGATTGTTCGTAGTAATGTGCGTACGAATTATACCTTCGACAACTTTGTCGAGGGTAAGTCGAACCAATTGGCACGTGCTGCGGCGACCCAAGTAGCCGATAACCCCGGCACAGCCTATAACCCGCTATTTTTATATGGCGGCACCGGTCTTGGTAAAACGCATTTGTTGCATGCCGTTGGTAACGGGATCCTTGCCAAGAAACCTGACGCTAAAGTCATCTACATGCATTCTGAGCGATTTGTGCAAGACATGGTGAAAGCGCTGCAGAATAATGCGATTGAAGAATTTAAGCGTTATTACCGCTCTGTCGATGCTCTGCTGATCGATGACATCCAGTTCTTTGCAAAGAAAGACCGCTCCCAAGAAGAATTTTTCCATACTTTCAATGCTTTGCTTGAAGGTAATCAACAAATTATCTTAACTTCGGACCGTTATCCCAAAGAAATCGATGGCGTTGAAGAACGTCTGAAAAGCCGTTTTGGTTGGGGTTTGACTATTGCCATTGAGCCGCCCGAGCTTGAAACGCGCGTCGCAATTTTGATGCGTAAGGCCGCGGAAAATAATATCCGGTTGCCAGAAGAAGTGGCATTTTTTGTGGCGAAACGACTTCGTTCCAATGTTCGGGAATTGGAGGGCGCTCTGAATCGCATCACCGCAAATGCGAACTTCACGGGGCGGCCAATCACTATTGATTTCGTCCGTGAGTCACTGCGGGATTTATTAGCACTGCAAGATAAGCTCGTGACTATTGAAAATATTCAGAAGACAGTCGCTGAGTATTACAAAATTCGTGTGGCTGATTTGTTGTCAAAACGTCGCAGTCGCTCAGTCGCAAGGCCACGGCAAATGGCGATGGCTTTATCAAAAGAATTAACTAACCATAGCTTGCCTGAAATTGGTGATGCTTTCGGCGGTCGTGATCATACGACTGTGTTGCATGCTTGTCGCAAGATAGAGTCGCTGAAAGAAGAGACTCATGAAATTAAAGAAGATTTTCAAAATTTGATTCGGACTTTGTCGTCTTAATAGGGAAAGGTTATGCAATTTATCATTGACCGTGACTCATTATTAAAGCCTCTGCAAATGGTTTCGGGTGCTATCGAACGTCGCCACACGCTGCCAATCTTATCGAATGTCTTATTAGATGTGCGTGCAGATGGCATGACTTTAACTGGGACAGACTTAGAAATTGAGTTAGTTGCTGGGGCTGCACCGCAACAAGTCATCACGCCAGGCCGCGTCACCATTCCGGCTAAAAAATTATTAGACATTTGTCGCAGCCTACCTGAAGCCTCGGTATTGCAGCTCAGCATGCAAGGTGAAAATTGTGTGGTCGCTACCGGCAAAAGTAAATTTACCCTAGCGACTCTCAGTGCCAACGATTATCCGAATTTAGAGTCATGGCAAGGTGAAGTTGAATTTGAGGTCAGTCGCGCGCAATTGCGTAAGCTGATGGAAGACACCTCTTTTTCAATGGCCAATCAGGATGTTCGTTATTATTTAAATGGGTTATTGTTCGAAGTTGATAACGGCACTTTGCGCACCGTGGCAACTGATGGCCATCGCTTGGCGCTGAGCTCAATGGAATTACCGCAAACTGCCGGACAACAGAAACAGGTGATTATCCCGCGTAAAGGCGTACTCGAGCTCATGCGCTTATTAACTAGTGATGATCAGCTGATTCGGTTATCTGTTGGTCAAAATCATATTCGTCTGATTGACAGTCTATTTAGTTTCAGTAGTAAGTTGATTGATGGTCGTTTTCCAGACTACCGTCGCGTACTGCCGCGTAATAGCTCGAAACAAGTCACTGCCCATCGCAGTGTGCTAAAAGACGCGTGTGTTCGTGCCTCTATTTTATCGAACGAAAAATATCGAGGTGTGCGTTTCACTTTAACGCCGGGTGAAGTGCAAATTGTTGCTAATAACCCTGAACATGAACAAGCGGAAGAAGTCATCGAAGTTGAATACCAAGGTGATTCGCTAGAAATTGGTTTTAATGTCGGTTATGTCTTAGATGTTTTAAACACCCTGAATACTGATTTAGTGGTGATGCATTTAAGTGATGCTAACTCAAGTTCGCTAGTTGAAGGCGTTGGTAATCCTGGCGCGCTTTATGTTGTGATGCCGATGCGTCTGTAAGCGATGGCATTACAACAACTTCAGCTGAGCCAATTTCGAAATATTGAGCAGGCACAGCTAAATTTTTCCACTGCTTGGAATTTGATTTATGGCAGTAACGGCAGTGGAAAAACGAGTGTATTAGAAGCAATTTATTTATTGGCGCATGGTCGTTCTTTTCGTACCAGCAAAGCTCATAAAGTGATCCGACATGAGCAGCCTTTGTACACCGTGTTTGCCAAAATCTCGGCGAGCCAACATAAGATTGCTTTAGGCGTGCAGCGGGATCGTGCGGGTGAGTGGCAAGCTCGACTCAACGGTGAGCGCATTCAGCGGGTTGCAGATTGTGCCAAATTATTGCCTGTACAGTTAATTACGCCTGAAAGTTTTCGGTTATTTTTTGGTGGCCCTAAAGAACGACGGCAATTCTTTGATATGGGATTGTTCCACGTGGAACATCAGTTTTATGATGTCTGGATGCGTTTTAATAAGGTATTAAAACAACGTAATGCCTTATTAAAAAGTAGACAAAGCAATACTGAATACTATCAGTTTTGGGATCAGCAATTTGTTGCACTTGCAATGCAGCTGCAACAGATGCGGCAAGAATATATTGGCATCTTAAGCAATGAGCTCATTCAACTTGTGCTTGAGGTTCCTGCATTAGCTGGACTGCAGTTGGAGTTAGTTGCTGGCTGGCAATGTCGCGAACAAACCGAAGCCGAGCTTTGGCAACAATTGAAAGATAGTTTCACCATAGATTTGAGGCTGGGTTATACCCAGTTGGGACCGCAAAAAGCAGATTTGCGGGTCAAGGTGGGCGGTGAGTACGTCGATGAATTGTTGTCGCGTGGCCAACTGAAAGTGTTATTGTTCGCGCTTAAAATTGCACAGAGTAATGTGATTTACCGCACTGGTCATAAACAACCATTGCTATTAATCGATGATCTGGCGTCTGAGTTGGATGACCAATCCAAACGCCAGATTTTCAATT
>CAZIPG010000279.1:0-3307 GCA_964540955.1 uncultured Rheinheimera sp.
AAATCCGATGCTGAATTGATCCCCAGCTTGCAATTGGATCCGGCTGTAGTTTGGCACCCGTACGCCATTTTTGAATAATGGCCAATTTGCACCACTGACAGCCACGCAACAAGGTTGCAGGGCTTGTACCCGAAACCCGCCTAAGGGGATTTCTAATACTGCGGCAGATTTTTGGTGTTTAATTGCAGCATTTTCGGGAGTGTTGCTGTTGGAAACATTCCCGACTAAGGCATTGGCTATACGTGCAGCAGTGGAATCAAGCCAGCCACCTTGGGTGATCCCTACAGCCGCATAACCAAAGCGGCCAGCGTCTTGAACTTGGACCAAGCTATTACATTGCTCGATGAGTAAGCCGGCATGAGCAGTTTGCAGTTGAGGTTTGTTAGCGGAGGCTGTCTTCATTCCGTAGTCTTCATGTTATTTAACTTCCTTCGTGTTCATTTTGGGCGTTGTTCCTTGGCATCAAAAGTGGCTGTCCTGATTTTGCTGTTCTTGACATGAATTGGCTGTCCTAGTTTTGGCCTTTTAAGATTTTGTGGCTGTCCTCGGTTAGAATTTAGGATTTGTTCTTGTTTATATTCAGACCTTGTTTTTATGGCCAGCCATGATTAACGATCATTAAGCAAAGCCATCTTTTTTTAGTTACCCGTAGTAACTTGAAGTCGTACCAAGCTCTACTTGTGGCTCAAATACACGCCAAGCTTCATCATTTCCGCCTAAACGAAGAAACTCTGCTCGCTCGATCGCAGCAAATTGCACCCAATCACCAACTTCAACGGGCATCATTGGGGATGCGGTTAAAGAAAACATCGGCAGCGGGCAATTGCCGACGATATTCCAACCTCCAGGTGAAGACTTTGGATAAACCGCAGTCTGTGAACCAGCAATTCCGACACTCCCTGCAGGGACTTTGGTTCGAGGAGTTGATAAGCGAGGGCTAGCTATAGCTGTCTCAACATGGCCAAGATATGCAAAGCCCGGCGCAAAACCGATGGCATGAACCTGATAGCGTTGTTTGCTGTGTAAGTGGATCACTTCCGCGATGCTTAAATGACGCAGGAGGGCGATTCGAGCCAAATCGGGGCCAAAACGTTCATCATAAAAACAGGGAAGGGTCACTAGTTTGCCTTGTTGCTCAGGGCTGGCCATTTTTTGCGGCCAAATAGCAGCGATACTTTGATAAACTTCGTCTGCGTCGTATTTCAAAAAATTGAAAACAATTAATAATGTCGTTGCAGCAGGAATTAAATCGATCAACCAATCCCCCGCATGGGCTCTTATTAAACGCGCGGCGAATTGCACCTGCGCCACACTTTCTATGCTGGCTTCTTTGGCAAAAATCCAGCACATCGTTTGTTCGCCATGTACTTGCAGGTGGATCGGAGGCAATGCAAGTTCTGCAGTCAGTTGAGCAGAAACATGAGGCGAATCTAGGCTTCCTGCATCGTTGTTGGTTGACATGAGCTATTACTCCTTTCACCGATTCCGCGCTGCAATTCACCCTAAACCCAGTTATAGTGGCAACATCGCAATTGAGGGATATTGCATCGATGATACGTCAAATCAGAGCGCTCTGCCTACTCGCGTGTGGGGTGACATTAGCGAGCTGTAGTATGCAGGCTAGTTATCTGAATCAATCCGAATTTGGATCTGACTTTGTGGTCAGCCAACAACATCAATCACAAAATCATAATCAACGCATCCGTATGGTGGTACTGCATTACACCACAGGTGATTGGGCGCAATCGCTGCAAGTGTTGACCACGCCGAGTGAAAATCCAGTGAGCGCACATTATCTGATCCCTGAACGGTCGGACGCGAGCTACCCTGCAACTGAGCCACTCAAGGTTTATCAATTGGTTAGCGAGCAACAACGAGCTTGGCATGCTGGGATGAGTTTTTGGCAAGGCCAACAAAACTTGAATGATCAATCGATTGGGATTGAGTTGGTCAATCGGAGTCGCTGCGTGGATGAGGTGATGCCTCTTTGTTTCACCCCAGATTTTGATCCTGCACAGCTAGAGTTATTAGCGCAATTATTAAAGGATATTTTGGCGAGACATCCTGAAATTAGCCCAACCCATATTGTCGGCCACAGTGATATTTCACCCCAACGTAAACAAGATCCTGGCCCACGTTTTCCTTGGCAATGGCTGGCGCGCCAAGGCATTGGTGCTTGGTATGATGAAGCAACTGTCGAGAAATATTGGCAGCAATTGCCTGAATCTGTACCTCTTCTGAGCATACAACAAGCCTTACGCGCTTATGGTTATGGTATTGCGGTGACGGGTGAATTTGATGAACAAACAACACTGTATTTGAGGGCTTTTCAGCAGCATTTCGTTCCTGACTTAGTTAGTGGCAATCCAGATCGAAAAACCTTAGCGATTTTGTTTGCGTTGGTTGAGAAATATCAACCGCAGGAGTTACCGAGTTTGTTGAGGGGCAGAATTAAACAAGGCCAATTAGATATCAATTAAATATGGCCACCCACTAATTGAATATGGCTACCCACAATTTAAAAAATGGCTGCCCTTGATTCACTCAATTTAAAAAATGGCTGCCCTTGATTCACTGCAGCCCTTAGCCCTTGATTCATTGAAAAGTGAAACAATATTGCTGCTATGGGATGTAATGTCAGAATTTTCTGAGTAAATTCAGCTTGATGAAGGGATTTGATTTTTCTAACTTCGAGACTTTTGCATACTGATACCATAAGCTCCAACGCCAGATCTTTGATCAGCGTTGATTTTTGGAAATACTAGTGCAGTTTTTACCAGGTTAAGAATTCACTATCCAAAACATCGTCGGCAGCTATGAATACCTTGCAGCCATTTTTGGCCAATCGCTTGGCAGAACTTTTCAATCGCAGCAGAATGGCCTATTACTTGCCGAAAATCGGCCTCGAGCTTTTGGCAATTTTGCAACCAGTTGCCTTGTTCGATGCCAAGCCTAGTCAAAATTGGTGGTGCAGTATCACTGATTGCACCGCGTTTATCCGGTCGAATTTGTCGTCCAGTCCAATCGACAAGCTCAATATAATCAGCAAGATGCATGGGGATGCACGGCTCAGTTGCAAGGCCTTTACCATCTATAAAAGGCATCAATTTGCCATGAAAAGCGCATCTTACATCCGTCGCTAAGTTCCGCTCAGAAATCCGCTCGGCAATGCTGGTAAAGGCAGAGCTTTCCGGTGTTTCAGCAATTTTTGCTCGAATAGGGTTTAAATCGATATAAACCATGGTGTTAATAAGGGCGGCTTCATCCAAAATCGCTTGTGATTTAAAGCGTCCTTCCCAAAATCTGC
>CAZIPG010000280.1:0-3248 GCA_964540955.1 uncultured Rheinheimera sp.
AGTTGCTTGAGAAAATCGTCGCAAACCAGCCGTCGTTAACCTGTTAATAATGCTTTGATATTTCTGCGTTTTTGCGGATCTGTGCATGGCGCAATCAAATACTTGTTCACGCAATAGACTTGCAGCCAAGTCACTGCAGTCGAACAGGCGAAAACAAGTACATAGTTGCTCAGCCAGTCCAGTTTGAACATTTGCAAAAAGAAAATATGCCAGAGATAAATCCAAATACTGTTGCTGCCTGCAAACATCACCAGCGCAATCAACCGCACTTGATACAGCAATTTCAAGAGGCTTGCTGCCGCCAGCCACAATGCCAAACTCACCATCAAGGCGTACGCCAAATAATAATGTTGCGGCGGATATTTGAAGTGTTGGGTCGGTTTAAATTGATCGGTCTGGCCAAAATACCACAGAGCCATCGCGACGAATAACCCTGTAAACGCAATAAACCAGCGCCAAAGTTCCGGTTTCACCATGGCAGGAACGCGCAAGCCAAACGCAAACACCACGCCATAAGGCAGCACATAAAAAAGCGTATTGAGCAAAAATGTTTTGATGATGCCAGTCAGTTGCGGTAACACCCACCAGACCATGGCTTGGAATATGGCATAGACCAATGCTAAAACGCCAAAATATCGCAGGTGACTGGTTTCGCGTTGATGAAATCGATAAACAAAAGGCCCAATCAGCGCCACCAGCAAGAAAATGCGGATCACCCAGACATAGCCAATACCATCAATCAATGTGAAGGTGTACCAAATCTTTTCTAAGGTCGGTAATGGCACAGGAAACGCAAAAGCCCATTCGAGTGCAAAATAAACTGCCAAGAATAGCCAAACCGGAAACACTAACCGCTTCACGCGCGCCCAAACATATTGTCCGTAACTCTCTTGTTTCACCGAAGCACTGAACGATAATGCAGAAACCAACACCATCAATGGCACATCAAAATTACGCAATTGCGCAATTAAAAAAGGTGGATAGACATGCGCCAAGATCACCATGGCAAGACCAATAAAGCGAAGTAAATCAATCCGCTCATCACGTTGCTGTTGTGAAGACATGGTTAAACCTCAGAAAAGTGCAGGCCTAAGGCTACTTGAGTACTAATTGCCAACCTGCTTGCTGTTGATATTGGATTTCTTGCTCAAGCTCAGCACGCATCAATGGATGCTGCTCCAAAAATCCTTTCGGCAGCGCTAAGGTGAGTACTTCACCCTGGGCTGCTAAAGTTGCTTCTGGCAGTGCTTCATGCTTTCGACGCATCGACAGGATCACCGCCAAGCGCAGTACCCGTGTTAAACGCACCGCCAACAGGACTGAGGTCATGGTTTGCCGGGCAATAATATCGCGCTGAATATCAGCACGGTGATTAAACACTAAAGCCATCACCAATTGCTGTTGAGCACGAGTAAACCCAGGTAATTCGGTATGACTAATAATATAAGCACCATGATGATGATGGTTTTTATATTCAATCAGTAAACCCAATTCATGCAGCAAGGCGCCAGCGCGCAGCATAGCGAGGCCTTCGAATTTGGTTAAATTCCAATTGGGTTGCAGCTGCTCCGCTAATGTCAGGGCCATTTCCGCCACACGCCGAGCGTGCTGTTCATCAATGTAATAACGCACCATGAGGCTGGCCATAGTGCGGTTACGTACATCAATATGCTGGAGCTGTGGCAACATGCCATACAGAATGCCTTCACGCAGCGCGCCGCCTGAGAGGGTCATGCCTTGAATATGCAACTTGCGAAATAAGGCGATAAGGATCGCTAAACCGGACGGGAATACTTGTTTGCGCTCTTGGGCGAGTCCGACCAAATTGAGCAAACTAGCATCACCACAGGCGACCGCTTGCTGCATGATGGCTTCAAGCTTACTCAGCGTGATGACTTCATCTAACCCCTGCGCCACCAGAATTTCTTGCATGGCTTGGACAGTGCCAGAAGCACCCACGGCAATTTCCCAACCCGTTGCCATAAAATCTGCGGCAATTTTACTGGCCTCTAACTCTGCAGCGGCAATCGCGTTGGCAAAGTTTTCTTCGCTTAATAAACCATCGCTAAAATAGCGATCTAAGTAAGTCACACAGCCCATATTCAAACTGGCCAACTGCACTGGCGAAAAACCAGTCCCCACGACCACTTCAGTCGAAGCGCCACCGATATCAATGACTAACCGATTACTATTGCAGCTCGAAGTATGCGCAACCCCTAAATAAATTAAGCGGGCTTCTTCTTCACCAGAAATGACTTCAATGCGATGACCCAGAATTTTTTCTGCTTCGGCCAAAAACACTTTGACGTTATGAGCAAGCCTGAGGGTGGCAGTCCCGACAATCCGAATATTGCTGGCAGGGATGTCTTGCAAACGTTCAGCAAATAAAGCCAAACATTCCCAGCCCCGAGTCATGGCTTTTTTATTGAGAACTAAAGAATCATTCAGGCCCGCAGCCAAACGCACTTTGCGCTTCACCCGACCAATCACTTGCACACTACCGCCAACAACTTTCACCATTAACATGTGAAAGCTGTTGGAGCCTAAATCTAACACTGCGTAGATATCTTCATGCTGCAGTGCTGAGACGGGCTGTCCCGTTATTTCAGCGGGGGCGGCTGCGTGCTGGTCTTGGGCCATTCGGAGTTCCACGTCCGGCAGGACGGCTTTGGCCTGGCCGATTTTGGCCGAGGCGACGTCTAACACGAGGTTTTGGCACAGTTAAATCCGTGAGTAACGCACTTTGGTCGTACTGTGTCACAGGAATACTGGGTTTGATGTAGTCTTCAATGCCTGTGAGGTTTAGCGCATAGCGCTCACAGGCGAAGCTAATGGCTTTGCCGCTTTCGCCTGCGCGACCCGTACGGCCAATTCGGTGCACGTAATCTTCACAGTCATCGGGTAAATCAAAGTTAAACACATGACTGACTTTCGGGATATGCAAACCACGCGCAGCAACATCGGTTGCCACTAAAATATCGAGTTTACCCGTGGTGAAGTCATCTAAAATTTTCAGACGTTTTTTCTGGATTACATCGCCTGTCAACATGCCAACGCGGTGACCATCGGCTTCTAACCAAGCAAACACGTCTTCACACCAATGTTTGGTATTGGCAAAAACGATGGCTTTATCCGGCCACTCTTCTTCCATTAAAGTTAATAACAGCGGCAATTTGTGTTCGCTGGATGGATAGAACAATTCTTCCGTGATACGGCTACCAGTCATTTGCTCTGGCGCAATATGAATG
>CAZIPG010000281.1:0-3235 GCA_964540955.1 uncultured Rheinheimera sp.
AAAGTGCGCGAATTTTATCACCCTGTCTGAAAGATGTCCCGTAACTTTTCAGTACAACTATCAAGTTCGAGCCAAAAAAACTGTATTTTCAGTCAGGGTGCCGATTCATTACATAATAATTTGGCGAATATCCGCCAAATAAGACGCCAGCGTTGCCGTAAAACGAGCTGCTAAAGCGCCATCAATCACGCGGTGATCGTAAGACACCGACAAGGGTACCATCAAGCGTGGCAAGAACTCTTTGCCGTTCCACTTCGGTTTAATATCCGACTTAGAAACACCCAAAATTGCCACTTCTGGCGCGTTGACGATTGGCGTAAACGCCGTGCCACCAATCCCGCCCAAACTGGAAATCGTGAAGCAACCGCCTTGCATATCTGCGGCAGTGAGCTTGCCCTCACGCGCTTTCAGAGAAATCTCTTGCAGTTCACGCGACAGTTCAATGATGCCTTTTTTATTGACATCACGCACCACGGGCACTACCAAGCCATTCGGCGTATCAACCGCGATGCCCAAATGCACATATTTTTTCAGGATCAGGCTGGCACCATCGTCTGATAACGAACTGTTGAAGGTTGGGAATTCTTCCAACGCTTTCGCCACGGCTTTCATAATGAATACTAACGGGGTGTATTTCACGCCCATTTTTTTCTTATCTGCCAGTGCATTTTGCTCTTTGCGGAATTCTTCTAAATCGGTGATATCCGCTTCATCAAACTGCGTCACATGCGGGATGCGCACCCAGTTGCGATGTAAATTGGCACCGGAGATTTTCTGAATGCGTGACAGTGGTTTTTCTTCCACAGCGCCAAATTTGCTGAAATCCACTTTAGGCCATGCCAGTAAGTCAAAGCCCATGTTATTGCCAGCACCGGCTGGGGTTGCTGTGCCATTGCCTGCAGTGACTTGCTTGATGATGTTTTTCACATAGTTTTGGACATCTTCACGCACCACTCGGCCTTTTCTGGCAGAGCCTGTCACTTTGGATAAATCAACGCCAAACTCGCGAGCCAAGCGGCGAACCACAGGGGATGCATGCGCATAGGCTTGATTTTCAACAAAGCCTGAGGCTGGCTCTGCAGCTGCTGCGACTGGCGCTGCGGCTACAGCTGCTGGAGCGGGAGTGACTGACGCAGCCACTGGCGCTGTGCTTGCTGCCGCGACTGGAGCAACAGGTGCTGCGCTGGCAACAGGTGCTGCAGTTTCAGTCGAGAACACAAAAACTAAGCTGCCGGTCGAGACTTTATCACCGACTTTCACTTTGATTTCCGCGACAGTCCCGGCAAAGGGCGCTGGCACTTCCATCGCTGCTTTATCACCTTCCACGTTTAATAACGATTGCTCGGCTTTGACTACATCGCCTACTTTCACCATGATTTCAGTGACTTCAACGGCATCGCCACCGATGTCAGGAACTTTCACTTCTTGTAAAGCTGAAGTCGTTGCCACTGCCGCGGGTGCTGCGGACACCGCAGCCACAGGTGCTGCTGCAGGGGCTACGGAAGGTGCAGCAACAGCGCCTGCCGATTCAAAAATCATGATGAGCGAGCCAGTTTTGACTTTATCGCCTGTCTTCACTTTGACTTCTTTGACGACACCGGCTTGCGGTGCAGGAACTTCCATCGCCGCTTTATCGCCTTCTACGCTCAGCAGTGACTGATCTAAGCTAACCGTATCACCCGCTTTGACCAACACCTCAGTGACTTCAACGGCATCAGCTCCAATATCCGGCACAAAAATTTCAATACTCATAACCAATCCTCTTATGCGAACAGTGGGTTCGGCTTGTTGGTGTCAATGCCAAAACGCACAATCGCGTCCGCAACTAACTGTTTATCAATGCTGCCTTGTTTGGCTAATTCACGCAGAGAGGCCAGCACAATGTAACCCGCGTTCACTTCGAAGTGACGACGTAAGTTTTCACGGCTGTCTGAGCGACCAAACCCATCAGTTCCCAGCACTTTGTAAGACACTGCAGGGACGAAGGCACGCACTTGTTCCGCATAGTTTTTGATGTAATCAGTCGCAGCAATCACTGGCGCATTGCCCAGCACTTGCGCGATATAAGGCACTTTTTCCGCATCGGTTGGGTGCAGCATGTTAAAGCGTTCACAGTCTTGGCCATCACGGGCTAACTCATTGAACGAGGTGACTGAGAACACATCAGACGCCACGCCATACTCTTCACTCAGAATTTCGGCGGCTCTGCGCACTTCATTCAAAATTGTGCCTGAACCGAGGAGTTGCACCTTGGCTTTGCTGCCTTGCAAGCTTTCCAGTTTGTAGATCCCGCGGCGAATGCCTTCTTCGGCACCGACTGGCATCGCTGGGTGATGATAGTTTTCATTCATCACAGTGATGTAGTAGTAAATATTTTCTTGCGCCGGGCCATACATGCGACGGATCCCGTCTTGGATGATCACCGCCAATTCATAGGCATAGGTTGGGTCATACGAAATACAATTCGGCACTGTCCCCGCCAAAATATGGCTGTGACCGTCTTCGTGCTGTAAACCTTCGCCATTTAAGGTGGTGCGGCCGGCAGTTGCGCCTAATAAGAAACCGCGCGCTTGTTGGTCACCCGCTAACCACGCCATGTCGCCAACACGTTGGAAACCGAACATCGAGTAGTAAATGTAGAATGGGATCATCGGCAAATCATTGGTGCTGTAAGAAGTGGCAGCAGCAACCCAAGAGGCCATTGCGCCGAGCTCATTGATGCCTTCTTGCAACACTTGGCCTGAAGTTTCTTCTTTATAATAAGAAACAACGGCACGGTCTTCTGGCGTGTAAGTTTGGCCACTTGGGTTATAAATCCCGATTTGACGGAATAAACCTTCCATACCAAAGGTACGCGCTTCGTCGGCGATGATTGGCACAATTTGCTGACCGATATGGGCATCTTTCAACAAGATATTAAGGCCACGCACGAATGCCATCGTCGTTGAAATTTCACGTTTTTGCTCTTCTAACAAGCCATCAAACGCCGACAATTCTGGCAACGTCAGTGGTTTGGTGAAGTTAGGTAAACGCACTGGCGTATACCCGTTTAACGCATTGCGGCGCGCATGCAAATATTGATGCTCAGGCGAACCTTCTTTTAATTGGATATATGGCAGGCTCTGCACTTCTTCTTCAGAAATGAAGTCTTCCAAATTCAGACGCTTGCGAATTTGCAGAACATGCGTCATGTCCATTTTCTTGACTTGGTGCGCGATGTTTTTGCCTTCGGCCG
>CAZIPG010000282.1:0-3219 GCA_964540955.1 uncultured Rheinheimera sp.
AGGCCCTGGCGGCAAAGATATTTTCTTGTTGTCACCTGACGAAGGTGCCACGCCTGGAATGCGCGTCAAATAACGCCAGAAAAACCGCAGCCAGTCTGCGGTTTTTTTTCATAAGTAGGCGGTGTTTTTACCCGCCAGCTTTGTTCTACAGTAAGTGCAGACAGTTCGACAATTTTTGGAAGTTTGGTTATGTCAGCGAGTATTCGTTCGTTTTCGTCGTTGTATTTTGCCACCCTGCTGATGGTGTTAGCCGCAGGGTTGCTCACGACTTATTTAGGCTTGCGTCTTGCCCATATGGACGTCGCGCGGATTTGGATCGGCGGCATGATGTCTGCCTATTATTTAGGCTTAGTGCTGGGCTCGAAAGTTGGCCATAAACTGATCGGCCGCGTTGGCCATATTCGGGCTTTTACTGCGTCAGCGGGCGTCGTGACGGCCTGTGCACTCGGTCATGCGCTGATCGACCAACTGGAAATTTGGCTGGTGCTGCGTCTACTGGTTGGTATGTGCATGATGTGCCAATACATGGTGCTGGAAAGTTGGTTGAATGAACAAGCTGACGCCAAGAATCGCGGCACTATCTTCGCAAGTTATATGATTGTGTCTTATTTAGGCCTCGTGCTCGGCCAAGGTGCGATGAGTTTAAATCCAGAACTGACCATTAAACCGTTATTACTGGTGGCGATGTGTTTCTCCTTGTGTATTGTGCCGATTGCCATGACCCGACGAATTCACCCAACACCGCTGCGCCCTGCACCACTGCGCATTAAAGCATTTTGGCAAAAAGTGCCGCAATCGCTAACCACAATTGCTATGGCAGGCATGATTGTCGGTTCATTTTATGGCTTAGCACCGGCATTTGCAGCCAGTCAAGGCATGAATACCGAACAAGTTGCAGCTTACATGGCAACCACAGTCATTGCGGGCTTATTGGCGCAATGGCCAATGGGAAAACTCTCCGATAAAATCAGGCGTAGTCGCCTGATCCGCACCAATTCGGCAATTTTAGGCTTTCTCGTTTTAGCGATGGCCATTTTACCGTTGTCGGGTTATCTGCAATTAGTGGCAACCTTTTGCTTTGGCGTGTTGGCATTTACGCTCTATCCGCTTGGCACTGCGTTAGCGAATCAAAATATTGAGCAAGAAGAGCGCGTCGCACTTTCTGCAACCATCTTGCTGACCTTCGGGATTGGCGCCAGTACTGGGCCGTTAATCGCCTCTTTATGTATGCAAATTGGCGGCAGTCGCATGTTGTATGGTTTTATGGCCGCTGTTGCTGCCTTGTTGTTTGTACGCTTACAACAAGTGAATTATCAACAAAAACAACAAGAGCGCTCTGCGCCGCGCGATTATGTGATGGCAAGTGGTGACTTAGTATCTTCGCCTTATGCAGCAGCACTCGACCCACGGGTCGATCAGCATACAGCACAGCAACAGCTGCGTTCACAACCGGCACCGACCGATGAAGTGAAGGTGCCAGAACAAGAGCCGGCAACTGAGCAGCAAACCAGTGAAGTTCAGCCTGACAACACCGCTGAAGCACTGAGTAAAGAGGCTGTTTTGGCCGATGCTGAAACCAAAAATGAGCCAGCGGAACTAGTGCCGGCACCTTCATCGTTAAAAGAGACAATTCCAGCAGTGGCAGTGTCTACTGATGCTGTGTCATCAGATGAATTGTCTACAGATGAAGTGTCAACAGAGGCAGTTTTAAAAGATGCAGTTTCAGAAGATGCAGTTTCAGAAGATCACGAGCAGCGAAAAGATAGTCAATAAGCCAGCAAATTTAGCCAGAGGCGGCAACTCATGCCGCTTTTTGGCACTGTAATTCCTAGAGATAAACGACTTTTCGCCAAGCCAAAGCTTTAAGCGTCGGGGCGCACCACTAACACCGCTTTACCAATCAATTGATTACTCGCCATCTGTTGATGCGCGGTTTGTGTTTGCTGCCAAGGCACGACCAAGCCGATGCTCGGCAACAAAGTTCTGGCTTGCCATTGGCTATAAAATTGCGATACCAGCCCTTGCACTAACTCGGCTTTATAAGCATTACTGCGATTACGCAAGGTTGAGCAAATCAGCTGGCCACGTTTTTTGAACATCACCGCCAAATCCAACTCTGGAATTTTGCGCCCGCCCATCATGGCTAACACCACAATTTTGCCATCGAGCGCCAAGAGCTGCAGATCCTTACTGATATAATCTCCAGCAACCGGATCGACAATCACCGCAAAACCTTGCGGGATTTTTTCTCCAAGCACAGTCACAAACTGCTCAGTGTGGTAATTCACCGCGACATCTGCACCCAATTCAATGCAGGTCGCCGCTTTGTCATCCGAGCCAACCGTTACAGCAACCTTAGCACCGCTTGCTTTTGCCAATTGAATGGCTGCTGTGCCGACGCCACTGGCGCCCGCATGAATTAAGGCAGCGCCGTCTTTTGCTAAACCGCCGATTGCAAACAAAGCTTGATAAGCCGTTAAGAACACTTCGGCGCTCGCCGCTGCTTCGACATAACTCCAAGACACGGGCTTTTCAATCAAGTGGCTGACTTCCAACACCGCATATTCAGCATAACCGCCACCAGGCACTAAGCCAAACACGGCTTTGCCAAGCCAAGCTTGACCGATGTCGCTGCCAGAGGCCACCACAAGGCCTGCGACTTCTAAACCGAGAATGTCACTTTCACCCGGTGGTGGCGGATAAATCCCAGCGCGCTGCGCTAAATCAGCCCGGTTTACCCCGGTCGCGAATACTTGCACCAGCACTTGGCTGGCTGTTGGCATCGGCACTGGCAGTTCAACAAATTGCAGCTGACTGTGCGGCCCTAAATCTGTCACCGCAATTGCTTGCATGGTTGCAGGCAAGCTAAACCCCGCATGGAGGTGGTTATTTGCGGTATTTCGGTTGGGTTCAGCAGAGTTAATCGCCATAAAGCCTCAGTGTTTTCAATTAGTTCGGTTGATGCGTAGCAAGAACTTTAACTTTTACTTTTGATTTTACAAGCCAAAGTCTAAAATACCGCACTTTTATTGACGAAGATCATCATCATGACAGCTACTGTAATTTTGCAAGCCGACCGCGAGAAATCTCTGAAACGCCGCCATCCATGGGTGTTTTCCAAAGCCATCAAACAAGTGAGAGGCACACCCAATTCAGGCGATACTGTGGAGGTGCAAAGTGCCGACGGGCGCCGGTTCCGGCTGGGCAGCGGACTGAGTG
>CAZIPG010000283.1:0-3214 GCA_964540955.1 uncultured Rheinheimera sp.
GCACTGAGAAAAACGGTGGCGAGCCAGTTGAATTCCCATTAAACCAAGTGATCAAAGGCTGGACTGAAGGCGTTCAGTTAATGGGCGTTGGTTCTAAGTTCAAATTCACTATCCCTTCAGAACTTGCTTACGGTGACCGTGATGTGGGTCCAATCCCAGCGAACAGCGTATTAGTGTTTGAAGTTGAACTGTTAGGCATCGTGCCAACAGAAGCTGCTGAACCGGCTGCTGCGGCAAAAAAGTAATTATCGCAACGCCGTATAAAACCGATTAAAAAAACCGCCGAGAGGCGGTTTTTTTGGCTTGATGAGCGAAACTCAGAAGTTATTTGTGCGATTAAGCGGGCATCGAAGGAGAAGCGTGCCGTTGGAACAATGTTTGAATTAATTCATCTTCTAAAGAAAAGCGTTCTTCTAAAGCTTGGCCTAATTGTGATAAATGCTCATCAAACTTGGCGCTATTGCTTTCATCAATTTGCTCTGCATAAGTATCGTTAAATTCTAAGGCGAGATCCGTTGACGCAGAAATACGAGGATACAGTTTTTCGGCCAAAGATTTACTGTCATGGCCATTGACTTCACATTGCGAAACAATTTGGTCATACACTTCAAAATGACCTGCTGATAGATAATCCATCAGGATTTGGCAAAATGTTTGAATGTCGGCTTGGCCTGGTAGTAATTCGGATTTTGTTTTGTCGAAAGGAGGTAATGCTGCCAGTTTACAATAGGAGACAATCAGCTGTTGTCGTTCTTCGAGCCAATTATCAATCGCAGTCAGAGAACCGCCCCATTGTTGCCTTGCAGTTTGCAGCCGGGTGTACATAACGATGTTCCTTTCCAACTTTAAATTTAAGTTATACCGCTAATTAAAAGAATTCTGACGGAAAGATCAACATTTTTTTAATTGGTCGGTTCAGTATTAAGCAGTATCATGACATTTTTTATTCTGTGGTGCATGCGATGATTGAACATAGCCTTGAAATAACTGCGAAAACTTGTGGTTATTGGTACATCGTCAACAAAGGGCGGATCTGGTTAACACCGCAAGGCGAGATCCCGTATGGTCACTTTCACGATTTAGCGTTGCCAGCGGGTGATCACTGCCTGAACATTGGTGAATGGCTCCAGCAACCTGTTTATCTGCTGATCCACCAAGATCAGATCAGCGATGAGAGTCAATGGCATAGCGCCCGAGCCCTGCTGGAATTACCATCACCCCATTGGTTTGAATTGGGTGCAAGAGCTACCCAGCTGGCATTGTTTCTGCAAACTCATCGTTACTGTGGTCAATGTGGTTGCGGTATGAACTTGGTCAATTGGGAACTTGCGTTGCTATGTCACAAATGTGGTCATCGCGTATATCCAAGAATTTCACCTTGTATCTTGGTGGCTGTCGTTAAAGATCGGCAGATTTTACTTGCTCGTTCTAAACGCCATAAACCCGGCTTTTTCTCAATCTTGGCTGGCTTTGTCGAATCGGGCGAAACTTTAGAGCAAGCAGCACATCGCGAGGTTGCAGAAGAGGTTGGTGTGAGTATTCGCAATTTGCGCTATGTCGGCAGTCAGCCTTGGCCATTTCCACATTCGCTGATGGTAGGATTTATGGCAGATTATGCTGGGGGCGACATTCGATGCCAACCTCATGAAATTGAAGAGGCGGCTTGGTTTGATTTCATGGAATTGCCTGAAATTCCACCAGTTACAACGTTATCAGGGCAAATGATTGCAAAGGCTTGTGCAAAATCAAATGATTAACTGTGGAATATGGTAAAAAAGACTGGAAAAACCCAATAAAAAAGCCACAATTGTGGCTTAAGTATTTTGGTTGGGCTCGTATTGCCGAGCTCTTGTTTTTGGGATTTCTTCACTAGCGCGTCAGTTTTATACCAAATGCATTTAGGCTGAGCAAGAGAAGAATCACAAAAAATCACAAAAAATTGCAAAAAAATTCATGGACCTGTCATGATAGTGTGATGACAGCGATACTGCTAGAATAAGTAAACCCAGCTTAATGGTAGAGCAAAGATGCAGCTAAAAAATGATCGGTACCTCAGAGCCCTTTTAAAACAACCAGTTGACCGCACTCCGATTTGGATGATGCGCCAAGCAGGGCGTTATTTACCTGAATATCGTGCGACCCGCGCGCAAGCCGGTGATTTTATGTCGTTATGCAAAAATCCTGAATTAGCATGCGAAGTCACCTTACAACCTCTGCGTCGTTACGATTTAGATGCTGCCATTTTATTTAGTGATATTCTAACTATCCCTGATGCGATGGGCATGGGATTGTATTTTGGCGAAGGTGAAGGTCCAAAGTTCACCAAGCAACTCAGCGACTTTATGGATGTGGTGAATCTGCCGGTGCCGGATCCCGAAGTTGAACTGAAGTATGTGATGGATGCCGTCCGTACCATCCGTCGTGAGCTGAATGGTTCGGTGCCATTGATTGGTTTCTCAGGCAGTCCTTGGACCCTGGCAACTTATATGTTGGAAGGCGGCAGTAGCAAGACTTTTTCCAAAATCAAAAAACTCATGTATACCGAGCCAGAAGTTGTGCACATTCTGCTCGATAAACTCGCGCAAAGCGTCATTCTCTATCTAAACGCCCAAATTGCCGCAGGTGCGCAATCTGTGATGATTTTCGATACTTGGGGCGGCGTCCTGACGCCACATGATTATCGCGAGTACTCGCTGAGTTACATGCAGCAAATCGTGGAAGGCTTAACCCGTCATGCGGATGGTCGTCCAGTGCCTGTGACCCTGTTTACCAAAAATGGTGGCTTATGGTTAGAGGAAATCGCGGCAACAGGTTGTGATGCGGTTGGTCTTGATTGGACCATTGATATTCGCAACGCACGTGCACGAATTGGCGATAAAGTCGCGCTGCAAGGCAATATGGACCCTGCGATTTTGTTGGGTACGCCAGAGCGCATCCGTTTAGAAGTTCAGGCTATTCTTGATGGGTATGGCCAAGGTTCAGGTCATGTCTTTAACCTGGGTCACGGTATCACGCCTGATGTGGATCCAGAAAAGGCCAAAGTCTTCATTGAAGCGGTGCAATCATTTAGTCGGACTTACCACATCAATACTGATATTTAATGGCGTTGCTGCCCTTTGCCGATACAAAGGCGCAGCGGCTTTTAGATGTCTTGCAGCTAATGCCAGCAAGCAAGGCGTCTGACGCTCAACAGATGAATGTCATTGTCAGATGC
>CAZIPG010000284.1:0-3191 GCA_964540955.1 uncultured Rheinheimera sp.
CAAACGTGACCTGAGTAAGCGCACCCGAAGACACGTTCACATTCAGCTTGCTGGGGGTTTGACCAGTGTAGGCCATAAACACACCAATGTCGCTATTCTGACGCTCAATCGTAAAGCTAGTTTGCGACGTACCGTGGGTCAGACGCGAAGATTGCAGTTGAATAGACTCGCCGGTGCTAACAGCAGCAGGCGTAGCGGCGTCAAGCGTGATAACCGTAGTCGTAGGGGCTGTCGTAGCGTGCACGCGCAGAATCTTGCCACCGTTAGCGCCCGCAGACTTGACACGGAACCATTGTCCAGGTTTCAGATTGGTAAAGGCGTCTACACCAGTTGGCGCCACAGATGCAGTAACAGTCGTTGCAGTGCAGTCCACAGTCACAGCCGTAGTCTCCCCGTCAGTACCGAGAGCTGCCCACGTAGACTGCAGAGTAGACTCAAGCTCGTCGTCCCAATCAGTGTAGGAGAGTTCACCAGTCAGGTTGCCCGTAGTGTTGGCCGTCACAGGCACCACGCTAGCAATCGTGCGATCTGAGTTGATTTCCTTGGAACTCTCCTTGGAGATAGCGTAGTCCAAAGTTTCGCCAGTAATACGCTTAACCTTGGGGTTGCCTGCAACCGGAATCAAACCAAAGCTTGCTTCCTTGATGCTGCGTACCGTTACAAGGCTGGAAGATGCGAGTGTCATATCAATTCTCCGTTAAGTGGACGAGGTATTGCCCGAAGTGTACAGTCCAAGCCTTACAAAGACCTTGGACTTTTTTGGGTTTGAAGTGTGCAGATTAGACTAATATCAAGTTGGAATGTCTGCCCAAAAGGGGATCACAACGGGGTAGTAGCACCAGCCATTGTGTGGCTTTTCAGGTGCAGGAGCTGCCATCGTGGTGTGGATTACCCCTAATTTTTTGCGTTGGAGTTTAGGGTACAGGTGATCCAAAACCTTGTTAGCCAGTACTCGTCCTGCACCCTCGGGAACTGCTACCGCAAGGTGGATTTGACCTAGCAGCCGATGCAGCGGTGCGTCGCTCAGGTTCGCCTGAAACCCGTCAAGCATCTTCGTCTCTACTGTCAAAAACGGATTTGTCTGCGTCGCAGTATCGACAATGATCCTGTTATCGTACTCTACGACAAGTGGGTAGTCTGTGAACGTGGCAACTGCTGCGGATACGGCAGTTGCCACTGATTGTCTAACAGCCTCTAAGCTCATTTTAATTTCACTTTCCGGAGTTTTGAGTTATACTCCACAATTTAGGAGAAAATCTAATGCAATTCAAAGACCGAACTGGCGAAACCTATGGACGACTTACAGTCATCTCTCTCGTATCTAGAGGAAAGCATAACAGGTGGCTGTGCCTGTGTGACTGTGGAAATAAAAAAGAAGTAGATGGAAACCATTTAGTCAGCGGAGCCACATCGTCATGTGGATGTTTGCGAAAAGAGTTGACTAGTGTAAGACAAAAGACACATGGCTACTCTATAACACGCCCACTGTCTTACCGTATTTGGAAAGCTATGCTGGCGAGAGTGAGAAGTAATTTGGAACCATACGGAGGCAGAGGCATAGGTGTAGACCCTGACTGGCAGGTATTTGAGAACTTTTTGGCCGACATGGGAGAACCTCCAGAAGGGTACAGTATAGAAAGAAAGGATGTAAACCTAGGGTACTGTAAAAGCAATTGTGAGTGGATACATAGAAGTCACCAGAACTACAACAAGAGAAACACTGTCAGATTCACACTTGACGGAGAAACTATCACAGCACAAGCGCTGTCTAAGGTCTTAGAAATTAAAGTCAGTACACTGTACGCCCGTGCAAGAAACGATAAAATTCACTACACCAGAGCTGAAACTCACGTAAGAGGGAAACCTAACTTAGCGTCTTAAACTTTAGCTTCAAGTGCTCAATGCTTGTAAGGCTGCCCGGAATTACGTTCTCTGGTCGCAGCCTTACAGAGTTACTCTCCAGAAGTTCGTGCACAGCTGCTGTATTAACTAGCCAAACTTTAGAGTTCCACTTTATGTCAGATATATGTTCCATTTCTGCGGCCATCCGCAAACGAATGACTCTCTGGTCACCCATTTTGGCCTTGGTGTTCCAAATTTTCTGCCATGGTCGAACTTTGAAGCCCGGCGAGTAAACGTCATTTTTATTCTGAGTTGTGACTACTCTCCACGACCACACATAGTCAGAACTGTACTGTGGGCTATTGTTTAGAACCTCTTTAAGTACCCTCTTTACTTGGGCCTGCACATACACCGTAGCCTTAGACCTAATCGCCTTCTTGGCGCTTTTAGTCTTGTTTTTCCAGGCATTGATGTTCACGCTGAATTTCATACTCGTGCCACGTGGTGAGCATAAGCATCCAGTTCTTGACGAACTGAAAGCACCCTATACTGCTTACTGCCCATTGTAACATTTTGACCTACAGGAGCAGCAGCAGACATAACAAACACCAAATCTCCAGCATTAACCTTTGTGTCTGCCCATGTCTGATACTTATATGCTTTATAGGCATCCAATACAACCGCTGGCAAAACAGTAGGAGTGGAAGTGTAGGTGTCCGTAACAGGATTGTACGTTGAAGCGCCTGCAACAGTGACAGACTGCAAAGCACCGCTGTCAAGTTCGTCTGACTGGGCTTCAACAAACCCTGCAAGTTCTACATGCGAAGTCCGGACTCTCAGCAGCAAGCCAGAAACAGAGATAAAAGCACCTCTAGGCACTGCTTCTGAAATAGAGGCGTTAATACGCCAAAACGGATCGTATTCAGCATCCGTGTTCACATTCACAGTGTCTTTCATGTACTCCTGATTAACGTACATGGAAACCCCTGACGCTCCAGAAAGCAGTTCTCCAGGCATTCTGACGACAGCAAGCGTGTCACTGCGTTTTAACCAGTAGGCTTTCCTGGTAGGGCGGTCAAATATACCGTCCGTGTTCCCGTCGCCTATGATGTAACGCTCGTTAAATACCTGCACAACCCGTCGTGCAGGTATGACTGTCCCTGGAGCAACCGACATAGAACGCTTGCGCTCTGTACTCCCAGATATAGAAGTTTCGTCGTGCGTATTGAACTGCCCCTTGAAGACAGCCAAGCCTGTATAACCGTCGTAAGCGGTTATATCATCGAAATGCTTGGCAACGTCAGCAAATTCAGGCATAGTTATCCAGTGATTGGGTCTGTCGCAAGTTT
>CAZIPG010000285.1:0-3189 GCA_964540955.1 uncultured Rheinheimera sp.
CAATGGGGTCAGAGTCACTGAAACAAAGTTTCAGTGACTCTGACCCCATTGATTTTTGGCCCCCTTTGAAATCTTGGATAAGTGATGAGTAAAGGATTAAAAAACAATTTAAATATTGGATTTTCAATTGTACTGATGATCGTAATGGGTGTATTGATCATCAAGGGGCTACTCGCCAATCATCAAACCACCGCAGGCTCCATTGAATCCTTTGAATGCGCCAATACCCGAAAAAGTCAGTCCAGTTATCAATATGACGTCAAGCTAAAAGATGGACAGACTTTTAGGAATCTATTCGAAGTGCCTTGTGAGGTGATGCCAAAAATATCCAATGGCGATTATGTTCAGATCGAAAGTATAGGTCATCAGTTTGTCCAAATAACGCTGAACGGAGTTGACCTATTTGATAAATCTTCTTTGGAAAGAAGAGGAAATACTGTCAATTTTGTGTTTGTTTTGCTTTTTTTGTTAGGGTTGTTTGATTTCAGTTTTAGGGTATATATCAAAGTTAAAAGCAAGGGTTCCACTGTGGTTTGAGATTCTAAATTTTGGGGCTCAGTAGACCCTGCAAATTACAGAACTTTGGCCTCAATATAAAGTTTTCTAGTCAACAGAGATGCTCAAATCTATGGCCTTAGTTGTAGTCAGTAGCTATGATGGCTCTTTGCAAATTATTGTTATATAGTTATTTCTGATTTTAAACATGTCAAATGTCTGATAGGTTTGAGGCTGGTGACCTGTGCGGTTCTGCAGCCCCAATCAGCGTTTAGAAATCAATAGCGTGCTAAACGCTTGCTTAGAGACTGTTTAGTCAGAGTATTCAAGCTTTTAAGCGGTTTTGATTGGGCGTCAGAGCAACAACATTTGCCGATGATGCGATCGCATCGACAGTATTGGGTTGCTGCTTTAACTGCTGGATGCGCGCTTTGATACTGCCCAGGTCTGTTGCCAACGTTGTGTTTTGGGGCTCGACGACAGGCTGTTGCCAAGTGTTGAGCGGCTGCTCCATTGCTGTAGAGGGGGTTAACAAATTCAGCTTATTGCGGATTTGTTCTAATTTATCTCCGGCACTATCTACGTGCACCGTGCGAGCTGCAACATTGGCAGGCACTCCAAACTTTTCCAATCCTAATCCTTCTTCTTGCATTCGACGTAACAACATTTCAGAAGGTAATTTTAAGTGGCTTACGGCACCGTTAAACTTATCGCGAAGCTCTGCCTGTTGTGACAAATTGAGTGAGGCTAGCGCATTGAACAGTTTTGCCTCATCCAAAAAAGCAGCGCGCAAATGGCTACGTAGCACAGTTTCCGACATCAGACTCCAATCCATTTCGTTGGTTGTCGCAGCTTGATCAAGCTCGTTCAGCGATATTCCTTCTTGCTGCATTTGCTCTAAAAGCGCCTGTGATGGGATCTTTAACCGCCGAACGACCAAATCGATATTGCACTTTACTTTGACTGCTTCAATAGTCCCGTAACTGGCAAAGACCGCTTGTAAATTGGTTGGATTTGAAAATAATCGGAACATCAACTGACCCTCGTTTGCAATCACTGTACTGAGTTAAATAACCCACACTTCAACCCGACGATTCCTTTCGCGGCCAGCATCGCTGTCATTGTTGGCGATCGGCAGCATCTCGCCGTAAGATTCAACGGCTCTGACCATAATTCCTCTGGCAACCAATTCTTTTTCAATAGCTTTAGCGCGACGCATAGCCAGTTCTGTATTGACGGCTTCGTCGCCCGTGGAATCGGAGAACCCCATCAATACCAAACGTCGTCCGCTGTTCTGTTCCATGAAGCGGATCAATCGTTCTAAATCGCGTTTGCCTTTGTTATCAAGGTCATTTTCACCATGATTAAAGCGGAAATTTAGCGATAATCGTTGGCCCATTTCGGCGTAACGGTTGTAGGAAGCCGGGGCGTTATCTTGCGGGAAAGTTTTCTCGACTTTAATGTTTTGTGAGATAAGGCCCGCCTGTTCAACTAAGGCCTGCCCCTGCTCAGAAATGGCAAATTGGGCAAAGTCTTTAGCGACTTGTGAGGCGGATGTCGGTGTATATAAATACAAACGACGAGCTAATGCGTAATCTTCAGTGCTAATGGTGAAGCGGGTTGGATAAATCGCCGGAGTATTTTCACCCTCAGAAATTGCCAACGCTTTGTTATAGGAAATAAAATCTAATCCAATAAAACCTATCGCATGATCATTCTGGGAGACTGCAACGGATAACTCGCTGCTGGATTCAAAACGCTTTGCTTGGCTACTCAATGTTTTGCCAAATTTCTTTAAAACCAAGCTATTAAATGTGTCAAAAGTCCCCGAATTATCATCACGAGCAAGCAGCACTATCGGTTTATCTGCACCGCCCAATTCTGACCAACGAGTCAATTCACCAGAGAAAATCTTGGCAAGTTGTTCGGTCGATAACGCTTTTAAAGCATTATTTTGATTCACAATAACCGCAAGACCATCTAATGCGATGATATGTTCGTTGCCGATTTTGCTTAAGTCGCCCAACTTGGCAGCACCAAGATTGATTTCATCGGCACTAATTCTGCGTGATGACATCCCAATGTCGGCTTGACCACTCAATAGATCTTTAAACGCGGTGCTTGAGCCGTGGGCATGCAGTTCAACTAACTGAGTTTTGCCATCGTCTTTAAAACTGACTTGCCGTTCATTGTTATGTGCTTGTTGTTGCCAAGAAAAGCCTGTTGCGCCTTGTGTGCTAAAGAATGCTTCGAGCAAGGCTGGTGCTAATTTTTCACCCACGGTATTAGAACCATGCATGCGAATTAAGGGGGCTGCAGGGGCAACGGCTGTTGTTGCAGGAGCGGCAGAAGCAGTCACTGGGCTTGAAGAAGTATGGGTACTGACAGCTTTTGCGCTATTCGCGATAAACCAAGCGCCAGCACCGAGGCAAAGAAGCAACGTTGCTGCTAATGCCAAAACTTTTGTTTTGGCTTGAGTATTTTCCACTGTTGCGGGCGCTAAAGATTGCTTTGCAGGTTCGCTGAGTTCGGCAGGTGGTTCGCGCAATAACTGTTTAATTTCTGCAATCAACAATTGCAGTGGATTGTCATCTAATTCAGAAAGCTCAGTCAGCACGGCATCGCGGTATGCGGCGTTTTGCTGCAATTGCGATAACGAAAGCTGGATTTGGAAATTGCTTTGGCACAGTTGGA
>CAZIPG010000286.1:0-3175 GCA_964540955.1 uncultured Rheinheimera sp.
CGTTACAACGCGCGTCCAGGTGGTTACACTCGTATTCTGAAGTGTGGCTTCCGTGCCGGTGACAACGCGCCAATGGCATACATCGAGTTAGTTGACCGCCCAGAAACTGGCGCAGCTTTACCAGTAGAAGAAACTTCTGCTGAATAAGTTGGTGGGGTAACCCAGTCCAAACTCTTAAAAAGCCGGCTTTTGCCGGCTTTTTTATTACTTTCAATTTTGCTCAGAGATTTCCGCAGAATGACTGTAGAACTGCAATGGAGGGGAAAAGACCTGCTGGTTTACTTAAAATTATGCTTGGCTAAGTCTGGCATTTATTGAATGCCTAGCCTGTTCTGTCTTTTATCTGAAAGTAATAGTCACTGATTTTTCGCGCTTTTTTGATGCAATGGCTTATTTTTCAATTTTTCCGCTGCGCCCAAACACTGGAATGGTTAAATGCCATTTGATGGCAGCTAACCTTAAAAGTAAACAACCGAACATACCACTGATCATTGCGGGTACATTCGCAACGCCTAATGCCAATAAACTGGTGTAGACTAATCCACCAAAGATACAGGTGACTGCATATAATTCGCCGCGAAAAACCAGTGGGATCTCCCGACACAGTACGTCGCGGATCATCCCGCCACAGACGCCACTGATGGCTCCCATCATGATCGCCACAAAAGCAGAGGTACCATGATCTAATGCTTTTTGAGCGCCCATAATGACAAAAAATGCTAATCCAATCGCATCCGCAATTTGAAAAGCGTTATTTGGGATAGTTAGTCGGTTACGGACTAATAAAATTGTGACCCCAGCAGCTAAGAAAATTGCATAAAAATAACTGTTATTGGTAAGCCAAATTACAGGAACATCTAAAATCAGATCTCGAATGGTACCGCCACCGATTGCTGTGACTGTGGCTAAGACAATCACGCCAAAACCATCCATTTGTTTACGCCATGCCGCTAATGTGCCTGAAGCCGCAAAGACGGCAATGCCAAGTAAATCGAACCAGTGAAGAAATAGCTCCATGTCACGCTCCTGCGCTTTGATTAGCTTCTAGTGTCGCAGGAATTATGCAAATAATCACTAAATGCGCTTGTTGAATTCTTACTGAGCCATGGATTGTTGAGAACAGCGCGGGCTAATTCTGCGTGGACTTGTCACCATATGTGAAAATAAGAGTAAAAAGATGTGATAAATATTTGATAAATGTTTGATATGTGAATTTCTATGCGGTTTTTTTGTGTTAACTGAACTAGTTTTCCTTCGCTGTTGTGAATTCTACGCAGCAAGGTCTAGGAACACAAATAATATAAATTAGAGGAAAACCTCAGTGAACAAAATCAAACTCACCCCAATAGCTTTGCTGGTTATGGCAAGTTTCGGTAGCAATATTTATGCTGCAGAAATTAAACCGGCGCAGCAATTATTAAAAATGCCTGCGGTAAAAACGGCCAAAGCGATGCAATTGGCTACAGAAACAGAGCCGATGGCATTTGTCCCCAAACAACGGGTTCAGCGCGCCGATGGCAAAACCAAGGTTCGTTTTGAACAATACTACCATGGGATCCCAGTTTGGGGTTTTAGTAGTGCGGCCATTCAAGATGGCAACCAATTAACAGATATTAGCGGTGAAGTTTTAAGCAGCATTGAGTTAGATCTCGCTCATGTCACTCCTGCTTTTACTGCTGCATCAGCCGTCTCTGCGGCAAATAATCAACATTTTGTATTAGAGCAGTCTGCCGTTATTAGCAATAGCACTGAACTGAAACAAGAAGTGAATAATGCCAAGCTGTGGATCTATCTGGATGACAATCAACGCGCTCGTTTAGTGTATGTGACTCATTATGTTACTTTAAAAGGTGACGAGCCTAGCCGTCCTTTTAAAATCATTGATGCCAATAGCGGTGAAGTACTGAAAGCTTGGGATGGCATTGCTCATGCCAACGCCACAGGTCCTGGCGGTAACCAAAAAACTGGCCAGTACAATTATGGGACCGATTATGGCTATTTAGATGTTGATGCAAATTGTCGAATGACCAATGCCAATGTCGATACCTACAATATGAATGGCGCAACTTCTGGCGGCAGTATTCATCAGTTTACTTGTCCAAATAATACCGTCAAAGCAATTAATGGTGCCTATTCGCCGCTGAATGATGCCCATTATTTCGGTGGTGTTGTTTTTAACATGTACAAAACTTGGTTTGGTGTGAATCCTTTAAACATCAAATTGAAGATGCGAGTGCACTATAGTACCAATTACGAAAATGCCTTTTGGGATGGTACGCAAATGACTTTTGGCGACGGTGCGACTACGTTCTATCCATTGGTGTCTTTAGACGTCACTGCACACGAAGTCAGCCATGGTTTTACTGAGTTTAATTCAAACTTAACCTATAGCGGTCAATCAGGTGGTATCAATGAAGCATTCTCAGATATGGCCGGTGAAGCCGCTGAGTATTTCATGAAAGGCACGAATGACTGGTTAGTAGGGACTGAAATTTTCAAAAGCTCTGGTGCATTAAGATATTTCGATGATCCAACCCGCGATGGCCGTTCGATTGGTCATGCCTCAAACTACACATCAGGTATGGATGTTCATTTGAGCTCTGGCGTATTTAATAAAGCATTTTATTTGTTAGCGAACAAATCGGGTTGGAATACCAAGAAAGCCTTTGAAATCTTTACAGTAGCAAACCAAGTGTATTGGACAGCGAGCTCAACGTTTGTGTCCGCAGCCAATGGTGTGTGTAAAGCGGCCGCTGACAAGGGATACAATAAAGATGATGTTGCTGCCGCCTTTAGTGCCGTCGGTGTGACAACGACAGATTGTGGCGGGACGACACCGCCACCAACAGGCAGTTCTGGTACTCTAAGCAACTTGAGCGCTACCAAGGGCAATTGGTATAGAAACACCATTACAGTGCCTGCAGGTGCAACTAAGTTGACGGTGAATATTTCTGGGGGCACTGGTGATGCAGATCTGTATTTACGCCAAGGCTCTCAGCCAACCACGACTTCTTATACTTGTCGTCCTTATAAAACAGGCAATACTGAAAGCTGTGTGATTACCAATCCTACCGCAGGTACTTGGCATGTTGGCATTCGTGCTTATAGCACATTTGCAGGTGTCACCGAAACCTGGACCATTCAGTAACTGAAATCCGAACCAACCACTGAACTT
>CAZIPG010000287.1:0-3165 GCA_964540955.1 uncultured Rheinheimera sp.
AGCGCGACCTTGCCAAGGTCGAGGTCACGAGTTCGAGCCTCGTTGCCCGCTCCAGAATTTCCTTGTTGTTTCTTATTTTACTCATTCATATTTTCTAATCACCTCATTAGGTTTTGCGTATTGAATTTGTTTGCATGACTTGCTGTTCCTGCCAAATCTTGCTAGGTTTGCTAAAACTTCTTCAGGTATGACCAGTATGCAGCCACAAAACAAATTAAGTCGTTTAGTTCAATCTGTTACTAAAGCCCCAACTTTTTGTCGTAGCTGGCTGCTCAGCCTATTGTTCGGCCGTACGATTAAATTTGCAGGAACTGCTGGCGTAAAAGTATTGGCGTTAGATTTTGCCCATTCAAAACTGCAGCTTTGCAACAAAAAGAAAGTGCAAAATCACATCGGCGGCATCCATGCCGCGGCAATGGCGCTGTTAGGGGAATCGGCCAGTGGTTTTTTAGTGGGCATGCATGTGCCAGATGACCGGATCCCTTTATTAAAATCAATGACTTTAAACTATGTGAAAAGAGCCACCGGTGATTTAACCGCCACGGCACGACTTGATGCCGAGCAAATTCATGCCATCCACTCCCAAGAAAAGGGAGAAGTCGTGGTGCATGTTGAACTGATTGACAGTGTGGGTAACGCACCTGTGTTGGCCGAATTTGTCTGGGCTTGGGTGCCTAAAGTTCGCAAATAAACTGCACGAACCGTTGTTGTAAAGAGCATAACCATTTGGCAATCATCGATCTGGGCTGATAAAGTATCTTCATCAACTTTATCTGGGAGCGCAGTTTGATCAGCGGATTTAATACGGCAAGCCTAAGCTCAGGCAGTGCAGAGGAATATTCGCCCAATTGGTTTGTGCGTTATCCAGTGCTGTGGACCACCTTATTAGTTGTAGTACTAAGCCTATTAGCGACAGCGATGTTGGCGCAAGAGCGAGCCAAACATCTTGAAGCAGAACGCTACGAGCTATTGCAAGAGCTCAGTCTGCGTGCCGCAGCATTAGAAGGCGCAATCCAACGTGGCGTTGTGGCACTTGATAATATTCGCAGTGAATTAGTGCTCCATCCCAACTTTACGCCCTCCGAACTCGATGCGCGGGTCTCGATATTTCTGCAGAATTACCCCCATTTTCGCCACATCGCGATAGCGCCAGATTTGGTGATCCGTTATGTCTATCCGCGTGCGGGCAATGAAGCTGCGCTGGGCTTGGATTATCGAACGATACCCGCCCAGTTTAAAGCGGTCGAACTGGCCATTTTGCAACGTTCAGCAGTCGTCGCAGGGCCAGTTAATCTCGTTCAAGGCGGGAATGGCTTGATTATCCGAGTTCCAGTGATTCTTCCAGATAATCAAGTCTGGGGAGTTATTTCCGCCATTGTACCCATGGAGCCTTTGTTAGAGCAGGCGGGTTTACTGACACTCCAACAACATTACTTTTTGGGGCTTTCAGGTAAGGACGGCGATATTCAGCAAACCGAATTATTTTGGGGTGATATCGAGTTGAATCGTGAGCACGCGGTGACTTCTTCTATTAAGCTTCCTGTTGGCAATTGGTTGTTACATGCCTACCCAAGAAATTCGGAAGGCTGGATGACAGCAAAATTGCAAGTCCTTAGTATTGTTGCCGTCGGGGTGATTGTGGTGATTGCCGCCGCCGCATTTCTATTCCTAAGGCTGGTTGGGCAGCGCGAGCGAGCACTGCATAGTTTGGCTTATCAGGCAAGTTTTGATCCGGTAACTCGTTTACCCAACCGCTTGGTTTTTACTGAACAACTGGCTGTTTACATGAAGCGGGCTCAACAGCAAGCGGGCTCGATTAGCTTATTTTTCCTCGATTTAGACGAGTTTAAACAGATCAACGAAAGCTTAGGTCACCATGTCGGGGATGAACTGCTAAAAGCAGTTGCTAAGCGGATTTTAGCTTTAGTGCAACCGCAAGATGTGATTGCTCGTTTAGGGGGCGATGAATTTGCGATTTTACGGGAGGTAGACGAACACGGTGAATCGACCGAGCAGTTTGCGGAACGTTTAGTTGCAGGGCTCAATCAACCATTAACTATTGCTGATAAAGTCATTTCAATCAGTTGTAGTATTGGCATTGCTTTTTATCCGCATGATGGCACTTGTGCTGCAGATCTATTGAAACATGCCGATCGCGCCACTTATGCCGCAAAAGAGATCGGCCGCAATACCTATCATTTTTATGATCCTGCCATGCAAAAGGAAGCGGATCGTTTCGTCATGTTGCATCATGAGATATTGAAAGGGTTAGAACTCAATCAATTTTTTGTCGTGTATCAACCGATTTTTGATCTCAATTCGAATACATTTTCCAAATGCGAGGCTTTAGTGCGTTGGCAACATCCGGAGCGCGGACTGATTTCTCCGTTTGATTTTATCGCTGTTGCCGAGCGCACAGGCGCTATCCGTCCTTTAGGCGCATTTGTTTTGAAACAGGTTTTAGCCGATAGCCAGTTTTTTCAACGACAAGGTTTAGACTTACAGATTTCAATTAACCGCAGTAGTCATGAGTTTAATGTGCATCATATTGCCAATGAATGGCTGCAAATGATTCAACAGGCAGGCTTGGCCTACAACTCTATAATTTTTGAAATCACCGAATCGTTATTTATGGATAGAATTTCGGTTCAGCAAAACAATATCATGGCTCTCCATAACCAAGGCGTGCAATTGGCGATTGATGATTTTGGCACTGGCTATTCTGCACTGAATTATCTCAGCCGTTATCCAGTGAATTTCATTAAAATTGATAAGAGTTTTATCAATGATCTCGAATCTGAGGAGCGGGCGCGAGCTTTAGTGGCGGTGCTGATCAATATGGCAAAAGTGTTGAATGTCAAAGTTGTCGCCGAAGGTGTTGAAACCGCCGCTCAACTGTCGGTGTTGCAAGCCTTAGGCTGTGATTTTATTCAAGGCTATTATTTTAGTAAACCGCTCAAAATTGATGAATTTGTTGCTTACATGCAACGGCAATCAGCATCATGATCGCCAATCCTTGCAGGCGGAATTGCTGTTTAGATCTGGCTGATATCTGTATCGGTTGCGGTCGAAGTTATCAAGAAATTATTGCTTGGCATCAGAGCTCTGATATACAGAAACAACAGATTTTAGACCTTGCTAACGAGCGGCTAAAAGCTCGCAGTT
>CAZIPG010000288.1:0-2873 GCA_964540955.1 uncultured Rheinheimera sp.
GGTCGTACCCCCGTTCTGGATAATCGCCGCGCCGTTCGTGCCGATGGTGCGCGTGAGATAGTTCCACTCGACGTAGACTTTGTCGAAGCGACGATCGTTCGCATTGGCATCCCGCGTCAGGTAGATCGAGGCGTTCAGGCCCCTGTTTCGAGCCGTATCGGTGTACTCGATATAGTTGAAGCGGATCAGTGCCCCGTTCTTGGCTGAGGGGCATTGCAGGCCATCCGCGTGAGGATCCGACCACGCCCAGTTCGTATTTCCGCTCGTCAGTCCAGCCGGGGGTGAGACGCCAAGCGACGTCGCCACCTTGCAAATGTAGGTTTCGCCACCATTGTCGCAGCATTCGCCAAGGACATAAGTCCGGGCATTGTCATAAGCTGCGCGGTCGTTGCCATAGGCCACAGGGGGGCCGATGTAGTTCCATTCGAAGATCTGCGGTTCCGATTGGCAGCCAGTGATCTTCATGGAATCGGACGACAGGTTGGTGAAACGGCAGCGCCGAACTGCCACGAGGTCGCCAACATTGATACCCGCACCAGAACCCGTGATTTCGGCGCGGAATGCCTTCGGCGCACCATGCATTTGTGCGCCGAAGGCGGGATTGCGCAGGCCATCCCACCCGGTTATGTCGCAGTACTCGACGAGCTGCACTGTGCCGCCAACGTCGACGAAGAGATAAGTGTCGATGTTGGTGAGCCCGGTGCGCTCTCCAAAGATGCAATCGTGGAGCCATCCAACATAACCGCCTGAAACAACTGTCACCTTGTAGCCGGTGAAGTCCCAATCTTTCAGCTCTGTCAGGGTGCCGGAGATGGTGATGTCGGTGCCGCTGCGGGACATGCCGGCCGGGAGAGCATCGACGCCGGGGACCTTCAGCGCGGCCGTGCTGCGCCGCCCGGTCGCCCAGGTGTTCTTCAATGCCGTGACGGCATGCTTGATCGAGAGCGTCTCGGGCGTCGGGGGAGTGCCCGCGGTGCCCGCAGTTTGCCACTGGGCATGCTCCGATTGTCCCCAGATCGAGACAATATGGCCGATGGTGATGGAGTTTGCCGTGATCGCCGTCGTCGCTGGGGCATTCTTCAGGCGAACCTGAAGGAGACAGGGCGAGGACCGCTTACACGACGACAGATAGCCGACGAGCTGATCCGCGCTTCCGTTGGCAGTGCCAACGTCCGACCAAGCCGAAGCCACGCCGCCGTCTGTCGGTACCAGACGCGCCTCGATAGGTTCACCATTTGTAGCCGTGATCCGCACCGGGATATCGGCGTTGTTCTCGCCGCGCCAGGCGCCGCTGTCGAAGGCGAAGCGGTCGCGTGGCCATTCGGTGACCGAAAGAGCTCCGGGGATCGGAGGATCGATCACTTCCCGGTTGAAGCTCTGGGTCACATCCGCGCCATAGGTGTTGGAAGCCACGACCGTAACCGAGGCCGTGCTCAGTACCGAGGTATCACTGATCGTCAGCGTGGACCCGGTAATCGATACCCCAGCCACAGGGCTCTGGAGAGCAAATGACAGGCTCGAACCACTGAAGTAGAGATGCAGGTTGATCGTCACATCTCCGGAGTTCTGAGCAAAGCTCTGGTCGGGAATGGACCCAACCGTAGCGGGCGCAAAGTGTACCGCTGGAATCCTCCGGAAAGAACTCTTGGTCTGGCCGATGATGATCTGTCCGGAGACGGGATGCTGGTAGACTTTGGTCATCTCTGGCTCTCTCAGGGGGCGACGTTGATTTGCAGGACGGCCGCCGATATCCGGGCGGCCACATCGAAGGTCCAGTCCGGCGTGAACGTCCCGGCCGTGGGAACGATGCTCTCGCCGAAGCCGAAGCCGAGATCGCTCAACGTGGTCGCGCCGGTCGTGTCGTAGCCCATGTTGCCGAGCGTGGTTGAAGAGGCCGTCGTCGATGTCCCGGCCTTGGTGCAGGCATCACCGATGATGACGTTTCCGTCGCGGCCGACGGTGATCGCACCACCCGGCAGCGTCGCGGCGTCGGCGTTGAGCTTCGAGGGACCATCGCACATGCCGATGGGCGTAGTCGGGTCGAAGCCGGTGATCCGGCGCAGGATCAGGCCGCAGGCTCGCGCCAAGACAGCCACGTCCGCGGCGAGGGCGAGCGTGCCTGTAGAGGGCGCCACCAGCCAGAACCCGGCAGAGCCTGGAAACACGCCAGAGGACGTGGTGGCCGACCCGGTGATGCGCGTCATCGCCGTGCCGCCGAGCGACAAAAGGAAGTTCGTCGGGTTGATGATCGTCGCGTTGCCGAGTGCGTGCATCGTGGCGGTGATCAGTTCCCCGGCCACCACGTCGATCTCCCAGACCCCGGTGCCGCCGAAGGTCTGGGACGTGGCCGAACTCTTGCGCACGATCCGCGTGTTGTAGCCCGCCAGCCCCGCAGGCGGGGCTCCAGCCGCAATGTAGGGCGTGGGAAAAAGCAGCATCTTACTGCATCGCCGTGATGTTGAGGTGCGAGACCGAATTCGTCACCGTGATCGTGGCGATGAACTTGTGACCGTTCGTCGTGGTCAGCGCATCGCCCGAGACCTTGGTGAAGCCGGATGCCGTGATCGCACCAGCTGTCGCACCATTGACGATCTCGACAACGAAGGAGCCGAGGGTAGCAGGCGGTGCCAGGGTGAAGGCGGCGTTGTTGGTGATGTGCTGGACGTTGCCGTCGGCCGCAGCCGGTGTATAGGTCGAGGCCGCCGTGGGCGATCCACCGTCGAAGGAGGTGTAGATCGCCTTCGGATTCACCAGCCGGTTGCTGGCGTCGAGCGTGACCAGCTTCAGCGCCGCGATGATCTGGGTCCAGGTCGAGGTGACGGCCTCGAAGCTATTCTCGCTGTTATAGTGCATCACCTCATCGGCGAGGACCG
>CAZIPG010000288.1:2883-3161 GCA_964540955.1 uncultured Rheinheimera sp.
TGCATCGTTGTCGATCACCAGCACCCAGTCCGCAGCCGTGGCGGTGCCCTTGGAGTAGTAGAGGTTGTAGTTGCTGTCATCGACATAGAGCAGACCGACCGAGGCTGGAGCCGTAGCCGGAACACCGGAGCCAACGGTCAGGATAGACGAGGAGGAGGTTCTCCAGTTGGTGTTGGTGAAGTGGGTATCCAGCATCCCGACGAGGTCACTCATCGCGAGATCTTGAGGGTCCCCGGGACCAGCAGCGACCCGACCCTTCAGCGTCTGGGAGGCCATAT
>CAZIPG010000289.1:0-3138 GCA_964540955.1 uncultured Rheinheimera sp.
TGCTGGGCGCTATTGCTGGCAGGGATCCATTGCAAAGCAATCAGCGCACAGTCCAGCTCAACTGGTTACATTGGCTCCCTACGGAGCCAATTTTTTGGCCACTTACGAGGCTTCAAGTTTCACCACTACATCAATCGGGCAGACTTGCACGCAAGTAGGCGCATCATAAAACCCTTCACATTCAGTGCATTAACTTCAAGTTAGTGCTTTAAATCAGCCAAAATTTTCTGCAGGAATGATGCGCTCGACCATTCGAGATCATTGTGTGCTACATCAGGCTCGAAATATTGACCATTTGCTCTGGGTCTGTCGATATATACCTTTGTTGGGATAATTACTTGGCCTAAACCAGAAGGTAAGGGTTGTAATCTGACATCCATATAGGTGGAATCGGCACTGCTTGTTGCCCCTATCAGCTTGGTGTTTGAAAATAAGCGGAAAATATCGATAGCATCCAGACACGCACTTGCGCATTGGCCGGGCATAACCACGTAAACGGGTGTGGTGAGCTCTGGCGGTTGAGGCGTCGTCGCGACTGGTGCAGCGTTAGCATCGCCGACATCAACATAAAATTGCTGGCCGGATTGTAGTGCTTTTTGCATGCCTTCACCCACAGATTTTATCCATGGCAAGTACTGGGTTTGACCTTGTGCTTTCATCACATCATACAACGACACCACATACGCGGTATTGCCTGCGGAGGCATACCACCAGACTTTCGTTTTACTAAAGAGCGCTTCGTGTAAACGCTCAACCCGTTGCTTGCCCCATAACTCGTAAGCAACTTGGGTGCTCCAGTACGATGATCCCCCTTGATTGTGGCGCAAATCCAGCACTATCGCTTTGGCATCAAGTAACTTAGGGCGTTGTTGCTGGAGGTCGGTAAAAAGTTTTTCGTAGTTTTTGATGTCTACCGGATCTGGGCTAAAGGTTGGCATTGCTATCCAAGCCACTTGGGCATGTGGCCAGCTCAGTGCAACAGGTAGCTTATCCCCATTGGTTGCAGCTTCGACCTGTGGCATCACCGATTCAGGCCTTGCTCGCCAGGTCAGAGGCACAGTGACTATCTCGCCATTGGTTTGGCGCAACTGACATTGTTTTAATGGTGAATTAAATGGATTACCGTCATCAAGCAATAAACGTCTGCTGTAAGACCACCAATGCCCAGGTTGGTCGGCCTGACCTGTGTAAGAAAATACTCGGTCTTTCATCAATTGCTCAGCTGATTTACCATCGCATGAAAGTAACTGCATCCCAGCACTCACCCCAGGTTGTTCACTAAAGTACACCCAAAATGCATCACCGCGCCAAGCGACGATAAACCCCGGCCAGCGCCGAATTGTTGGAATGCTTTCTGGCAGGGTGGCGAAAGCACCAGCATGTCCGTCCCGTAAACTTGCGCTAAAGCGATCGATAGCAGCCTCATAGCTATAGGCATCTTTCACATCCAGCAAGAGCGCGTTAGTTCTCGCTTGTAGCAATTGACGGCGGAAATGAGGGTTGAGCGGGTCGGCGACGCCAGGGTGATTTTCAGCAGTAATTTGAAAAGCTGCCTCGATATCTTGGCGAGCAAGCTTGGCCCAATCCGGTGCACTCTTCGGTAATTGCACAGGCGATTGGGGCTCGGCTGCTGTCGCCATGACTGTCGGACATAATGGGAAAGTACAAAAGGCAAAAACCAAACTGAGCAAAGGATGCTTCATCTGCAGACTCAAGGTTATATATTTGTTAATAATGAGATGATAGCGAGGGATTTAGTATTTTTCAAATTAAAACAAAGACGTAGGTTTGGCTCCTAAGCGCGGCAAATGCCCAATTAGATCTGTGAGTGCTTACATTATCCGCTTTGCAAACTGAATCAGCCCAGTGAAGCATTCAGTACCATACCTTAGTTTTACGAGGCCTCAAGTTTCACCACGACATCAATCGGGCAGACTTGCACGCAAGTAGGCGCTTCATAAAAGCCTTCACATTCAGTGCAAAGCGTCGGATCGATTTGATAAATCTTCTTACCGCTCGCCACCACTTGCAGTGAGATCGCGCTGTTCGGGCACTCCGGCCCGCACATATCGCAATTAATGCAATCATCTAAAATTTGCAAAGCCATTAGGCGCAACCACTCATCAAGGGCTGGCTTTCAGCCTGTGGCAACTCCCGAATGAGCAACAGAAAGTGGCTGTCCGGGTTTTGTAGCTGCTGTTTAATCGCCTCCGGTAGCTCCAGTTGCACGCGATGACCTGCCCCAGGCGCGCGGCTAATTGGGCTGCCGTGTTTATCCCATAGCGCAGCAAGTTGGTAGCGATGATTGCCGGCAGGCGCCATGATGATAAGGGTGTCGCCGACATTAAATTGGTTTTTCACTTCAAGCCAAATGCGGCCAGTGCTGTCATCGATAGCGCCGAATTCGCCGACAAATTGTTGTTTGTCGCTGGTTGATGCGCTTTTTTCATAATTTTGCAGTTCGCTAATTGGAATGTGCCGACGCAAAAAACCTTCGGTATAACCACGGGATGCGAGTCCGTCTAACTCACTTAATAATTCTGAGTTAAAAGGTTTCCCAGCCACGGCATCATCGATGGCTTGGCGATAAATTTGTGCGGTGCGCGCTGCGTAATAAAACGACTTGGTGCGGCCTTCAATTTTTAACGAATGCACTTTAGCGCGCGTCAGGCGGTCGACATGCTGAATGGCCCGCAAGTCTTTCGAGTTCATGATGTAAGTGCCATGCTCATCTTCAAACGCCGGCATTTGCTCACCCGGTTTTTGCGGATCGGTGAGCAGAATAATGTCATCAATGGGTTTACTGGCATGCAGACTGTCGCCACTGCTGGCGGCGTTGGTATTGCTACCTGCCGTGCTGGCATTTAAATCATGTTGCTGTGCTGGCACAAATTGCTGCGGCACCGATTGCTCAGGCAAAGACTGCTCTGGCACAAATTGCCCGACCGCATCCTCAGTGGCTGTGGTGACTTGATAGGGCCAACGACAAGCATTAGTGCAGGTGCCTTGGTTCGGATCACGCTTATCCATGTAGCCGGAGAGTAAACAACGGCCAGAATACGCCATACATAAAGCGCCATGCACAAATACCTCCAGCTCCATGGTTGGCACTTGGTGGCGGATTTGTTCGATTTCATC
>CAZIPG010000290.1:0-3123 GCA_964540955.1 uncultured Rheinheimera sp.
GTCCGGGTGCTGTTGGCAATATGACGATGAATAACGATGCAGTGTCATTCAATGCACGTTTTGGTGGTCAACCTTTTGCTTTGTATGTGCCGATGCGTGCGGTATTAGCAATTTATGCTCGTGAAAATGGTGCAGGCACCATGTTTGCGCCTGAAGATGATGAAGAGCCGTTAGCAACAGAAGCAGAGTCTAGCCCAGAGCAAAGTCCGGTGATAAGTACAGAAGCTATTGAAGACACGCCACCTGAAGATCCGAACAAGCCGAAAAAAGGTGCACATTTACGCGTTATCAAATAACTGATTTAAACATGTTAATGCCCAGCAAAATCTTACTGGGCATTATTTTTTTCCGGGTATGAGTTTCGAATGCGCTCAATGCCTACAAATAAACTGCTTCAGTGCCAAATCCAAGCCAATTAATAGCAATTACAGCAATACCAGCAGCGTTCGATAGTCTTTAGTTAATTCCCAGCTGCAACCTGCCAAAATGCCCGCATCAAAGGTTCGTGTAACCGTTTTGATTGCAAACAAATGCCTAAATCAAAAGGTTCAAACTTATAGTCGAGCGTTAAAACTCGCACCCGATCGCGCACTGGACTATGTTGCACCACTGGATCCGGGGCAATCGCCACGCCGGTGCCGAGTGCGACCATACTGACCATCGCTTCATGACCTTCAACTTTGGCCACAATATTGGGTTCAAAGCCCGCTTGTTTAATCCAGGCGTCGATGCGTGCGCGGGCAGGGCCATGCTCCGGAATAATGAGTGGGATTTCTTGCCAAGGGACCGATGGTTGATTCAGTAAATCATTGACCTTGCACGGGATGGTGGGAGCAATCAGATGAAGCGGTAATTTCGCAATGCTGGCAAATGCGATATTTAACGGCAGATTTGCTGGATAAACCGCCAAGGCAATATCCGCTTCGTCATTTTTGACTTTATCAAGTGCGGCAGCTGCATCGCCAGTGGTGAGTTTAATTTCAGCCCGCGGACACAAAACTCGAAACTTATCTAAGATGCTGGGTAAATGGCTATAGCTGGCAGTCACAGTACAAAACAGTCGAATTTCGCCTTGTAAAGCATCTGCATCTTGCGATAGGTCGACCAGAAGCTGCTGCCAATCGGCAAGATATTGCTTAGCAAACCGGGCAAATCGTTGGCCAGCCGGCGTCAGTCGGACTGAGCGTTTGTCTCGGGTGAACAATAATGCGCCGACTTCTTCTTCTAGCCGCTGAATAATTCGGGTCAGCGTGGAAGGGCTGACATAAAGCTGCTCGCTGGTTTTGGCATAGTTCAAACTGGCTGCAAGGTGAAGAAATAATTGTGCACTGCGGATATCCATAGCATCTCTATTGCAAAAAATGAAATACAGTCTTGAAAATATATCACTTCACGCAATTGAAACGCCAGCGTATTCTGAATTCATCAAAACAGCACTGCATGCATCAAGTGTGAGTGACTGTTGTGCAACAGCCAATTGGGCCAAGCTAGAAACATATTAGGTGAACAACGATGGCAAATTACTTCAACACGCTGAACTTACGGCAGCAACTGAAACAACTGGGCAAATGTCGTTTTATGCAAAAGTCTGAATTTGCTGACGGCTGTTCATTATTGCAAGGTTGGAAAATTGTCATCGTTGGTTGTGGTGCGCAAGGTTTAAACCAAGGTTTGAATATGCGCGATTCAGGTTTAGATATTTCCTACGCTTTACGGGCTGATGCAATTGCGCAAAAACGTAAGTCGTTTGTACAAGCTTCAGAAAACGGTTTTAAAGTGGGAACTTATGAAGAGTTAATCCCAACAGCCGATTTAGTCCTGAATTTAACGCCGGACAAGCAACATACGTCGGTTGTGAATGCAGTCATGCCGCTGATGAAACAAGGTGCAACTTTAGCTTACTCGCACGGTTTTAATATCGTTGAAGAGGGTATTCAAATCCGTAAAGACATCACAGTCATTATGGTGGCTCCGAAATGTCCTGGGACTGAAGTGCGCGAAGAATATAAGCGTGGTTTCGGGGTGCCGACCTTAATTGCAGTGCATCCTGAGAACGATCCAAATGGTAACGGTTTGGCGATTGCGAAGGCCTATGCCTCAGCCACAGGCGGTGACCGTGCTGGGGTACTTGAATCTAGTTTTGTGGCCGAGGTGAAGTCGGATTTAATGGGCGAGCAAACCATTTTATGCGGCATGTTACAAACCGGTGCGATTTTGGCTTATGACAAATTGGTTGCTGATGGCTACGAAGCTGGTTTCTCTGCGAAGTTAATTCAATATGGCTGGGAAACAATTACCGAAGCATTAAAACATGGTGGTATTACCAACATGATGGATCGGTTATCCAATCCAGCAAAAATTAAAGCCTTCGAATTGGCAGAGCAGTTAAAAGGCATTTTACAGCCGCTTTTTGCCAAACATATGGATGACATCATCTCTGGCAAGTTCTCCACAACGATGATGGCGGATTGGGCGAATGATGACCAGCAATTGTTAGGTTGGCGCGAAGAGACTCGCCAAAGTGGTTTTGAAAATGCGCCAGTCTCAGCCGAGACTATTGCAGAGCAAGATTATTTCGACCGCGCAATTTTATTGGTTGCGATGGTGAAAGCAGGCGTCGAGTTGGCTTTTGACACCATGGTTGAAGCCGGTATCGTGGAAGAATCAGCGTATTACGAGTCGCTGCATGAAACGCCATTAATCGCCAATACGATCGCTCGTAAACGCTTATACGAAATGAACGTAGTGATCAGTGATACCGCAGAATACGGCAACTATTTGTTCGCCAATGCTGCAGTGCCGATGCTGCGTGATTTAGTTAATAATTTAGAACCTGCGTTATTGGGCAAAGGCCTCGGTGCTGTCAGTAATGGCGTTGATAACGTGCGGTTAATTGAAGTGAATGAAGCAATCCGCAACCATCCGGTGGAGATTGTTGGCAAGAAATTACGGGGCTACATGACGGCGATGAAACGCATTGTGAATAGCTAAGCGGGTTGAACTTTTCGCTCAGCGAGTGGAACAAGTTGACCGCAAAATAGAAGGCAACACCATTGCCTTCAGTGAACAGAGTTTTTTACGTGGACCTTGGTTGTTTGCCCGGCTTTGCCGGGCTTTTTTTTA
>CAZIPG010000291.1:0-3088 GCA_964540955.1 uncultured Rheinheimera sp.
CGGCAGGAGTTGTGGCACGAGCATAAAAATTTTGGATGACATCCGAGCGCAGCTCCATCAACTCAGAACCTTGCAATGAGCGTTTATCGCGGCCGTTGTAACGGTCACGGATACTTTGTTGGGTTTGTTGAATTTGTTCAGTGCTCAGCGGGCTTACTGCATCTGCCGCAGTTTGTTCCGCATCAACTTCATCTTCGCCGCCATTGATTTTGACAGCAGCTTGTTTTGGCTGTTGGATCTGCGCATTTTCTGCCAATAACTCAGCTTGCGCTTCAACGATACGGCGAGATGCTTCTGCGGCAATCGCTCTATCGGCACTTGAAGGTTCAACCGGTGCCAGTGCTGCAGCCTTGACTTGCTTCATCCGCGCAATGGTTGCCTGAGGATCATTCGGAACTTCCGCCAAGCTGATTTGAACTTCACCGCCGACCGCATATTGTTGACCATCAGGACCGCGTTGATAGGTGTAACTCGGCGGCCCAGCTAACTGGCCACCGACCGCAGCATGAGCCGCTTCGTGGGCACGAACCTCAGCATCACGGGCTTTTAATTCAGCAATTTGCTGCTGCTCTGCCTGTTGTTGCTGCTGTTCTTGCTGTTGCTGTTTGGGATCTTTCGAATTGTCATTACTGCCTGATTGACCGTCTTGCGACTGCTGTTGATCTTGCGGTCCGCCTTCGACAGCTTGCTTTAATTCAGTATTGCGATTTTTAATTTCTTCGCTGTAAGTTAAATTCGATAAGTTGCTGTTATTGCGGCTTTTATCCTCGGAGATAACGCCTTTTTCACTGGCATTGCGTTCCATTTTCGCAATAGGCTCAATGATTTCACGGAGTTTATTTTCCCGTCGCACCATCTCGACGGCGGGATTGCCGACGTAAGTGGGGACTTGTGGGTAAACCGACGTAATGGCCATCGCGGATCGCTTAAACCGTTACATCGATTAAAGTGCCAAGCATTTCATCGGCGGAACGAATCGCACGCACATTCGCAGCAGCATTGACAGTTTCCATACTCAATTGCACCAAACTTTGTGTGGTATTGGGCACTTGATTGGCATCTGGATTAGCACTTTGTCGTGCAGCTTGGTTTCGGACATTATTAGCTTCAGCATCAGCGGCTGAATCTTGGGCATTACGCACGCGCTGCTGATTGACTGCATCGCGGTTGATATTCACTGTCGCTTCGGTGATCCCAGTGGAAGCTCTTTGCAAACCTTGCATGCCAGAGGCAAAAGCTGATTGAATTTCCATCTGTTAGTCCTCAGTAAACACGACCCATGTCGCTTGTCTAAATAATAAACACTCACGGCGGAATACTCAAGAAAGGGAACGGTGAAAGCGGCAAGTTTTTGCCGCTCCCACCCGACAATTAAACGCAGAATGGCCCGATTGCTTGACAGAAGGTAGAGGTAGACTGGGTTTTACACCACCGAACGCGCTATCCAAGCATTTAACCAGCCGATAAATTCACTCGGATGTGAAATAAATGGGGCATGCGATGCACTTGGAAATACCTCAATGCTGGCGTTGGGTAAAATCGCAGCGAATTCAGTCGCAACACTCACTGGAACTAAACTATCCAGTCGCCCAAAACAGGCCGAGACAGGGCAACTCAACGCACTCAGCAAAGACCGATAATCGCTATTGGCTAAAATCGACAAGCCGCCGGCCAATGCTTCCGCTGCGGGCGCTGGGAGCTCCATCACAGCCTCTTTGAGACTCTTAATGTCTTGGCGCGCACTTTGGCTGCCCATTGCTTGGATGGCCAGAAATCGTTCGATGGTTTTGGCCGGATCTTGCGCTAATGCACTGGCGAATTGCGCCAATACCTCTGCCGACATGCCGGGCCAGCCCTGCCCTTCGGCGCTAGCTGGCTTGGCAACAAAACAAGGCGAACTCGCAACCAAAGCCAGCGCTTTCACTTTTTCTGGCGCTTGCAAAGCGATTTGTTGCGCCACCAAACCGCCGAGTGACCAGCCAACGAGCAGCGATTGGGGCGGGATCTCAGCCAGTAATGACTCAGCAATTGCGGCCAAGGTGTAGGGTTCTGGCCAAGACTGGCGCCAGCCAAAGCCAGGCAGATCCAAACACAGCACCGGTTGGTCTGAGGGAAGCAGTGGCAATATTCCCCGCCAAACGGCTTGGTTTAAGCCCCAGCCGTGCAATAACACCAAGCATGGTTTTACAGAGCAAGGTTTCACCATGCGAAGTTTCTCCCAAGCTTGGTTGGCATTTTCAGTAATTCCAGTCATAGTAAATTAATTGTAAATAAATGGATTTAACATGCAACATTCACTGCTGACATGGTGTCACCGTTTACTTCACCCTTGGCTACCCAATTGTTGTTTATGGTGTAGTTTACCTGTGCAGCAAGCAACTGCTCAACTGTGCGCATGTTGTGAAACAGATTTACCCAAAATCCATTACCTTGGGCAACCCGTCAATGCTTTGCTGCTGCCGGCCATCGCGCGAGGACTGCAACAACACCGTTTTCAACAATTGCTTTGCGTAAGTTGGTATCAACAACCTTGGCAACATTGGATCAGTCAGTGGAAGTTTGAACAAGATTTGGCTTGTGGCGATTTACTGTTGCAACAATTTGCTTTGCATTGCCAAGCTTGGCGGGGTTCATTGCAAGTTGATGGTGTTTGTTATGTCCCGATGCATGCCAAAAGAGCACGTCTACGGGGTTTCAATCAAGCCAAGCAATTGGCTGCTGTTGCCGCGTTAGCGCTTGATTTACCGCTGTTGGATTTATTTGCGGTGAAACAGGAATACCCGCATCAAGTAGGACAAAATCGACAGCAGCGACGGGCAAACTTGCGCAAACAGTTTCGCCTGCAGTCTTCAGCGCCACTGCCCCAACGATTATTGTTGGTTGACGATGTGGTCACTACAGGTGCAACCAGCAATTCGCTGTGTCGTCTGCTACAAAAACAGCAAGTCAGTTTTATCGCGGTGGCATGTATTGCCGTGACCCAAGCGCCAAGAGGCGCCAAAAGGCTTTATCTCGACCCTTTGACGCCAAATGCTAATTCATGAGATGTTAATCGACCTCGCCTTCAGCCCCGTCTTCTTGCGTGTCG
>CAZIPG010000292.1:0-3066 GCA_964540955.1 uncultured Rheinheimera sp.
AGCTTTTTCGACGGTGGATTTGTACTACTGGTGGTGGGATTATCCGTCTACAGCCTTTGCTGGACCGCCATTTTGCCGCAGCTCGAAACATCTGCCTTTCATTATTTAGCCAATGATACGGCACGCTACAGCAAAGTCAGATCCGCCGGCAGTGTTGGTTACATTCTCCTGGTGGTGTTAGGGGGGTATTTATTAGAACAATTTGGCCCCGAATTTTTACCAGCAAGTGCCTTAGTGTTTTTGGCAATTATGCTACTGACCCTTTGGCAATTGCCAAAATTTTCTCTGCAATCGACTGATCAACAACAGACCATGCAATTTCGACGGCTATGGCAGCATCGGTCATTTTTACTCTTCATGGTTGCGGCATTTTTAATGCAAATGAGTTTTGCGCCTTTTTATAGTTTTTTTACCATTTATACCCGAGATTTGGGATATAGCGGTACACATAGCGGCCTGTTGATTGCGCTGGCGGTCGCTGCTGAAATTATTGCCTTTTATTATGCCGGCAAAGTTCTGAAAAACCGCAGCTACCGTAATTTATTGACCTTATGTTATGGCTTAACTGCCATTCGCTGGACTGTGGTTGGGCTCTTTGCCCAATATCCCTGGGTGCTGGCGCTGAGTATGCTACTGCATGCTTTTAGCTTTGCTTTAGCTCATAGCTGTGCAATGCAATTTATTCAACAATTTTTTCCGCCAAGTCAGCGCAGTCGGGGCCAAGCATTATACGCCGGCTTAGTGTACGGCGGAGGCGGTGCGATTGGTGCTTATCTGTGTGGCTGGACTTGGCAAGATGGGGCCGGCTCTACTTTAAGTTTTGTGCTCGCAGGTGGGGTTGCGCTGTTGGCGGCATTCCTGACGTGGCGATTGCCTTTGCAAATCGCAGCATGGGTCAAATAATGCACTGTATAATCAACAGAACAGATAACCAACAAATAACCCACAAGACGCCAAGCAAGAGTTGACAGCCATATTGCCCAAACCTAAGGTTAGTTTGGGCAATATGGCTGGAACCCTTAGGGTTTTAATAACCAGTTCAACATTTTATCGAGAAGTTTACCGCGCAGGTGTGGATAGCCAAACACACCACTATTGAAACGTCCTTTGCGATGGACTGCTTTGGCATGGCTAAACGTTAAAAAGCCTTCATAACCATGATAATGCCCCATGCCTGAGGGACCAATACCACCAAAGGGCAAATCATCCTGCCCCACATGCACCAGAGTATCATTGATACAAACCCCACCGGCATGCACCGTCAGTAAAGCGCGGTCGATCAGCTTCTGATCATGACTGAAGAGGTAAAAAGCCAATGGCCGTGGTTGGTTGCGAATAAAATCGAAAGCCTCATCGACGTGCTGGTAGGTCTTAATCGGTAGCAGTGGGCCAAAAATTTCTTGTCGCCAAATCTCACATTCAAGTGGCGCATTTAAAATAAGCTGCAATGGCATCCGCCGCTTTTCATCCTGTTCATTCAATGGCTCGCCCAAACTAATTACTTCAGCACCGGCCGCTTTGGCTTGGTTCATTAACTCTAATAAACGTTGCCAGTGACGAGCAGTGATCACTGAAGTCCAATGTTCGTCGGCAATGCCTTTGGGATAAAACCGCTGAAATTCGGCAGTTAAGGCGGCAATTGTTTGTTTGAGTGCCGAAGCGTGCACTAACAGATAATCTGGCGCCACGCAGGTTTGTCCGCCATTACTGGCTTTGCCAAACATAATTCGATTGGCCATGGCTGAAATATCCGCATCCGGCGCAACCAACACCGGCGATTTACCGCCAAGTTCAAGTGTGACTGGCGTTAAGTTGGCGCTCGCTGCGCGCATCACATGATGGCCGACCGCAGTAGAGCCGGTGTAAAGTAAATGATCAAAGGGCAGTGCACTGAAAGCTGCCGCAACATCCGCTTCGCCCTCAATCACACATGCATCATCAGGCAATGCTGTTTCAATAATTTGGCGTAACACGTGATTGATTGCCGGCGTACTTTCTGAAAGTTTCACCATCACTTTATTACCAGCGGCAATCGCACCAATCAGTGGGCCAAGAGCCAAGAAAATAGGATAATTCCAAGGCACTATAACCCCAACTACGCCCAGGGGTTGATAAATCACTTGGTTTGAAGCCGGTTGAAATAACACACTGACATGGCGTTTGGAGGGCTTCATCCAACCTTTCAATTTATTGATGGCATCATTTAAGTTATTGATGGTTGGAAATACTTCGAGCATGCGTGTTTCTGATGCTGAGCGCTGACCAAAATCAGTCGCGGCTGCAGCATACAAGGCTTGTTGTTGCTGCAAAAGTACTTGCTTTAACTGTTTTAATCGCGCGATCCGCTCATTTGCTAGCGGATAGGGATGCGTTTGGTATTGCTCACGCAATTGCGTCAGTTGATCTAAAAGTGCCATGCTGCGGTGGTCCTGCCAGTTGCAAATATGCCCTAATCTAATCGAGCTGTCCGTTAAGTGCAATCGACTCAGCACCAATTCAGCTTCAGTGATGCCAAGTGAGGTCAGTTCAGGTAGAATGCGGCAAATTTTTGAGGAGCTGACTATGAGTGTTCGCAAGGACCATCGGTTTCGGTTAGGTTTAATCATTAATCCTGTCGCAGGTTTAGGTGGTGCTGTTGCACTCAAGGGCAGTGATGGCATGGCGTTGACAGCACTTGAGTTAGGTGCAGTCCCTATGGCTACCACTCGTGCTGAATTTGCATTACAAGAATTATTGCCCTGTCAGCAAGAGTTGGTCATTGTCACCGTTGCCGGCATTATGGGCGGCGATTTGGCAAAAGCGCTGGGCTTTGCTGTTGAATTGATTGAATACACCCCAGCGATGCCAACGACGGCCGAAGATAGTGAAGCAGCGGCGCGTGCTTTAAGTGATTTTGGCGTTGATCTGTTACTTTTTGCCGGTGGCGATGGCACTGCGCGAAATATCTGCGCCAGTGTTGGACCACATTTGACGGTACTTGGCATTCCAGCCGGTTGTAAAATTCATTCAGGTGTTTATGCCATTACACCACAAGCCGCAGGCAAGGTAGTCGCCAAGATGGTGCGG
>CAZIPG010000293.1:0-2498 GCA_964540955.1 uncultured Rheinheimera sp.
CGATTGGGGTGCCGAGCGCTAAAATTCGCCATATCGCAGCGAAGTTGATAGCAAGAGTTGGCGGATATTGTCGATACAATGCGGTTCGTTTGCCATAAAGCGCATAAATCACCATGGCAAAAAACATGGCAAGAAATACCAAAGATGTGGCTAAACCGCAGCCTGGGCCGCCCAATGCGGGCATGCCAAATTTGCCGTAGATAAAAATGTAATTGGCCGGAATATTCACCAAAATCCCGATAAAGCTAATCCACATCGCTGCTTTGGTATAACCAATGCCTTCATATAAGTTGCGCAAAATCATGTAGCCAGCGGCAGGAAAAATGCCATAAGCGACATAATCAAGATAAGCCAATGCTTTGACTTTCATTTCTTCATCAATATTCATGTAACTCAGCGGGACTTGAATAAATTGCATCCCAATAAAAATCAATGAACTTAATAACAATGCCAGCAGTGCACCTTGATATAAATCATTCGGGATTGCCCTGGTGTTGTTGCTGCCAAAATGCTGCGCGATAATCGGCGTTAATGCCATCAGCAGCCCCTGAAAAGTGAGCAGGATGGGCAACCATAATGCAGAACCGACAGCAACTGCGGCCATGTCGGTCACACTGACGCGACCCGCCATTAAGGTGTCGATGACGTACATCATGGTTTGGGTGAGTTGGGCAATGACGATTGGGCCTGATAATTTCAGAATGGTTTTGGCTTCGAAGCGGGAAAAAGGTACCATGACATCTCACATCTGTTCACGCCGATTTGGCGTATAAGAGGCTCTACTTTAGCATATTTAAGGTCCATCATGTTTACCGGAATCGTCCAAACCAAAGCAAAAGTAATTGAAGTGATTGATAAAGAACAATTTCGAACTCTTACTTTACAAGTTGAGCCGCAGTTTTTACAAAATTTGCAGCGCGGTGCCAGTATCGCTATTAATGGCACATGTTTAACGGCCACCGAATTTACGATTGAACAAGGGATTGTGCAGTTTGATGTTATTGCTGAAACACTGAAACTGACCAATTTGGGATTGTTACGGATTGGTAGTGAAGTCAATTTTGAGCGATCACTGAAATTTGGCGATGAAATTGGCGGGCATATCGTATCGGGTCACATCCAAGGCATGGCAGAGTTAATTGCAATAGAGCGCACTGAAACGAATTGTCAGATGATGTTACGTCTGCCACCTAATTTGCTGCCGTTTATTTTCAGCAAAGGTTTTATCGCTGTTGACGGCATCAGCTTAACGGTCGGCGAGGTGAATCAAACCGATTTTTCGTTGTATCTCATTCCAGAAACTTTGCAAGTAACGACGCTAGGTTCTCGTCAAGTTGGAGATTGGATTAATATTGAGATGGACCAACAAAGTGTCAGTATCGTGCAAACTGTCGAACGAGTTCTTGCCGCAAAAGGGCTGATTACATCCCAATAAATTAAAGCAACCACAGAGTATGCGTTCCAAGGTAAAACCATGATTGCGCCATGTTCCTTGGAACGTTTCATATATGCCTCAGCGAATGCTGTTTGGAAACTGCCATTTAATCAATTGCATTCAATAAATGGCATCAGTAGGAACTGACTCAGCCATTTGACAAGACCCTTGAATATAAAACCCTTTAATAAAGCTGCTCATCGTCGGCGTCAACGAAAATTTGCACCGTTCGATGCTGGTCATCTTTATGCATTCGAATGTGGATGGGATTGCAGCAGTTGCTGCAGTCTTCAATATCATCTTGATCTTCACCGCTGGTGTCGACAGTAATGTGGGTCGGGTGACCACAGAATGGGCATAGAATAGTTTTATGAAGTAGTTGCATAGCGCCTCCGACAGTCTCATGCTGAACTCATTCAATGCTGAAATGTTTAGTGAAAAGCACTCCAGCACTATTGAAGTTCGACAGACTTAGCAAACGCACGATTTAGGCACGATTTAGGCTTTACTTGCTGCCCCTAAACTACGACCGCCATCGACCGCAATGATTTGTCCGGTGATATAAGGCGCTTGCAGCAAAAACAACATCGTTTGCGTGATATCTGTCGTTTGACCCAATTGCCCCAGCGGGATCTGCGCAAGGACAGCCGCTTTATCCGTCGTTGACAGTGCAGGCGCGCCAGAAGCGGCATCAGGCCACAAAATGGCACCGGGTGCGATACCATTCACTCTGATTGTAGGCGCTAATTCTTTGGCAAGCGACTTTGTCATCATTGCCAGCGCAGCTTTTGCCATGCAATAAATCGGGTGGGACTGTAAAGGTTTTTCGGCATGAATATCGACCATATTGATAATACAGCCATTATTCTTGGCAAGTTCTGGAGCGAAGGCCTGGGATAAAAAGAACGGCGCCTTGGCATTACTGGCCATTAAATCATCCCAATCTTGCTCAGTGGCAGTGCCGACCGGGGTTGGATAGAAACTCGATGCGCTGTTAATCAGTACGTCAATGCGACCAAAGGCAGCGAGCGTCTGAGACACTAGCTTTGCTCTGTCCTCTCGC
>CAZIPG010000293.1:2508-2950 GCA_964540955.1 uncultured Rheinheimera sp.
GCTGACTCAAATCAGCTTGCACCGCAATGGCACTTCCTAGGCGGGTTGCATTTAGCGCTGCGACGAACTCTGTGGCGAGTAAGGCCGAGTGACGATAATGAACAACAACACGATAACCCGCTTGGTGCAGGGTTTGAATCATTGCAGCGCCCAACCTCTGCGCAGAACCTGTCACTAGTGCAACTTTTTCAAAAGTATGATCATTCATCGAACAAAATCCGTTGCAGTGAGTTCATGGAGACTGGTTAAAATTTTATCTGCGATGGCATATCGTGGATCATTCAGATGCACAGTATCTGGCACCGCGATACATTTCATCCGTGCAGCTTTGGCTGCAATAACGCCAGTAATGCTATCTTCGACTGCGATACAGTCGGCAGGATCAATCCCTAAGGCGCTTGCAGCATTCAGATACACTTGGGGGTGAGGTTTGGCAAAAGGT
>CAZIPG010000294.1:0-2932 GCA_964540955.1 uncultured Rheinheimera sp.
ATGCCAGTCATCAGGGGTTTGAATGGTTAAATCAGTCACATCGGGCTCCTTCGAATCGAATTTTATCTGCCGGAACGGGCGGCTCAGTGTATCATTAGTTCAATCGTTGCGCGAAGTCGCCTTGCGTCTACACTGAAGATTTCCTAACGAAAGGGCAAATATGCAAAAAAACTCACCCTTGTTGACGCCGTTGCATTGGGCTTTGTTAGTGACGCTCATGCTTATTTTTTTGTTGTTAACCGAGCTACTGGCGCGGCAAGAACAGCAACGGCAAAACTTGATGAGTCAGCGCCAAGTGTCGGTTGCTGTCGGCCAACTTCGCGCGCGCATGGAATCTGAAGTCAATGCAACTTTGCATTTGAGCAATGGGCTTGTGGCCTATATTCAAGCCAGCAATGGCGAGGTTGCCCCTGAAGTCTTTCATCAATTGCTGCCGAATTTAGTGAGGCAAGGCCAACACATTCGCAATATCGGTGTGGCGCCTGGCAATCGGATCAGCGACTTATTCCCGCTTGAAGGCAATGAAAAAGCGCTTGGCGTTTATTACCCCGATCTGGCCAATCAATGGCCGCAAATCGAAGCGTTAATTGCGCGGCGCGAAGCTGCATTAGTCGGCCCAGTCAAACTGACCCAAGGCGGCGAGGGCATGATCCATCGTATTCCTGTGTTTTTGGACGATGGCAACTACTGGGGCATCGTCAGTACGGTGCTCGATTTAGATTCAATTTGGCAGTTGTTATCGCAGCAGGCAAAAGAAGATGAGTTCCGCGTGAGTATTCGGCAGTGGCAGGGTGATCACTGGGGCAGTGCTTTAGTTGGCGATGAACAGTTATTTAAACAAGATATTTTAAACCAAGAACTCAGTATTGCTGGCGTGCAGTGGCAATTGGCCGCAGCGCCGCTGCATTCAGATGAGCATTTACTGTGGCCCATTCGCTTGGTGGGTGCAACTTTTGCCGCAATTATTGTGTTGTTCGTGGCGGCTGTATTGCGGGCCAATCAACGGTCTGCCCAGGCGATGGAGGCATTGCAGGAAAGTGAAGCATATTATCGTACCGTGATTTCGCATGTCGCGGATGCCTTGGTGGTGCTCGACCCAAGCTGTCGCATCGATAAAATTAATCCTGCGGCAAAACGCTTATTGGGGTACGACAACGATGAGTTGCAGGGGCTGTCTTGTGAGTTATTGTTTCCGCAAGGGCAGCCTTTGGTGGCAAAAGATGGCAGTAGCGAAGTTCAAGTTCTGACGCAAAGCGGCCAAATTCTTACGGTTGAGCTGGTGCAATCGCACTTGCAGTTGGCTGACCGCACCATGTTGTTGTTACTGATGCGGGATATTACGCAAAGGCGGCAGCATGAACGCATGAAGGATGAATTTGTCTCGACGGTAAGTCATGAACTCAGAACGCCATTAACTGCGATCAGTGGAGCTTTGGGGTTGTTGGCTGCAGGAACACTCGGCAAGTTCGAACCCAAACAGCAACAAATGCTGGATATTGCTTTGCAAAGTAGTCAGCAATTGAATAATTTAATCAATGACTTACTGGATATTGAAAAATTAGTCGCCGGTAAAATGCAACTGCTTTGTAACCCTACGCAATTGCAACCGATTTTATTACAAGCCATGCAACGTCATCTGCCGTTGGCCAGCCAGTTTGGTGTTGAAATTGATGCGTTGTTGCCAAATCCATTTCATGCGCAAGTGAACGTCGATAGTAATCGCCTGCAACAAGTGTTGGCGAATCTTCTGGTGAATGCGGTACGTTTTTCACCGGTTGGCAGCGCGGTGGAGTTGCGAGCGGAAGTCAATGGCAATCGCGTACGGGTGAGTATCTGCGATGTGGGGCCCGGAGTGCCCTCGGAATTTGAACAACGGTTATTTGAAAAATTTTCGCAAGCGGACAGCTCTGATAGTCGTGCTATGGGTGGCACAGGTTTAGGTTTGGCTATTTCGAAAGAGCTGATTGAACGGATGGGCGGCTTTATTGGCTATCGGGCCAATCAGCCGCAAGGCGCGTGTTTTTACTTTGAATTGCCTTTAGTTTAGGGGCTGTGAGGATGTCGTGGTGAGTTGGTATGGTTTTTTGCTGTGGGATTTAATCGCGGTGATTTGGTTTTTGTCACTGTGGATTGGTTACACCATTTTCGCGAAAAGACGGGCGCGAGTGGTGAGCTGTCTGTCATTTGAGTTACGCAGAAAGCGGACCGACTGGATGCGGCAAATGCTCACGCGCGACAACAAAATGGCCGATGTCGCACTCATTTCAACTTTAGAGCGAAATGTCAGTTTTTTTGCTTCCAGTTCAATGCTGATCTTAGCTGGCTTACTCACCGCAATTGCCTCCAGTGACAAGATTGCTATCGTGATGAAACAAGTGCTGCCTTGGCTGACTCATGTCGACGGTTTGTTGCAATTTAAGTTACTGTTTTTGGGCTTAATCTATGTGTTTACCTTTTTTCAGTTTACCTGGTCGTTGCGACAATATGGCTTTGGTGGTGTGTTAATCGGCGCAGCACCCGATGGTCGTGGCCTGTCTGAAGCCGAATTAATGCTTTATGCCAACCGTGCAGCCAAGGTGATTGACCAAGCGGCGCACTCCTTCAACTATGGCCTACGAGCGATTTATTTTTCATTGGCAACGCTCGCTTGGTTTATCGATGCCCGGTTATTTATGTTGGCGACTGTCATCGTCTTGCTGATTATGAAACATCGCGAATTTCATTCAAAAGCGTTAAAAGCATTGCAAGAGGTGTAGCGAGAAGCCCGCGCACTCAGTCGGGGAGAGGGCAGCTCGCAAGCTCGTGGTCATTCGATATGTCTTGGTCACAGTGTGTATTGGGTAAGGTGTGTTGTGGTTCAGGTATGGTGTGGAGTAGCCAAGGGTTAGAGCGTTCATGGTTTGTCGTGCTTGAGGTATGCAGTGGTTCAGGT
>CAZIPG010000295.1:0-2864 GCA_964540955.1 uncultured Rheinheimera sp.
CCTGATACCTTATTGGTGATTACTGCCGATCATGAAACTGGCGGATTATCCTTAGGAGCTGAAGGCGTTTATGCTTGGAACCGTGACGTCATTAAAAAAGTGAAAAATACTGCACCAGTGTTAGCCAAAACGCTCGTCAATACGCCCGCCGCCAACCTTGCATCGGTATGGACAAAGCAAACTGGCCTCAAAGCAAGCGCCGAAGAATTAACAACATTGACTCAGAAGATTGCCCAAGTGAAGGCGGATATGGCTAAGATTGATCTGTCCGCAGCAGAAGATCGATTAGAAGCTGAAGCCGATTTAATGGCTCCTCTGGCCAAAGAAATCAAACAGCAAATCGACCATCACTCGAAAACTGGCTGGACAAGCGGCGCACACACGGCGATCGACGTGCCAGTGTTGGCATGGGGCAAACAACGCCAAGCATTCGCAGGCTTTCAAGACAATACTGAAATAGCTACCAAGCTGATTCAATACATTGAAAAACGCTAAATAGTAATGTCAATCAAGCAAAGCAGATATGGATTGCCTGTATCTGTTTTGTGTTTATTTTTGCTGAACATTCAATTGCACCAATCAGCTTTTGGCCGTTAGTCAGCTTTTTGCTGGTGGCCTCATTTCAGCAATTGCCGGCGAAGTTCAGGCGCTGAAGTTTTTTCTGATAACCAAATATCCAAGAACTCATCAGCAAATTGGCTATCTTTAATCTCACCAATAAACTGCCCGTTTAAATAAAACTCGACTTGACTATTATTCAGGCGTTGGCAACTCAAAGTGTCCCCCTGTTTAACATCCTGCCAGATGTTCTTGAGGAGTTCTGCCCATTGCTGATGCCGAGGTTCTACCTTGCCGTGGATGTGCTGCCACTGATCCAAAGTGGCATCCACAAAGTCAATCATGCTGATATCGCGTTGGTAAGTCAGTGAAAGAACCATGGGACTGCTCGCTTGATAATCAATAAATTGCCCCGTTTGCGTCATTAACTTGGCATTGTAGATGTGCCAAAACAAATAAGTAAACTTGCCCGTACCAACAACTGGTAATTGCAATAACGTCCGAGTTTGATTGGCTGGAGCCGCGGTTTGACTCGGCAACTGATTAGCCTCGGCTGTTAAAGCCGAGCTGTTTTCAACGCTGATGCTTGCAGCGCTGTTGTCTGTAAACCCGAGAGTATTTGCCTCACCAGCAAAAACCAAACTGTGCCAACCAATAAAGCTAATACAAACAAGATTTTTAATTGACATAGTGCCCCCGCTGACGACTTTGCCACTGTTGCAAGAGTAGAGTGATCGCCCCCCAAATCAGCCATGCAACTGCGTGTAATGCTAGAAAAGAAAGATTGGTACTGACTTGCATGGCATCGCTGAGTGCGGCGCCGCCTTGATAAGCAAGTGGTCCACCAACAGCACAAAACAGTAAGATTTGCCAAGACTTCGAAAAAAACGCTTGAAAAAAACCTAACCAAGCCCAGACGAACCAACCCCACATCACGGCTAACCAAAGTGGGATCGCAAACTGTGCATCCGCACTAATAAAACCTGATTGTAGGAGGATGATATCCAAGGCAATGCCAACACCCACTAACAGAAGCCAACTAAGCCGTTTCGCCAAAGGCATTTTCACCAGCAAAACCAATAATGCCACCATGACAATCCATTGACTCCACTGTGGCCATAATACCAACGAGAACCAACCTAATTTGAAAGCTACCAAACCAAACACTGTTGAGTTCATTGATTCCTCATCCTTGCGGCCACTCGTTGACGCCAAGTGTAAGGTAAGCAATTTAACAGCAATAAACTGCTCACTAAACGCTTTGGAAAGCGGCAACGCAGCTCCCCTGCAGCGATGGATTTCCCTATTCTCGCGGCTGCATCCTCTGCACTGAGTAAAAATGGCATTTTGAAATCATTGGCTGCCGTCAGCGGCGTATCAACAAAACCTGGTTCAATTAAGCTCACTTGGATGGCGGTGTCCGCCAAATCAACTCGTAAGCTATCGGTGAAATACGTCAGTGCGGCTTTGCTGGCGCCATAAGCTTCACTGCGGGTGAAAGGAAAATAATGCGCGAGGCTACTGACTATCGCGAGTGTCGGTTTTGGACTTTGCTGCAACAGCGGCAGCAACTGAGGCACCATATCAACGACAGCATGGAAGTTTAAAGCAAAGGTGCGCTGAAACAACCCTGCAGACCAGTTGTTGAAGTCGACATATTCACAGGTTCCGGCATTGAGAATAGCTACATCAATATGGGAGCAAGTTTGGTGAATGCGCTGAAATAATGCCGACACCGCAGCTACGTCGGTCACATCAGCAGCAAACGGAAGAATGTTTGAGTGCAGCTGGTGTAGTTCGTCCAGACGCTGTTGGTTGCGGGCAATTGCTAAAACTTGCCAACCTAACTCCGCATAATAAATTGCTAATGCCTTGCCGAGCCCCGAACTAGCGCCAGTAATCAAACAGATAGGTTGCATAAAGCCTCACGTAAACATTCATTTGAAGTATTTACGCATCAGCATCTCTTTTGGTTTATTTCGCAAAAACTTGCAGCGCGGTTTTCGCTATTTTTTCAAGGAGAGCAGAATCAACACCGCTTGCTGCTTGGATGGACATCCCTTGCAATACCGTTGATAAATAGGTGGCAAGTGCGACAGGATCTGCGTCTGCAGACAAATCGCCATCGGTCTTTGCTTGTTCAAAGCGCGCAATTAACTGCAAATTACCTGCCTGTCGTTTGGCAATCAGTGCTTGTTTCACTGTATTCGCACTATCACTGCATGCTAAAGCCCCTTGAACAAGAACGCAGCCTTTGGGGGCGACTGGATCTTTACTGGCAGCAACAGCGCCAAACAACATGTGCT
>CAZIPG010000296.1:0-2863 GCA_964540955.1 uncultured Rheinheimera sp.
CCTAGCAGCGTTACGTTCTGCAAGTTTAGAGCAATTATTGGCTGTGCCCGATGTGGGTACGGTGGTCGCGGGACGCTTATTGCACTTCTTTGCCGATGAACATCAACAACAGGTCATCGATGCCTTGATTGCAGCAGGCATTGGATGGCCCGAGCTCAGTGCTAAAGTTGTTAGTGCTCAGCCACTGGCTGGTCAAACGTTGGTCCTCACTGGGACGTTACAAACGATGGGGCGTGATGAGGCCAAAGAAAAATTGCAACAGTTGGGCGCTAAAGTGTCGGGGTCTGTCTCGGCAAAAACTCATGCGGTGATCGCTGGGGATAACGCTGGTTCCAAGTTAGCAAAAGCAGAAGAGTTGGGTGTAGCAATTTGGAATGAGCAGCAGATGCTTGCTTTGTTTGCTGAACATCTCAGTGGCAGTGAATGAGGTTAAGCGCCAGAAATGGCTGATAGGATGTAATTAGCTTGATGCGTGATTTACCTCATTTAGACCAAGATGGCATGTATCGCGTGCCATTAAGATTGTACTGGTTGTTAATTCTATTACTCCGACCTTACCTGGTTTGGGTGATCACGTTAGCCATGCCGGCCGATCAGCGTCAGCTTTTGGCGTGGTTGTATCCAGTCACGGCCGATTTTTTGCGCGCGTTATTGATAGCTGCACCTGCAGTGATGATTTTAGCCACACTCAGTCAGCGTGTCCCCTATGATCGAAAGCTACGCCGCGGGCGAGCTGCTCGATTTTGGTTTTGGCTGTGGCGGCAAAGTCGCTGGTTGTTATTGCTTAATATCAGCGTGGATTTGTATTGGACCCTCAACCATTTACCCCCTTATGTTTCTGTGAGAGCGCCTTGGTTATTACTCGCGCCTATCCTATTAATTTTGGCAGCTTGGTATGTGCTGAGAAGCCAACAATTGCGGCTTATTTTCAGTGAATGGCCCGAGGCGAAGGAGCAAGCCAAGACTAGCGCCACGACGCCAGTCAGCAAAGTCGAGTAGGTTCAGCAGCACGAATCGGTTCAGCTGAAAGAATCATACGAGCTTAACGAAACTCTGTCGGATGTTTCAGTTTCAGCTGGTCAAATCGCCGTTGTTGTTCAGGATATAACTTGCCTTGTTGGATGGTTTTCAGCGTTGCTTTGATTAATTTTTTCCGCTGTACTGGATCGATAGCACCTAAGGTGGCGGTTAATAAACTTTGCAATAAGTTGAGAGCAATACCTGGGTTTTTCGGTAGCAGTTTGAAGGCCTGCTGAAATGCCAATAACGCGGCTTGATGATTGCCATGTTGGTAGTGCATAACGGCAATATTGTTGAGCTCTCGGGGGGGAACACCAAGTTCAGACCTCTCTGCTTTTTCTTGCTGCAAATAGCTTTTCAAAAAAGCATCGGTTTGTTGCTCTTCACAGTGAGCGGCAATTTTGTCAAACCAAGCTTTGGACACCTGAGTCATGCCAATCTCATGGAAGGCTTTAGCGCGGTCAAGCGCATCCTCTACGCCAGTGATTTGGGCAGGGACAGAGCCCATCTTTTCTAGCAATTGCGCAGCTTTTTCTTTTTGATCTCGGAGATAGTACAACCGTGCTTGGATCACCGCTTGTTGGTCTAATGTTTCCGCATCAGGGAAATTACTGCGTAAATTTGCCAAGGCATCAGTGGCCTGTTTACTGAGTTTATTGGTTTCGCCGTCTTCATCCATGCTGGCGGCATAATCGATACAAGCTCGCGCCAGATTGAGATATAAGTCAGGCTGTTCAAATACAGAGTAACGAGCAAATCTGACCATATCCCGCGCAGTCCGATACTGTCGTTCGTAATCGTGGTTCAGGCGCGAGAGATTCATCAACTTTTGTTGTCGGTAAAGATTGCGAGGTGCCAGTGCTGTGGCCTGTTGCAGGCTTTGCTGGGCTTCTTCAAAACTTTTACGGTGAAATTCCAATTCGGCCTTTTGGTCCAAAGCAAATAATCGGGTATCGGCTTTGAGTTCAAGTTGGGCTAATTGCAGCTCAGCTTGGCGGAAATTATTTTGCGCTAATAAACAACGTACTTCGCCAATTTGTGCCCAACCAAATTTTTGCACAGCCAGCACGGATTGGAAAAATCCCAGAGCCTTGTTGATATCACCGATTTCGAGTAATAAATCGCCTTTTGTTCTGAGGAGTAATGGCACCAACTTCGGATATTCGCCTTGGCTCAGCATCGTATCGAGTTGTTGTAGAGCTTTATCTGCGCGCCCTACATCCATCCAAGCGTGAATAGGCCGCAGTAGTTGTTTGCGTTTAAGCACACGCTCGATACGAAGTTGCAGATCCCGCATGGTGTAGGGTTTGGCTAGAAACTCATCCGGTTGTAACTCCACCATGCTGTAGACCAGCGAAGGATCGGTTTCGGCGCTAATGAAGATAAAGCCGGTGCTATAGCCTTGAATGCGGCGGACCTTAATTTCTTCATAAAATTGGTAGCCATCTTTGCCTGTGTGTAGATTAAAGGCGCAGACGATCAGGTCATATTGGGTTTCTTTACACCAGTTGAGCGCGATTTGCGCACGCTCCGTGAATTGCACTTGGCTATAGCCGAGCTTTTCTAGCGCAAATCTAAGGTAGTTTTGCGCGAGGGGTTGCTCGTCGATAATGAGGATCTTAACGTCCCGGCTAACTGGTTGTTCTGCCAATACTTAAACCATGAATGTTTCGATTCAGTGCATGATCACTCTATCTGAGAGCACTGAAGTTTTACGACCTGAACGAATGTTAGCAGATTAGTCTTGGGATAGAATAGGGGCGCGATAATAATGGTGGAAATTTAGGTAAAGCGTTGAGTTTTTAAGGATATGGTGGATGGTACTGGGCTCGAACCAGTGACC
>CAZIPG010000297.1:0-2837 GCA_964540955.1 uncultured Rheinheimera sp.
CAAAACCTGAGAAAGGCACTCGTAAATCGCTGGCTTCTACCGCATCCACTGGGCAATAAGACACGCCACACTCCGCGGAAGCCGTGCCTGGATTGACAACGAACACACGGATGTTGGTACCAGCAGCTTGTTTTTCTAACAGTTTCACAAAATGCGCTTGGGCGGCTTCAGAAATATAAATCATCGGTAGTACCTGACTAAATTACTAGGTTAATTGCTATGATACCCCCGCAACAGCGCCTTGCCAACCCCGCTTGAGTCATCAAAGCATTTATTGTTAAGGTAACCGGGCCAAAACACGGAGAACATCATGTCGCGACTGCCAAAATTTTTGATCAATCTATGCACAATGGGCCTGCTGGCATTCAGCAGTCAAGCGTTGCTCGCTAACAGCGAAGTGCCTAAACCTGCTGCTGTCCTTGGTTTTGAACTGGGGGAATGGCATGTGCGACATGACCAGATCGAAAGTTATTTCAAAGAATTAGCCAAGAGTGCGCCAACAATCACCCATTTAGAAGTGATTGGTCGTACCCATCAGCAACGACCTTTATTGCAACTGGTGATTGCCAACGAGCGAAATTTGGCCAATTTAGCGCAAATTCGTGAGCGACATTTGGCGATTGCTCGCGGAGAGGCTGAACCTGATCCTTCATTGCCGTTAATTATCTGGATGGGATATGGCGTCCATGGCAATGAATCCAGCGGTCCGAATGCGGCCTTAGCATATGCTTATGAGCTGGTTGCTCAGCAAACTGACAGTGCCAAGCAAACCCTAGAAAATGCTATCATTTTGCTGCAACCGAGCCTCAATCCAGATGGGCATGACCGCTTTGCGACTTGGGCGAATATGCATCAAGGTACCCAAGCAGTTGCAGATCCGCAGCATCGTGAACATGTGGAACCTTGGCCCAACGGCCGTCCTAATCATTATTGGTTTGATCTAAATCGGGATTGGTTACCGCTCCAGCATCCTGAGAGTCGCGCTCGCATCCAGCAATTCCAAAAATGGTTGCCGCAAGTGGTGGCTGATTTCCACGAGATGGGACCGGACAGCACTTACTTCTTTCAACCCGGTATTCCAAGTCGCAACAACCCAAATACGCCGAGCCATATTTTTGACCTCACTGCCAAAATTGCCACTTTCCACGCTAAAGCGATGGATCAGCAACAGGCGTTGTATTTTACCGAAGAAGCCTTCGATGATTTTTATGTAGGCAAAGGGTCAACCTATCCTGATGTGCAAGGTTCGGTCGGAATTTTATTTGAACAAGCCAGTAGTCGCGGCCATTTACAAGACACTATCAATGGTCCTTTAGCGTTCAAAACCACCATAGATCAGCAAGTGCTGATGTCACGCTCAACGTTGGCGGGTGCCATTGCTCACAAAACCGAGCTGCAGCAACAGCAAGCCAACTTTTTCCGAGCCGCACAGCAAGAAGCCAAAAGCGATCCGGTGCAAGGCTTCGTCGTGAGTGAGGAGCAAGATGCCAGCAGAATGTTCGCGTTCTTGCATTTATTGGCGCAGCATGACATCAAGGCCTATCAATTAACTGCTGATTTGTCCCAGCAAGGCCAAGTGTTCAAACAAGGCAGCAGTTATTTTATTCCTTTGAAACAACGGCAATATCGTTTGATCAAGGCCGCATTTAGCACTGCAACGAATTTCCGTGATAACACCTTTTATGATGTGTCGGCGTGGACTTTGCCGTATGGCTATAACTTGAACTTTAGCCAATTACGGCATACACCCAATGCAATCGCAGCGAAGCCGTGGCAAGCAAACACCGATGCCAAAGCAAGCCAAACACCGCAAGCTGGAGCCTATGCTTATGCCCTGAAATGGCATGATCAACAAGCGCCTGTGATGCTGGCCGCTTTGTTGCAAAAAGGCATCCAAATCCGCTCTGCAGTGCAACCTTTTAGTGCTGTGACTGCTGAGGGTGTGACTGAATTTGCAGCAGGCACTATGGTGATCCCGGCAGGTTTACAATCGCAAGGTTGGTTTGACACCTTATTGGCAGTGCAGCAGCAATTTGGCTTGCCACTGCAGGCAATTACCACGGGGCTGACACCGACCGGCAGTGATTTAGGGAGTCGCACTATGGTGCCAGTGACTCTGCCCCGCGTGCTGTTGCTTGCAGGGCCTGGGATTAATTCGACCGAAGCGGGCGAGCTTTGGTTTAGTTTAGAGCGTTTAGCGGGGATTTCGCCAAGCTTAATCGAGCCCCAACGCTTTGCCCGCATTGATCTGTCGCGTTATAGCCATATCGTGTTGCCAGACGGCAATTACAGCGGCTGGCAAGACAAAGAAATTCAAGCGTTAAAAGCTTGGGTGACAGCCGGTGGGGTGGTTTGGGGACAAAAATCAGCCGCACTATGGCTATCTGAACAAGGCATTTTGCAAGCCAAAGCCAAACGCAGCAGTGAATTGGCAGCGCTTATCCCAGTCGATACTTCATCGTATGCGGACAAAGAAAAAAATGCCGGTAAAAAGCGCATTGCTGGCGCAATTTATGGAGCGCAATTTGATTTAACGCATCCACTCACATTTGGCTTACCAAGGGCGCAGTTGCCCGTTTTCAAAAATGACGTGATGTTATTACAACCCAGCCAATCCGCTTATGTCACTGTCGGACGATATCAAGACAAGCCTCAGCTCGCAGGCTTTACCTCGCCAGAGTATGTCGAGGAAATTCGCCAAGCAGCAGCTTTGTTGGCGCACAACCAAGGCAAAGGGCGAGTGATTGCAATGACGGACAATCCAGTATTACGAGGTTATTTTGTCGGCACAGGCCGACTGTTGGTGAATGCCATGTATTTGGCAAAAGCCTTCGACC
>CAZIPG010000298.1:0-2826 GCA_964540955.1 uncultured Rheinheimera sp.
GCTGATGAGTTGGTGGAATTCCTAACCCTGCCTGCCTATGAGCTTTTAGTGTAAACCTATGGAAAGAGGGGCTCCCAACCGCCCCTCTTTTTTTATTTCCTGGTTTAATTCCTGATAAAACTGCCTAGTGGGTCAGTTCATCCGCGATTTCGACAATCATCCGCCGCAACCAGATATGACTTGCATCTTGATGTAACAAAGGGCTCCAAATCATTTTCAATTCAATTGAAGGTATTGGAAATGGCGGATCCAAAATTTCCATCGTTGGGTCATTTTTATACAGCTGTGCAGCACGAAGTGGCAGCGTGGCAATTAAGTCGGTCTCCACAGCTAAATGCATAGCGACATGGTAATTCCGCGTAAAAACACTGATATTGCGTTGTTTACCAAACTTGGCGAGCGCTTCGTCTACCCAACCGAGCTTTTGGACATCAGCAGGGTCCATGCCTACACCCACCCCGAAGCCAGTTTTTGAAACCCAGATATGTTGGGCTTTCAGATAAGTATCCAAATTAAAATGATTGTGGATAGGGTTTTGTTTATGGACAAGACACGCAAAACTGTCACGCCAGATGGTTTTTTGATGGAAGGATTGCGGCAGTTGGTCAAAACGGTTGATAGCCATATCTACTTTGCCATTTTCCACATCATGGAAAGTCACATCACTGGGCGTCATGATATCGAGCGACGTCGTCGGAGCCTCTGCCCGCAAGCGTTTGAGCAGGGCAGGGATCAGCGTCGATGCGGCATAGTCACTGGCCATGATCCGAAAGACACGATGGCTATGTTCAGGTTCAAAATCTTTATTCGGTTGCAGTGTTTCTTCGAGGGTTAGCAAAATACCTCGCACCACAGGGGCTAATTCTTTTGCTCGTTCGGTTGGCACCATGCCATCGGAAGTACGAACTAAAATTGGGTCATTCAGTAGATCACGTAAGCGTTTGAGGCCATTACTCATGGCAGGCTGAGTAATATTGAGTCGGTTCGCTGCGCGTGTCACATTTTTCTCTCGCAGCAAAACATCAAGGTATACCAGTAAATTTAAATCCATCTTGCTGACATTCATATAGCTGCCTCAATTTTGCCCCGATTTATATATTCATATAATGAATGATGGCCATCATAAAAATCAACTATATGAATTGCATTTTTGATCCCTATAGTGAATAGCAACAGCAACACAGTCAGATTGTGATGCAAGTAACACTGAACTTACTTATTCAAGTTCGAAAGATGCTAACTACGAGGATGCAGCCAATGTCAGCTTACCAACAGACCATTAAAAGTTTAGAACAAACCGTGAAGGCGCAGGGGCCAGCTTGGAATGCGATCAGTGCTGAGTATGCTGCCCGCATGCAGTTACAAAACAGATTTAAAACCGGCTTACAGATTGCTCAATATACTGCAGACATCATGCGTGCCGACATGGCCGCTTATGATGAAGACTCAAGCCAATACACTCAATCATTGGGCTGCTGGCACGGTTTTATCGGCCAACAAAAACTGATTTCAATCAAAAAGCATTTTGGCAGCACCAAGCGTCGTTATTTATATCTGTCAGGCTGGATGATTGCTGCTTTACGCTCAGAGTTTGGCCCACAACCTGACCAATCAATGCACGAGAAAACCGCAGTGCCTGCACTGATTGAAGAGTTATATACCTTCTTACGCCAAGCTGATGCCCGTGAGTTAGGTGGTTTGTTCCGTGAATTAGATGCAGCACGTGCAGCAGATGACCAGGCTAAAGCTGCGGCGGTACAAGCCAAGATTGATAATTTTGAGACCCATGTAGTGCCAATCATTGCTGATATCGATGCCGGCTTTGGTAATGCCGAAGCGACCTATTTATTAGCGAAGAAGATGATTGAAGCGGGTGCTTGTGCGATCCAAATCGAAAACCAAGTTTCTGATGAAAAGCAGTGTGGTCACCAAGACGGTAAAGTGACAGTGCCACATGCTGATTTCTTAGCAAAAATTAACGCAGTCCGTTACGCATTCTTAGAGTTGGGTATCGAGAATGGCATTATTGTTGCCCGCACCGACTCATTAGGTGCAGGATTAACCAAACAAATTGCTGTGACCAATGAACCAGGTGATTTGGGTGATTTATACAACAGCTTCTTAGATGGTGATTATATTCAATCTGCCGATGACATTCAGAACGGCGATGTGGTAGTGAAAGCCAACGGCAAATTGTTAAAACCGAAGCGTCTGCAAAGTGGTTTGTTCCAATTTAAGCAAGGCTCTGGTGTTGACCGCGTGGTACTGGATTGTATTACTTCCCTGCAACATGGTGCTGATTTACTGTGGATTGAAACTGAAAAACCACACGTTGGCCAAATTGCTGAGATGGTCGATAGGATCCGTGAAGTGGTTCCAAACGCTAAGTTAGTTTACAACAATAGCCCATCATTCAACTGGACCCTGAACTTCCGTCAGCAAGTATTTGATGCATGGCACGCTGAGGGTAAAGATGTATCGGCATACGACCGCGCTAAGTTGATGAGTGCAGATTACGATACTTCTGAATTGGGCTTAGAAGCGGATAATCGTATCCGGACTTTCCAAGCGGATGCGGCTAAACGTGCCGGGATTTTCCACCACCTGATCACGTTACCAACCTATCACACTGCGGCCTTGTCGACTGATAACTTGGCCAAAGAATACTTCGGCGCAGCGGGCATGCTTGGCTATGTTGAAGGGGTGCAGCGCAAGGAGATCCGTCAAGGGATCGCCTGTGTCAAACACCAAAATATGTCAGGCTCTGACATTGGAGACGACCACAAAGAATACTTTGCGGGCGAGGCAGCCTTAAAAGCTGCAGGC
>CAZIPG010000299.1:0-2808 GCA_964540955.1 uncultured Rheinheimera sp.
ATTGCCAGAAGTGTCCGTGTTGAGGATAAACAGCTTTGGGTCCATGCTCACGTCAAAGCCCCTGAATCTTTATCGGGGATGTTTTGGCTGGAACGCGCCGCCAAAAATGGCAGTTTAGAAGCACAACGGGTGATGGCAGCTTACGATCAACAGTGGGAAGATTATCTGCTTTCAATCAAAGACGGTGAAGCCATGGCTTGGGTTGGTACTCGTTTCATGCTTGAAGGGAAACAAGAACAAGGGCTCGCCATGTTAAAAGACGCGGTCGCAGCAAACTACGCCTTGGCAGGTGAGTTGCTGGAACAATTCATGTAATTCAAACAAAAGCCGGAGCGCCAACAGACCTTTTTGCTCAGGTGCTCTGATTTTGGCTTATCTAGAGTAACCGCGGCCAGCCTCTTTTTTGAATTGTGGTGGGCCGCATTTAGTTAGGTTTAAAAAACTGATGACAGCCTACACACCAGAATTATTAGCTAAACTGCTGCCGTATTGATCAAGACGTCAGCCATGCTGCAAGGTGTGCTTGTTGTTAAGTTTACGATACAAACAGGGTATGGTTGAGCTACCCGGGGAATGTGGCGTTGGTGTGGCGTTTACTTTACCTCAAGAAGTTCAATTTGAAATCCTCAAATTTTATTGAATAGTGCTTTTTGTTATCAAAGCCAAAATGTTTTAATTTATATTTCAATGAGGATAAATCGCCATCTTCAAAAAAAGATTTACCTAAAACCACTAAAATTTTTAGTTCACTTAGATTTTCTAAATCTTTTGAAGATTGAATATTAAAAGAATCGATTATTTTCAAGATCTCCAGAGACTTTAACTGGTACAAATGACTTTTATTAATGGCGTCTTTGCATTGCTCCAACTCTATATAATTTAGTTCTAATTCATCTATTTTTGTAAAGTCTATATTTTTCACTCTGAATAATTTAAGTGATTTTATATTGGTGTATTCAAGAAATGAAAAACCAGCTTCAAGCGATGTGCAGTTTAGTGTTAAATGTGTCAAACTTGTCAAACTTTTGAATAACTCACTTGAAAGATGCTTTATTTTTGGTTTAGTTATTACTAAAGATTCCAATTTTCTTAATTTTTCTAGGCCTTCAAGCTTTGTTCCATTCGCCACTAGCAAATATTCAAGTTCCAGATTTTCTGATACATCAATGCTGTCTGGCCTATCATTTTGGATTATTAGGAACCTTAGGTGCTTGAAACACTTTAACCCTGAATAATCAAATGATTTCAGAGTTCTAGGGTGTATAATAAGCCTATCTATGTCCAAAATATTTAATCGGTCTAGTGATGATTCAGTAAAAGCATGCGAATTATCTAAAATAATTGTTTTAATGCAATTTTTTTGAATAAACTCAATATCCTCTTCGATAAATTCCGAGTGAACTGAGAATTCGTAATCCCCAGATCCATTAACTCTTAATCTTTCATGCTTTTGCATCTTATATACCACCGTCAACAACTAACCCCGAACAGCCAGTCTTTGGCTTAACTTTAACCCTTTTACAACCAGACTCAAAACTCATGTGTTGCAACCGCGGCCAGCCTCTTTTTTGAATTGTGGTGGGCCGCATTTTGCGACTGCCTGATTCAGCGATTCAATGAATTAACAACATACCTAATCTAACAAAACACCTGAGCCTGCCAACAAACTCTCTCTCGCCAGCGCATAAATATCTCACTGCCATTGCTTATACAGTTTGATTCCGTATCATAGCGCCAACACATCAATCTCTCCCAAACATGGGGGACTGAGGAGCCAAGATGAAATCGTTTGTAACCCTGTTGCTCGTTTATTTGTTCACTGGTTTGAACGCTGCACAAGCGATGCAAAGTATTGATGACCAAAAAACATTAATTCCGACGCCGAAAGTCGAGGAATGTCGAATTGCCCATACCGGTAAGCCATTTTGTACGGAAAATGCCACAGACTGTTTGGTGGATAAAACTGCAGTGGCTTGCGGCGGCAAGGCGACCTATTGCCGTGAAGCGCCCAATGGCGCCGTCGCTTGCGGTGATGAAGCAATTTACTGTCATAAATCCAAAACTGGCGAAGTTGCCTGTGGCGCGAGCGCCTCTTACTGTGAAACCACTAAATCAGCCGCAGCTTGTGGTGGCTTGGCCAACTACTGCACCACGACAGAATCTGGTGCTGTGGCTTGTGGTGGCATGGCAACCACCTGTGTGATTGGCAAAACTGGCCTGAAAAGCTGTGGTGGTAAAAGTGTTGAATGTGCCGCCGCCAACCGCAAAGATAAAAAGTACAAAGATATTATCTGCCCTTGGGTTTTCGACTAACCCGCACCCGTTTGGCTGGCTGGTTTGATAAACCGACTGAACCCAAACGCCGACAAACAAAGCCACAAAGCGACTATCGGTACCAGCCAAAAAGCGGTGCCGATGCCTTGTGCTTGTGCCCAAAGCCCGGTGCCTAAGCCCACAACTTGGCATCCCAATGAGCCTGCGATATTGGATAATCCAGATAATACCGGGCCGTTGTCCGGATCTAAATCCATGGCGCTTGCCAATAACAGCGGATAAATTCCGCCAAGGCCTAACCCCAATAACAAATTAGCTAGGGTGAGCGTTAGTTCTGTTTGGCCAATTTTTAAACACACGGCGCCGCTGAGCATCATGAAGGCTAATATTTGCAGCAACCGTTTGGCACCAAATACCGGAATCAACCAAGCAAACCCCAAACGACTAATTACCATGCCCGCGGTAAAAGCTGCAAAGATCAGCCGAGCTTGTTGCGGATCGAGCCCTTGCGCACCATGGGCGTAACTAACAAAC
>CAZIPG010000300.1:0-2798 GCA_964540955.1 uncultured Rheinheimera sp.
GCAGGATGTGGCCGCTCGGCTTGAAAGTTATGCTGGGGTCGAGCGTATTACCTATGCCGTGTTAAATGAGCTTAAAGATCAGCAGCAGGTAGGCGCTGCTATTACTCAATTGCTGGTTGAGCTAACCACGCTCATCCGTCAACCTGGTGAATTCAATCACGCCACCAAAGATTTGATCCAGTCTTTTGGCGAACGCTTAAGTTCGGTGTTATTTGCCCAAGTGCTCGCCGAGCGAGGAGCATTCGTGAGTCAGTTCGATGTCCGTCGTGTGATGCGCACTGATAGTCAATTTGGTAAAGGCGAACCACAAATTGAGCAAATTAAGGCCAATACTGATCAGTATTTGTTACCACTGCTCAAACAACAATTAATTGTGACACAGGGCTTTATCGGTGCCGATGCGCAAGGGCAAACCACAACCTTAGGTCGGGGTGGCTCTGATTACAGTGCTGCCATTTTAGGTGAGGCGGTGGGCGCTGCAGTTGTGCAAATTTGGACCGATGTGGTCGGCATTTTTACCACCGATCCGCGTTTAACTGCGGATGCTCGGTGTATTCCAGAAATTAGCTTTGATGAAGCAGCGGAAATGGCCACCTTTGGTGCTAAAGTTCTGCATCCTGCGACATTAATACCAGCCATGCGTCGCAATATTCCGGTGTTTGTTGGCTCGAGTCGTGAACCTGCTGCCGGCGGGACTTGGATTTCGAAAGAAGTGGATGCACGACCGTCTTATCGGGCGATTGCACTTCGCAAAAATCAGACTTTAATTACCGTGAAAAGCCCGGCCATGCTGCATGCTGCAGGTTTTTTGGCCAAAGTCTTTGAAATTTTAAGCCAGCATAAAATCTCTGTCGATTTAGTCACGACCTCGGAAATTTCCGTGGCATTAACGCTTGATGATGCACCAGGGAGTGCCTTTGGGACTGCCATTGAGCCAGCTCTGGCGGCTCTGAAACAGTTCTCTGAAGTGTCAGTGGAAGAAGGACTGAGTCTGGTTGCCGTCATCGGCAATCATTTGCATAGTACACGAGGCATCACTGGTTCATTATTCCAAGCGCTTGAGCGGATTAATATGCGACTGATTTGCCATGGTGCTAGCCGCCATAATTTGTGCTTCTTAGTTGAGGATGCAGAGGCTCCGGCAGTTGTGAAAGAATTGCACAATGCTTTGTTTTAAAGATGAGTAACGGTTTGGACTAGTTGAACCAATAAAAAAACCGCTAAGGCGGTTTTTTTATTGGTTGAGCATTAAGGAATGATTATTCAAATAAATGCTTAATATCGTTGAATAAAGCAACGAATTCAGGTGACCTTTCAAATTGGGTCGATTTGATCAGGCCCAATTCAACATAAGGGGCAACTGCAATTTCTTTATCTTCCACAGCAACGCGCCCTAACTTGATTGCGGCAATGCGGATAAAATCTAAGTAAGAAGGGTGTTTCGGTTCAAACTCTGAGTTTTGCCAGTGTTCAGCGACTTGAATTAACTCTTCAGCAAATCCCCAAGCACGCATGATATTGATAGAAATTGGGCCTGAAATTGCTGCGATGGTTTCATGAATGATTTTCTCGTCAGCAAAGACTTCAGCTTGTTTTTCAGCTTCAGTCAAAATAGGTAAAGCGCCGATATTGTGCAATAAGCCCGCAAGCGTCATGGTGTCAAAATTAACATCAGTGTATTTAAAGTTCGAGTTGTACTGTTGCATCACTGTCAGAGCAAAAGCGGTCAACTCTAGGGTTTGCGCCCAGACTTTATCCATTTGATGTTTGATGACGGCACTTTTCGAAACAAACAGTTGTTCCATGGCCATGGCAGTCACCACGTTTTTGATATAACGCAGACCGATCCGAGTGGTTGCTTGGTGCAAGGTGTTTACATGGATCCCACGGCCGACGAAAGCACTATTCGCAATTTTCATGATGCGTGCAGAGAGTGCAGGATCATGCGAAATCATTTCAGCCATTTTATTTAAATTTACATCAGGATCTTCTGCTAATTGCCTGATTTTTAATGCAACTTCAGGCAAGCTTGGCAGTACTAATGTGTCAGTACGGATCTTCTCAACCAGAATAGTGAGTAGTGCATTTTGAACTGTCATAATAAGAACCCTTTAACAACGTATTTTTTTTATGGAGAATGTTATGAAATGATTATTGTCTATTCATGACCGCTTTCACAGCGTAAATCAAAAAAAAAGTAAAATATTTTTTTCGAAGCTCTCAACCAATTCAAATCTGAAAAGCCTATTGATTTCATTGCTTTACTTTAGATAAAAATCAGAAGCGTCAGAATCTATCGAGCATGTTACGTTGGTATTGCTCAACGGTTAAATGTAAGTTCTTTTCCTGCAGTTGCACTTCAAGCAGTGTCAGATCCTGCTCAAGTTGTTCCAAGTGGAGGTCGTTGTCATCCAAGGTCCACAATTGCTTAGAGCCATGGTAGCTAAATAAGAGAATGGTTAACGCCGTTATGTCGTCTGCAGCTGCCGCTTTTTTCACAGCTTTCACTTTACGCTGGATTAAATTTAACTCGTGCTTGAGTTGCAGCACATAAAAGAATTCATAAAAATACGGATGGGATTTAAAGCGTTGTAATGTAAAAAAGCAGCACGCGAAGGCGATGCCGACACCTAATACATTCAAGTCTAGATTTTCACCTGGCGCTCGTTGTAAAAGCTCAATGAACAGCGATGAGGTCCCCACGCTTAATCCTAAAAAAGAAACGATTAGGACTACGATAATTTTTCGCAGTCTCTCACGATACAATGTTTTATCAATGGCAATTAATTGCATTTGGG
>CAZIPG010000301.1:0-2742 GCA_964540955.1 uncultured Rheinheimera sp.
TTGCTAAGACCTACCGCTATAAGGAGAATCCTTGATGCGTATGCGTTGGTCTGTAATTTGTTTGAGTCTAGTGTTGACTGGATGTTACGATGATATTAGTGAGATTCAGCAATTCATGCGCACAGTGAAAGCGAGTACGCCGACAAGTGTGCCAAAATTGCCAGAAGCACAACCATTCGTGCATATTAGCTATCAGTCTGCGAATGCTCGAAGCCCATTTAGTGAACCGAAACCGGAAGCAATCCAAGATAAGTTTAGCCAGTCGCAGGATTGTCTAAGCCCAGACCCGACTCGTCGTAAAGAACCGTTAGAGCGATTCGCACTTGATAACTTAAAAATGCGCGGTACTTTAGGTGATCAAGCAGATATTTGGGCGCTCATTGAAGCAACGGATAAGTCGTTACATCGGGTGAGTAAAAATAATTACTTGGGATTGTTTCATGGCCGCGTCATTAACGTGGATCCGCAACAAGTTGAATTGCTAGAACTAATCCCTGACGGTGCTGGTTGTTGGAAAGAACGAACCACATTGCTGCAGATGTCTGAAACTACAGCGGCAGAGCGCAAATAAAGGTGTGTGAGAAGACTATGGATAATAAAATTAAAAAAACAAACCAGACAATGCGGCTAACTCGCTGGATGCTGAGTGTCCTGTTATTGACATCATTGCCAGCAATGGCGGTTCCGTTATTATACGATGTGCGTTATAACCCATTAAACACTGGGGAAACTGAGATTGAGTTTATCTTCGACGAAGATTTGCCCTCAGAACCCTCTGTCCAGGTATTCAACGATCCTTCGCGCATCGAATTAACTTTTGCTGACGCAGACTTTGAAGAGAAACTGACAGATGTTGCCATCGACAAAGCAGGTGTCAAAAACGCTCGGTCAGAATTCTTCCAAGAGGGTTTTAAAACCTCGGTTTATTTAAACCATTTAAAACTTTATCGGACTCGCGTCAAAGGCAACGTGTTCTATCTGCAAATCAGTGAAAACACCAATTCAGCAGATGCAATTGATAGTTCAACCAAAGTTGCTGCAACCTATATTAACCGTGTGCAAGCAATCGATTTCCGTCGCGGTGAGAAAGGCGAGGGTAAAGTTCTGATTTTCTTAAAAGAAAATACCGCAGCAGTTGATGTTCGTGAAGAGCTTGGGAAAATTTTCATTGAATTCCACAATACAGATATTCTCGATGATTTGCTGTATCAGCTGGATGTAATGGATTTCGGAACTGTTGTTAAAGGGATTGAAACTTTCAAAGAAGGTGCGTTAACTCGCGTGGTTATCCAACCAACAGCTGCATTTACTTATACTTATCAGCAACTAGATAACATCTTCAGCTTAAGTGTCGAAAAAGACACAACAGCTGCAGGTTTCATGCAAGGTGGTAAAGAATATAAAGGCCGTGCGATTTCATTAAACTTCCAAGACATTCCGGTCCGCACTGTATTACAAATCATTGCTGACTATAACGGTTTCAACTTAGTCACCAGCGATTCTGTCACCGGTAATATTACTCTCCGTTTGGATGGTACGCCTTGGGACCAAGCTTTAGATATGGTTCTTAAAGTCCGCGGTTTGGATAAACGGATGGATGGCAACATCCTGATGATTGCTCCAACAGACGAATTAGCTGAACGGGAAGCGAAAGAATTACAAGCACGGCAAAAAGTGGAAGAACTTGAGGCCTTGTATTCTGAATTCATTGCGGTGAACTATGCAAAAGCAGCAGATTTAGCCAAATTACTGAGTACCAAAGATTCATCTTTACTGACAGCACGTGGTGTGGTCTCTGTGGATGAACGGACCAATACCATTCTGTTAAAAGATACGGCAAAAGCCATTGAAAACGTGCGCCGCTTAGTTGAGCGTCTTGATGTGCCTGTTAAACAAGTTCTGATTGAAAGCCGTATGGTCACAGTGAAAGACAGCGTGGCTGATGAAATGGGTTTACGTTGGGGATTCAATGATCAACAAGGCACGAAAGCTATCGGTGGTAGCGCTGGTTCAGCGAACACCTTAGCCAACGGGACTATTCCTGCACTTGACCAACGTTGGAATGTAAACTTGCCCGCCACAAATACCGGTGCAGGTAAAATTGCCTTCCACATTGCGAAGTTAGGTGATGGTACGCTGATTGACCTCGAGCTGAGTGCTTTAGAAGAAGAGAACAAAGCAGAGATTGTTGCTTCACCGAGAATTTCAACTGCAAACCAAAAACAAGCGCGTATTGAACAGGGTATCGAGATCCCTTATGTTCAGTCAGCTTCAAGTGGTGCAACTACAGTTGAATTCAAGAAGGCCGTGTTAAGCTTAGAGGTGACGCCACAAGTAACACCTGACAATAAGATTATCTTAGATTTGACGGTCACTCAGGATACTGAAGGTAAAGTAGTACCTACGGCAACAGGGAACGCAGTGGCAATTGATACTCAACGGATTACCACCCAAGTGTTAGTCGATAACGGTGAAACCATTGTCCTCGGTGGTATCTACCAACAACAGACCACCAAAACTGTAGCGAAGATCCCTGTACTTGGCGATATTCCATACGCTGGGGTGTTGTTCCGCCGTAACTTCGACAAAACAGAGAAAAAAGAATTGTTGATTTTCGTTACTCCGAAAATTATCAACGACAACCGCTAGACCTATTTGCGGGAGCCTTTGGGCTCCCGCGAAATTTCACTTGCTAACAGCTTGGCATTACTGCCATAATTCAGCGCTTCAAATTTTCACGGG
>CAZIPG010000302.1:0-2716 GCA_964540955.1 uncultured Rheinheimera sp.
TGGCCATAAAGGTCTCCTCGGCTGCGGGGCCTCATCGATGGGGAAGCCGCCTCGTTAATCGAAACTGTGTTGCTTGAACGCTTTTAGCATAACGTCAAAATCAGTATTTGTCTGATGAATTGGGGACATTTATCGGATTTTCAAGGATCTATCAAACCTAGATGGCTAGAAGTGTATCAATAGGCATAAAAATGAGTAGCGCAATTTTTTTGCTTAAAAAGAAAAAAAGTTGGAGTAAAGACTTTAAACACAAGTTTTGTTTCGGCGGAACGGCGTTATAAAAAAGTGGCAGATAGTTAGCGGTTTTGCTGCGGACTACTAGGGCTGTTTAAATTTTATTCAAACAAAATGAGGGCTTTTGCTGGTTTTTATTCACATTTGTACCCAAAATGCAGTGTTGCAGTGAAAATTTGATGCTCTATCTTGGTGAAGCAGTCGGTTCACGAGGGAATGTGTCACCAGCTCTGAAGGAACATAACTATAAAAAATTCTAGACGAGGGCAAACGATGAAAAACTTAACCAAAGCGCTACTGCTGATTGCAGCCAGCACAGCTTTGCCAACTATGGCGGCAGTGGGCGGCTATCCAGTCATTCTAGTTCACGGCTTTCAACCGCAAAACTTAGCAGATAAACCCACCGGCACAACCGTAACGCAAAATGGTGCAAACTATTGGAGCGAATACTGGGCTGCCCGCGCTGATGTGCGGATTGATTGGCCATCGCAAGAGCGGATCGCTGGCAAAATTGCCTCTGATTACATGTGGCCAAAGCTGCAACAAATGTCACGAAGCGGTTTATGTCAAAACGGCTGTATTGTTGTGACCCATTCAACGGGCGACTTAGTCACTCGCTATATGTTAGATAACCAAGCTTTATGGCTTAGAAATTCAGGCCTTACGCCATTAAACATTGTGGCAACCTTTGATTTTGCTGGGGCAGGCGGTGGCTCGGAATTAGCCGATTTAGCAGTCAATGTCGCAACAGGCAGTGGGCTGGTTGATTTAACTTTACGCGCCGCCTTATCGCTGTGGTTAGGTGAAATTCCAAATGCCAATAATGTTGGGGTATTGAATGATTTACGTGTGAATAGTGCACGGCAACTTGCGCCGGCACCGACCACGCGCGTGCCCCGCTTGCGCTTTATTGGCAGTAAATCAGACTATCTCAATGCAACCAGTCCATTTTTACCAGGCAATGATGATGGGGTCGTAGCCCCACATTCTAGTTGCGGCTCAGCCATTGTGGCAGGTTTTGATAGTTGTTCTAGCTCGATTGCAACTGATGGTAAATTAACTAGCCAATATGGTGTCTCTAGCCTTATGCCGCAGCATTTTCCAATGTTGATGAGCGCTGTGTATAGCCATGCCGGCACTATCGCCAATCAAGTGCGTGGTGATGTGACGGTTGTCAGAAATGCTGCAACCTTCCTCAACAATGATTCCATGCGTTTTAGTAGTTATGATGAAAGTCGAGGTTGGTGGATTTTTAGTTCAACCTATCGAGTTGTGTCTGGTTCGAGTAGTAATAGCATGTCGAACTTAGTTTATAGGGCTGCAAACTAAGTGAAAAAGGTGCATTGGTTTGGCGTTGTAGCATTATTAACGCTTGCGATAGGTTGTTATTGGTGGATAAAAGCAACGCCAGCACCATCGGAACAGGCGATAGTGCCAGCTTCGCCAACCCAAGCACCCGATTTCCCTCAGGCTCAAAACGTCAGTCCACCGCCTGCGGTCAGGGTGAAGGAAGAGCAAACCGTGGCGCTTTCTGAACAATTTTCGTTTGTTGCCAAAGCTTATGCCGAAGAGCTGAATTATCCAGCCTATTCGCAGCCGTTGACGCTGGCGATGACGCAAACTGCCGAATTTATTCCTCAGCAATTGCCACTTGAAGGCGGTGGCGCTGTTTCTCTTGCGCCTGACAAATACCGATTTAGTCAGCCTGAGCTGATTACTGCGGAGCTGATTGCCACCAACATTACGTTGAATGATGTCTCAGTGAGTTTGCGTAATGAATGGACAGGGCAACAATTATGGCAACAAGGCCTGCAGCCGCAAGATGGACGTTGGCTAATTCAAATTAAACCGGCCAAAAACTGGGATGGCCAGTTAGAACTTGCCGTCACATTCCATGCCCGAGGTGAACAACAAACGCTTAGAACTGGCATCGAATATAGCCAGCCGGTCGCTTGGATCCTGGCTGTCGACGATAGTTATGGCGAGGGCGCTGATCTCGTGTTGCCGTTGCAGATGGACATACTCGAAGCCGGAGATTATCGGATCCGGGCGCATTTGTTGAATCAAACGGGTGAGCCATTGGCAGCGTTGGTGCAAGAAAAGAGATTGGACCGGGGAAAGCAGACATTTGAGCTCAGAGCATTCAAAGCTGTTTTACAGCAAGCCAAGGGCGATCTGCGCTTAACTGCTTTTGTGGTTGAAAAAAGGCCGTCAAAACCTGGTGATCTCACGCGCTACGGTGCCTCGAAACAATCAGACTTTTTAATCCCAGCATTTGATATCGGCCAATTGTCAGATGAACCGGCTGCAATCAGTGAGGAAGAACAGCAACGACTCGAGTTTTTGCAAAAGATGGGCAGCCAGTGAGTTTTAAATTCTTCATACCGAATAAAGCAAAAGGCCACCTCGCGGTGGCCTTTTAGTTTGTGGTGGAGCTGGGGGGATTTGAACCCCCGTCCGAAAAACCTACGTCTTCAGTACT
>CAZIPG010000303.1:0-2652 GCA_964540955.1 uncultured Rheinheimera sp.
AACGACAACTGACTCATCGTCTGTTCGATTGAAAACTTTGGCGCCATGGGCGTCCATACCGGCGATTCCATCACAGTTGCACCAGCGCAAACGCTGACTGACAAAGAATACCAGATCATGCGAAACGCTTCTTTGGCGGTATTGCGTGAAATTGGCGTTGAAACAGGTGGTTCTAACGTGCAATTTGGTATTAACCCAGTTGATGGTCGCATGGTCATTATCGAGATGAACCCACGTGTATCTCGTTCATCTGCCTTAGCATCAAAAGCGACCGGCTTCCCAATCGCCAAAGTCGCGGCAAAATTAGCAGTAGGTTACACGCTCGATGAATTGGCTAACGATATTACGGGTGGCAAAACACCTGCGTCGTTTGAGCCGAGCATCGACTATGTAGTGACCAAAGTACCTCGCTTTAACTTCGAAAAGTTCGTCGGTGCAAACGATCGTTTAACCACCCAGATGAAATCAGTCGGCGAAGTGATGGCGATTGGTCGCAACCAACAAGAATCTCTACAAAAAGCACTACGCGGTTTAGAAATCGGTGTTTGTGGTTTAGATCCAATCATCGATATTCATGCGCCAGAAGCTAAAGAGAAAATCACTCGTGAATTGCGTGAGCCGGGGTCACATCGGATTTGGTATATCGGTGATGCTTTCCGTTTCGGTATGAGCATGGAAGAAATTTTCAAGTTAACCAATATTGACCCATGGTTCTTGGTTCAGATTGAAGATCTCATCAAAGAAGAAGCAGCGATTAAAGTCGCTGGTTTTGCCGGCTTAGATCATGCGCGTTTAGCCGTATTGAAACGCAAAGGCTTCGCTGATAAGCGTATAGCCGATTTATTAGGTGTGGCAGAAGCTGAAGTGCGGAAAAAACGTCACGGTTTTGGTTTGCATCCAGTTTACAAACGAGTGGATACCTGTGCTGCTGAATTTGCTTCAAACACCGCTTACATGTACAGCACTTATGACGAAGAGTGTGAAGCGGCACCAAGTACACGCGACAAGATCATGATCATCGGTGGTGGTCCTAACCGCATTGGTCAAGGCATTGAGTTTGATTATTGCTGTGTGCATGCAGCGCTGGCGTTGCGTGAAGATGGGTACGAAACCATTATGGTGAACTGTAACCCAGAAACAGTATCAACCGATTACGATACTTCTGACCGTTTATACTTTGAGCCAATCACGCTTGAAGATGTGTTAGAAATCGTGAAAAAAGAACAGCCGAAAGGTGTGATCGTGCAATACGGCGGTCAAACGCCATTGAAACTGGCTCGGGCATTAGAAGCCAATGGTGTGCCAATCATTGGTACTTCACCGGATGCGATCGACCGTGCCGAAGACCGTGAGCGGTTCCAACAAGCCGTTGAGCGTTTGGGTTTAAAACAGCCTAAGAATGCGACAGTGATCAGCCTAGATGAAGCTTTAGCCAAAGCACCAGAAATTGGTTACCCAATGGTTGTTCGTCCTTCTTACGTGTTAGGCGGACGCGCGATGGAAATCGTGTATGACGACCAAGATTTACGTCGTTATATGACCGAGGCGGTTAGTGTTTCTAATGATTCTCCTGTATTACTCGATCGCTTCTTAGATGACGCGATTGAAGTGGATATTGATGCGATTTGTGACGGTACCGAAGTCATCATCGGCGGTATCATGGAGCATATCGAGCAAGCCGGCGTCCACTCTGGTGACTCAGCGTGTTCATTACCACCCCACAGTTTGTCGGTTGAAATCCAAGACGTGATGCGTGAACAAGTGAAAAAATTAGCACTTGAACTTGGCGTCGTTGGCTTGATGAATACCCAGTTTGCAGTAAAAGATAACGAAGTTTATCTGATTGAAGTGAACCCACGTGCCGCTCGGACAGTACCATTTGTCTCGAAAGCAACTGGCGTTGCTGTTGCCAAAGTTGGTGCACGTTGTATGGCTGGCCGTTCACTGCGCGAACAAGGCGTGACTAAAGAAATTATTCCACCATATTTCTCAGTCAAAGAAGTCGTGATCCCATTCAACAAATTCCCTGGCGTTGACCCACTGTTAGGTCCAGAAATGCGTTCTACTGGTGAAGTGATGGGCGTTGGTGAAACTTTTGCAGAAGCCTTTGCGAAAGGGGAGTTGGGGGCAGGGACAATGATCCCAACAGGCGGCCGGGCTTTACTTTCAGTGCGTGATAGCGATAAAGTGCGCGTGGTTGAACTGGCTAAAACTATGGTCAGTTTAGGTTTTGAATTAGATGCAACAGGTGGGACCGCCAAAGCAATTCTTGCTGCGGGCGTTCCATGCCGTGTCGTGAACAAAGTATTTGAAGGCCGTCCTCATATTTTAGACCGCATTAAAAACGGTGAGTACAGCTATATTGTGAACACGACTGAAGGCCGCCAAGCCATTGAGGATTCTAAAGTGATCCGTCGTGGTGCGTTGCAACATAAAGCCAACTATACAACGACACTGAACGCGGCATTCGCAACTTGTAAAGCCAATGCTGCCAATGCATTTGCTACGGTGTCGTCGGTGCAAGAACTACATAAGAGAGTGAACGGATGAGTCAAATCCCTATGACAGTTCAGGGGGCGCAGCGTCTGCGTGATGAACTGCACGAACTGAAAACGGTCAAACGTCCTGAAATCATTCAGGCGATTGCAGAGG
>CAZIPG010000304.1:0-2309 GCA_964540955.1 uncultured Rheinheimera sp.
ACTGCACAGTCGGTATTACAACGACAACAAGCACTATCAACGCGGTTAGGCCGCTCTACGGAGTTGCTAAGAACGCGGGTGAACCTGCAACTAGAGCGGCAAAACACTGAGTTACTGGCATCGATGGAGCAAAGGGCTCGCCTGCAGCTGAGTTTACAAACTGCAGTGGAGCGCTTGTCAGTCGTCGCATTAAGTTACTATGCCGTGCAACTCGTGGACAAAGCGCTCAGCTCTATTCATGCATGGTACGCTGAATTTCCAGTGAAACTCATGCAGACATTGAGTCTGCCGGTGATTGTTTTGCTGGTGGCTTGGTTATTGTTTCGCGTACGCAAAGCTCATCCAGGTTAAGCTTTGGGGCCAAAACTCAAATCACCAGCATCACCAAGACCCGGCACGATATAATCATCACTATTCAAATGATCATCGATAGCGCCAAGCCACAGATGAAACTCAGTCCCAAGCTCTTGCTGCAAATGGGCGATGCCTTCGGGCGCAGCAATGGCTGCGGCGATATGTAAACTGTTGACTGGGCCCTGTTTTGACAATAATTGCCAGACTTTTAGTAAAGAAGCGCCTGTTGCCAGCATTGGATCAATCAAAATGACATCTCGACCGGCAATATTTGGCGCTGCGCTATACCCTAAAAAGATATCTTGAGTCCCGGAAGGGGTGAACTCTTGGCGGTAAGCGCCAATAAAACCACTATCCGCTTGTTCAAACATATCCAAGAACCCTTGATAAAAGGGTAAACCGGCGCGCATCACACAAATTAAAACCGGTTGCTGTTCCAGATCTGCCACTTTGGTCAGACCCAAACTAGTCTGCAGCGGAAAACTGATATAGCTTAATTCTTTCGAAAGCTCATAGGCTAACAGTTGGCCTAAGCGCTGCAAATTGAAACGAAAACGCAAACGATCTAACTGAATATCAGGGTCACGCAGTTGCGCCAAAATACCTTGAGCAATGGATAAATGCTGCTGCAATTCAAAAATAGCCATGGGGATCCTTTGTGCTCATATGCTGAGCAACTTGAAAAAAACGCAAATGGACCAATTAACTTTTTATCATTAATCACTAAGTTATACGCAATGCTAGCCGATTTTTTGCAACAACACAGCTCCAGCTTGCTGATTTTATTGCTCAGCGCTTTGGCCATTTGGGCAGTTTTTTATCCGACCTATCGCCATAACCTCAGGCAAAAACAATCGTTAATGACGCCATTTCCCGCCGCTTGGCGCAAAATTTTACGCAATAATTGGCCCATCTATCGCAAGTTACCTGCTGATTTACAAATTAAACTGAAAAAACACATTCAGCTGTTTTTACTTGAAAAACAGTTTGTTGGCTGTGAGGGGTTAGTCATCACTGATGAGATGCGCGTGTTAATTGCAGCCCAAGCCTGTTTATTAAGTTTGCAAAGACCTTTGCCTCAGTATCCAAACTTAACAACCATTTTGTTATATCCCGCAGCTTTTATCGTCAATGCCGATTCCACTGATGCTGGGGTTGTTACCACTTCGCAACAAACGCGTCTAGGCGAATCTTGGCAGCAAGGACAAATTGTATTGTCATGGCCACATACTAAAGCGGGAGCTCAAGATGCAACAGATGGACATAATCTGGTATTTCATGAGTTTGCGCATCAATTAGATCAAGAAAATGGGCCCGCTAATGGAGCGCCGCCATTGCAAAGCGCCAGCCATTATCAGCATTGGAGCACTGAATTTTCCAAAGCATTTTCCGAGCTTCAACACCAACTGCAGATGCAACAAACTCCGTTTTTAGATGCCTATGCCGCAACCAACCCAGCTGAATTTTTTGCCGTCGCCACCGAAGCATTTTTTGAGCAGCCACAAAGATTCCAACAAGTTTATCCCGCTTTATATCGGTTATTAAAAAGCTTTTATCAGCTAGATCCGTTGGCTTGGCCGCAAGAATTCTAAATTCAGTTCAGAAATAGTTCAGCGAAAGTGCACGAAGCTGTGATTAGGTTCCATCACTTTCTGAGGTCATTTATGAACGCTACATGGTTAGTCAAAGCAATCGCAACGGCGGGTTTGTTGTTAGTGACCAGCCAGCCGGTCAATGCCGCCGAGGTCTCTGTCAGTATCCAAGGTCAACTATTACCTGGGATTTACACACAAGTTCAGGTGGTCGACCCTGCACCACGCTACGTCAGCTATCCGCAGTATGTCGTGGAACAACCTGTGACTTACATCGTGGTTCCGCACCATCATCGCAAAAATTGGCGTAAGCACTGCAGGGCTTATCACGCATGTGGCCAACGCGTTTATTTTGTGGATGCC
>CAZIPG010000304.1:2319-2650 GCA_964540955.1 uncultured Rheinheimera sp.
CCGCGATTGAAGCCAATCTCGGGATGGACGTCACTTTGCTGATAAAACAAGCAAATAAGAATTGGCCATGCAAGTCAGAGATTGTTTTTGTATAATGCAGCCCTTTCAATCAATACATAGACCACAAGGGCTGCATTCATGATTATTGCAAACGATAGCGTTGTGCAAATTCACTACAAACTGAGCGACGAAAATGGCTTAATTGAAGACTCAAGCCAAGGGACACCATTACTTTATCTGCATGGCCATCAAAATATGTTACCTTTGATTGAAGCCGCTTTAACCGGCAAAACCATTGGTGACAACGTTGAGTTAGTTGTCGCACCGAAAG
>CAZIPG010000305.1:0-321 GCA_964540955.1 uncultured Rheinheimera sp.
ATTACAGCTTGGGGCAAAATGGCGGATGTCATTGCTCGTGGTGGGGCTACAGGAAAACAGCTTCATCTGGTGTGTTCAGTACATTCGTATCGTGGAAGAGTATGGTATCCGACACCTGAAGGAGTACAACCACAGTTCGTTCTGAGAAACGACGGCCAGCCGTTGTTGATTGAGAAGATTGGATTTACCGTTGAAAACATATCGTTCGGTAAAGATTCCGAGAAAACTATTCAGGAAGAAATCAATGCAGGATTTCGTCCACATGGTTGGAATAACCCAGCAGATCCGGGTTACCAGGTTTGGAGAGAAATTTGCCGGCGC
>CAZIPG010000305.1:331-2608 GCA_964540955.1 uncultured Rheinheimera sp.
ATGCCAGAGTAAAACAGGTAAACGGTGTGACAATACCGGCACCAACACATCAGAATGTAGTGTGGCCACAAAATGCACAGGTTGGACAAGCAACACATTACCAGAATACAGGAACACCAATGTATGTAAACAATCAGTATGTCGGTAATGCGATGCCAAATCAGCAAATGGAAAACCAGCAGATTTATGGTCAGCAAATGCCGGTTCAGCAAATGGTCAATCAGCAAGCTTATGGCCAACCACACCAATTTCAGCAGACAACCAATAACCAGTTCCAAGGTCAGCAGTTACCAGTAAAACCACAAACAATGGGGTGGCAGCAGCAAACACCTGCACAAGGTGTACAGTACAACCCAAATCAGAACGCTTGTGGAAATGTTGTGATGTAAATTAAACTAATCGGTAGGGTAAGCACTTCGGTGTTTACTCTACCGATTTTTTTTGCCTGGAGTAAACTTAATATGCCAGAATTCTTTTGCCTAGCCGACAGTATTTGTTTGCCTTTAAACTCCTATAGTATATCTTGGAGTAGTACATCTTACATTATTAGTAAGACCGAATTTGTTTGCCATACCACCGACTCCGTTTGACTAGGGGGAGTTTGGCCTTAATGACGGGGCATAAAAATCACCAATGAAAAAACTGAAGAGTATAAATATAAGGAGAGCATAGCATGGAAGATATAATTGTAGAAGGGAATCGCAGTATTATCTCAATTAGTACTAAAGATAGGTTTTTGAGTGAAGGTAGAGTACTACTGGGTTTCAGATATCATGGTGACAATAGTAGAACTACCACTATGGTTACTGAAGATGATCTTGATGCCATTATGGAGGCAATCATTAAATATAAACGGACTAAAAAATAAAGGAATAAAAATGGTATGATAAGAGCACTTTTAGTGTCTATAACACTTCTATTGTTGGTAGTTCCTACAGCTGCTTGGATTGACTCTAAGATTACTGATAATATTGAAGATGGTGGGTATGAAACTGAAGATGATTATGGTGAAGTTAAAGATGGTGCTTATAGTTATTTTCAAAACGGGGCTACAGTAATTTTAAAAGGTGTTAATAAAGATACATTTGATCCAGATGAGGTGCTCTTAGATTATCATCCCCCCGGGGGAAAAACAAATGCTAAAATACGTATACGTCTAAGAGACCTAGGTCTACTCACTAGAGCCATAAAACACTATAGAGAGAACGAACCATCACGTATACAACGAGAAGCCTTAAGAAAACGTTATGAAGATGACTATAACGACTTCAAGACATATAAACCAAATATTAGTACTGATAGGTACTAGTGCTTCAGGAGTAAATAGTAATGTATGATGGTACAACTCAAGATGTAGCTAGTGCTTTAATATGGGCAATGGCTATCATGACTTACCTTATTATGGATTTTTCACTTCAAGGAGTACTTTATATAATTAGTACTGAATATTTAGGTAAATGGTGGGATGAGATGTTTTCACCAATTAATTATACTGATTATGGTAATATGATAAGTACTGCTAATAACAATAAAAAAGGAAAGGATGACAAAGTGGTGTTTGGAGGTAACAGTCAGGCTGCACAAAGGCTCAATGATGTATGGGTAGAATCATATATTGACATAAACAATCCGTTGCGGGGCTTCAAATCAGAAAGAAAACCATACCTAGCTAATCCAACTTTAAACTATGAATGGCGATGGTTGATGGATCTTGGTGTATATGGATGGCGCCAAAAAGAACCACCACTACCACCACCTGTACCAACAATCATACTATCAGAAGGCCTAAAAGGACAAGTAGAAGAGTTCTTGGCGGGGTATAGAGCCAACGAAAAGAGTAAAGATGAGCTAAAGCTGCCCACAAAAGAAACAAAAATAACTAAACTGCTTGAATAGTCTTTAATTCTATAACAAAATACTAAAAAACAGACTTAAAAACTGTAATTTAGTAACAAAACAATAAGAGGTAGTATATGTTTGATTTAGCAGATTTAATAGTGGTGGAGGGTAAGAATTACTCTATAGCACTGGATCATAATAACACTGGTGGTCCTAATGGAAATTTAAATATGGTATTTACCAAAAAAGAAAACAAAGAGGCGGTAGAGTTAGCTTTAACGATGAGTGATTTAACCGCAATGCATAAGATCATTCAGACCTATCATAATGCTTTGACAATGCAGGCCTTGGTCAGTAAATAATGTGGCGGGGGTAGAAAAACTACCCCTATTATACTATTGTCGACACTTGTCGACACCAGTGTTTAATAGTGTCGAC
>CAZIPG010000306.1:0-2592 GCA_964540955.1 uncultured Rheinheimera sp.
TCGAACGTGGTTCTAATACGGCAAGGATCCGATTTTGGCCTACTTTCGCGCGCAGCCCTGCCAATGTTGTGCTGATGGCCGTTGGATGGTGAGCAAAATCGTCATAAACAGTGATGTCATTAACCACGCCTTTGATTTCCATACGGCGCTTCGGTGCAATAAAACGAGAGAGTGCCGCAATCGAAACTGCAACTGGAACCCCTGCATGCCGTGCCGCTGCAATCGCCATCAAGGCATTATCCACACTATGCTGGCCACAAAGCGCCCAATCGACGACACCAACCTCTTGCTCAGCAAGCAGAACCGCAAACTTCGACCCATCTGGATTGAGTAACTTGGCACGCCATAATTGACCTGTTTGCTCCTGCTCACTCCAACAGCCCATCGCTAAAGTCTCAGCGATTGCCGGAACACCTGCGGGCGATAACACCAAGCCATTGCCCGGCACCATACGCAACAAATGATGGAATTGCCGTTGAATGGCGGCTAAATCAGGGAAAATATCAGCATGATCAAACTCTAAATTATTGATAATCAGCGTGCGGGGCCGATAATGAACAAACTTGCTGCGTTTGTCGAAGAAGGCCGTGTCATACTCATCGGCTTCAATCACAAAAAACGGTGAATCCCCCAAACGCGCTGATACACTAAAATTCTGCGGGATGCCACCAATCAAGAACCCAGGATTGAGCCCTGCCTCTTCCAAAATCCAAGCCAGCATCGAAGTCGTAGTGGTTTTGCCATGCGTTCCTGCAACTGCAAGCACCCATCGACTTTGCAGCACATGCTCAGCAAGCCATTGTGGCCCGGAGGTGTAAGGAATATTGCGATTTAGTACGTACTCAACTGCAGGATTGCCACGTGACATCGCATTGCCAATAATCACTAAATCGGGCGCTGGTTCCAACTGACTGGGATCGTAGCCTTGGGTTAAAGTAATGCCCAATTCTTCGAGTTGCGTACTCATCGGCGGATAAACATTGGCATCAGACCCCGTTACTTGATGGCCCATGGCTTTAGCGATGGCCGCAATGCCACCCATAAAAGTGCCGCAAATTCCCAATATATGCAGATGCATAACCTTAATCCTGTTGTTTTTAAGCAATCAATTTCCGCTATTGTAACAAATCACACCTTGAACAAAAGCAAATAAAAATGCAGAGGAAAAATGCAATTTTCGCATGAATTCTTTAAACTAGCCCCGTCAAGCGAACAATCATCAAACCAACAGACGCTGGCACCCTACTCATTCGACATAAAAGGAACATAACATGCGCCGAATAGCCCCGGTCTTAAGACAAGACGGTGTGGAAACCGACCTGATTTCCCTCATCAAAACCATTCTAGCGGCTTGTAAAGAAATCTCGTTTCGGGTGGGGCAAGGTGAACTTGCTGGCGTGCTGGGTTCAACGTTAGATGAAAATATTCAAGGCGAAACCCAGAAAAAATTAGACGTTCTTGCTAACGAACTATTAAAAGACATGATTTTAGAAACCGGTGTGGTGAAAGCCATTTCTTCAGAAGAAGAAGATCTGCCGGTTGCCGGCAATCCAGCGGGTAAATACTTAGTGACTTTTGATCCCTTGGACGGTTCTTCCAATACTGATATCAACAGTTTAATCGGCACCATTTTTTCTATTTTACCCGCCAAAGCAGAACTTGCTGCCGACGATGCGGGCCAATTCTTACAAGCTGGCACTGCGCAAATTGCTGCGGGTTATGTCATTTACGGCCCATCGACGATGTTGGCACTCACCACTGGCAAAGGCACTAAAATTTACACCCTGGATAAAACCTATGGTGGATTCTTATTAACACATGCCGAAGTCGCAATTCCAAGCGTGACCGCTGAATTCGCCATTAATATGTCGAATCAACGCCACTGGGAACCTGCGATGCAGACTTATATCCAAGATTTACTACTGGGTAAAACAGGTCCACGTGGTAAAAACTTCAATATGCGCTGGATTGCAGCTATGGTTGGCGATGTCCATCGGATCCTTTGTCGAGGCGGTATTTTTATGTACCCAACAGACACCAAAGATCCACAAAAACCCTATAAATTACGTTTAATGTATGAAGCAAATCCAATGAGCTTTTTAGTCGAACAAGCGGGCGGTGCCAGTTCAACAGGCTATGAGCGGATCATGGACATTATCCCAACGGATATTCATCAGCGGGTGGCTGTGATCTTGGGTTCGCGTCATGAAGTTGAAAGTTGCTTGAAATACCACGCGAGTTAAGACCAAAGTCAACACGGGAAAACATAGCCATTTTCGCCGTCACGGTTATAATAGACGGCATTTATTGACCTTAAGGAACTATCATGAGTTTGAGTTTGGTACCTGCAGGTAAAAACCTGCCAGATGAAATCAATGTCATTATCGAAATTCCGGCCAATGCCGATCCTATCAAATATGAAGTCGACAAAGACAGCGGCACTGTTTGGGTTGACCGTTTTATGTCAACACCAATGTTCTATCCATGTAACTATGGTTTCGTCAATCATACTTTATCTTTAGATGGTGATCCGGTTGACGTTTTAGTACCAACGCCATATCCATTGGTGCCAGGTGCAGTGATCCGTTGCCG
>CAZIPG010000307.1:0-2584 GCA_964540955.1 uncultured Rheinheimera sp.
CTCAGCAATTCTGGCGAGGCCAAATCAGGGGCTGTTTGCCCAAGTTGCTTATATACTTGTGCCAAACAAGAAGCACCTAAACGGTTTTCACCTAAGCCCAAGTCAATCAGTAATAATGAGCTATCTCCTAAGTCAGTGCGCAGTTGGGGCGTGACGGTCTTACGAACGTCTTCCACGCGGGCAAAAGCGCTGATCACCAAGGACATTGGTGCAGTGACGGCTTTATCTTCGCCATTTTGCTGCCACTTGGTTTTCATCGACATTGAATCTTTACCGACAGGGATCGTCACTTCCAAGGCCGGACACAATTGCTCACCCACCGCTTTAACCGCTTCATATAAACCCGCATCTTCACCCGGGTGACCGGCTGCAGACATCCAGTTAGCGGATAATTTGATGCGTTTTAATTCACCAATATCAGTGGCTGCAATATTGGTAATTGCCTCAGCTACCGCCAAGCGAGCTGATGCCGCAAAATCTAACAAAGCCACTGGCGTGCGCTCACCCATCGACATGGCTTCACCATGATAAGTGTCCAGCGCTGCCGTAGTGACTGCACAGTTGGCCACTGGCACCTGCCATGGACCAACCATCTGATCGCGAGCGACCATGCCGGTTACTGAGCGGTCGCCAATGGTGATTAAGAAAGTTTTTTCAGCAATCGTCGGCAACCGTAACAAACGTTCAGTCGCATCTGTGATGGTTACACCAGAGAAATCAAGCGGTTTGCCCTCGGTGTGGGCAGATTTGACATCCCGATGCATTTTGGGCGCTTTGCCTAACAATACCGACAAGGGTAAATCAATCGGAGTATTGCCAAAGTGCTGATCCGATAAGGTTAAATGACGCTCAGCCGTTGCTTCACCGACGACGGCAAAAGGTGCGCGTTCGCGCTGACAAATTTCAGTGAACACGGCCATTTTGTCGGCTGGAATTGCCATCACGTAACGCTCTTGCGATTCGTTACACCAAATTTCTAAAGGTGACATGCCAGGTTCATCATTCGGCACGTTGCGCAGTTCAAAACGACCACCGACACCACCATCATTGACGAGTTCGGGGAATGCATTCGATAAACCACCAGCACCGACGTCGTGGATAAAGACAATCGGATTGTCCGCACCTAATTGCCAACAACGATCAATAACTTCTTGGCAACGGCGTTCAATTTCTGGGTTTTCCCGTTGGACAGAAGCAAAGTCTAAATCTTCCGCAGATTGACCTGACGCCATGGAAGAAGCTGCACCACCGCCCAAACCGATATTCATCGCAGGACCACCGAGCACTACCAATTTCGCACCGACAGGCAGGTCGCCTTTTTGCACATGCTCAGCGCGGATATTACCCAAACCGCCAGCAATCATAATGGGTTTGTGATAACCGCGAATTTCCTCGCCATTATGGCTAGGCACTTTTTCTTCATAAGTGCGGAAATAGCCTAAAATATTTGGCCGACCGAATTCGTTGTTAAATGCTGCCCCACCCAGTGGGCCTTCAGTCATGATGTCTAAAGCAGAAACAATCCGATCTGGTTTGCCAAAATCGGTTTCCCAAGGCTGTTCAAAACCTGGAATACGGAGGTTAGAAACTGAAAAACCGACTAAACCGGCTTTTGGTTTAGAACCAACGCCCGTTGCGCCTTCATCGCGGATTTCACCACCCGAGCCAGTCGCAGCGCCAGGGAATGGCGAGATCGCCGTCGGATGGTTGTGAGTTTCGACTTTCATTAACACATGAATATCTTCATGATGATATTGATATTCTTGGTTTTCTGGTGATGGGAAAAAGCGGCCTGCTTTTGAGCCTTCCATCACTGCCGCGTTATCCTTATAGGCTGACAACACGTAGTCAGGTGTTTTCTCGAAAGTATTCTTGATCATTTTGAACAACGACTTCGGTTGTTGTTCGCCATCGATGGTCCAATCTGCATTGAAAATTTTATGGCGGCAATGCTCTGAATTCGCTTGCGCAAACATATACAGTTCAATGTCATTTGGGTTGCGACCTAATGCCGTAAAATTTGTCACCAAATAATCGATTTCATCTTCCGCTAATGCCAAACCTAAAGCGATATTTGCCTTGGCCAAGGCATCTCTGCCGCCATTGAGAATGTCGACTGAAGATAACGGCGCTGGCTCAGCTTTGCGGAACAAGCTCTGCGCTTGCGTCATTTCGGCAAACACAGCTTCCATCATTCGATCGTGCAGCAAAGCCGCAACTTGCTGGCTTTGTGCTGGCGTTAATGCCGAGGTGGCTTCGACATAATAAGCAACGCCACGTTCTAAGCGTAAAACTTTAGCTAAACCGCAGTTGTGGGCAATATCCGTGGCTTTTGATGACCATGGCGAAATGGTGCCCGGACGAGGTGTCACGAGGAATAACTGCCCTTGCGGTTGATGACTGGCCAGTGATGGCCCATAGGTCAGCAGTTTCTCAAGGGTCGAATGCTCTTCACTAGTAAGTTCGGCACTTACATCAGCAAAATGCATAAATTCAGCATAGACGCCAACTACAGGTAGTTGAGCATTCACGCATAGATCAATGATTTTTTGAACTCGGAACTCGGACAGTGCGGCTGCACCAC
>CAZIPG010000308.1:0-2584 GCA_964540955.1 uncultured Rheinheimera sp.
ATTATAACGCTCCAGCAACAATTGCGCGCAAGTTCAGCATCAGGACTTTATGTATACCGGATTTTTTGGCCTCACTAGTCAGCCATTTTCGATTGCTCCCAACCCAGAATTTATGTATTTGGGCACTCGGCATACTGAGGCGTTGGCGCATTTAAGATACGGCTTGGGAGAAGCGGGCGGTTTTGTGCTGCTGACCGGCGAGGTTGGCACTGGCAAAACCACAGTATCTCGTTGTTTACTGGCGGAGTTACCAGAAAATACCCAGGTCGCATTTATTTTAAACCCGACGTTGTCAGAACTAGAGCTGTTAGCGGCCATTTGTGACGAGTTGAAAATTCGTTATAAAAAAACTGACGCGAGCTTAAAAATGCTCACTGATAAAATTACTGCGAAGTTATTGAAAAATCACCAAAGTGGCATCAACACCATTTTGATCATCGATGAAGCGCAGCATCTGCAACCTGCAGTGCTTGAGCAATTACGCTTGTTGACCAATCTGGAAACTAACACCAAAAAACTATTACAAGTCATCTTGATTGGCCAGCCGGAATTACAGCAGTTATTGCAACGGCAAGATTTAAGGCAACTGGCCCAGCGTATCACGGCTCGGTATCATTTGATGCCGCTGACCTTGGCTGAAGTGGCGTTTTATGTGCAACATCGGTTAGCGGTTGCGGGCTGTGCACGACCAGTATTTACCCAAGCCGCCATCAATAAGTTATTTCTGTTGTCGGGTGGGATCCCAAGGTTACTTAATTTATTATGCGACCGGGCGATGCTTGGTGGCTATAGCCAACAAAAAGCCTTGATAGATGCCAAGTTAGTTGAACAAGCCGGCCAAGAAATATTGGCCATCAAACAACCGGCAGCTTCAACGCGGCTGCCCAGTTGGTTATATGGGGTGTTATTTGTCTTGTGTGTCGCGGTGGGCGTATTCGCCACCTTGTGGTTTAGTCAGTGATTGTCGTTAGGGTAGAGTGACATGTCGTTATTAATGGATGCCTTAAAGCAGCAAAATCAGGATACAGTGCCGCCCCAAGTGCCTACGCCAGATCCGAGCAACTCGTCGCAGCATTTTTGGCAATGGTTTGCTCTTGGATTGTTGGTGGTCTTAGGGATTTTTGTCGGGTTTTTATTGGCGCAATGGCTTCAAAAAGAGCCGACGGCCCCAGCTGAAAACGCGGTAGCAGCACAAGTATCGATGCCGCAAGCTGTCGCTGTGACGCCGATTGAACCTTTAGTGGCAACGCCTGGACTCATTTTAAGTGATTTGCTGAGTGTTCCTGTAGCCACAGGATCAGCAGAGGAAGAACAGCTGGTTGTGTCAGGAGAGCGCGCGCAGTCTGCCAATGATTGGCAAGCGGCCGCTGAGCAATTTGAAGAATATGTGGAACCCCCAGCCATGGCAGAAGCTGATCTCGATGAGCCTGTGCAAGAGTTGCCTGCACAAACGCCTGAGATGTCGGCCAATGATGTATCCCAATCATTGCGAGATAAATTTCAATTCGCGCTAGAATCCACTGAAGCGACCACTTTCAAAAGTAAAGTCACTGAGTCTGCCGCGCCAGCACGCGATATCCGGACTTTAGACGATTTATTACAACGGCAAATCCCGCCACTGCGTTTTCAAGCGCATGTCTATGCGACTGATCCGCAACAGCGTTGGGTCAAGGTCAATGGCAAAGATTTACAAGAAGGGCAATGGATTACTGCAGATATCCAACTGAAAGAAATCACGCCCAATTACGTACTGCTGCAAACTGGCCGCCAGATGTTCAGTATGGAAGCGTTGTCTGAATGGTCTTATCGTTTAAAAAATTAACAGGCCCGATTGCAGCTACTGACATCAGCTGAACACAACTCTGTCAGCAAAACTCAACTATGTGAGCTGGCCGCAACGATGTCAGCCGAGATGGCAGCCGAGCGCAGGCATGATGATTGACGAATGATTTTGCAGAATATCCTTGCAGCAGACAGCACTTTTATTCGCATCAGAAAAAAAGCGGGGCGGAAAGTATAAAACCATCCGCCCCTGTTTCGCCCCCCCGGGCAAAATTTCTTGGCTTACGCCTTAATTAACCCACATTATCACGCATCGTCATCAATGAGGCATTGCCACCTGCCGCAGTTGTATTGATAGTCACCGTTTTTTCGGTGACTAAACGATGTAATAAGCGCTCATCTGCAGGCGTGGTGACCAGTGGAGAAATTGCACCATCACGCGCAGCAATCAATTCACCAGCCAGCGCTTTAACTGCGCTCCCTGCTTCAATGATCGCAGCAGCGATCCCTTGATTGTTGATCAGAGGTTTGAGTTGAGACAATTTCACGGCTTGGAACAACGCAGGAGCAAGGCCGGCATTGAGCAATACTTTGCGGATGGCATCAGCTTCAGGCAGATCTTTATCTTCCACCACTGCGACAACCGCATTGCCCGCAGCCAGTGCGGTCAAGGTGCTCAATAACCAATATTTGAAGCAAGCACTGTCATCGCGAATGGTGGCAACGACACCGCGCGCTTCCAAATGCAGTTGGTTGGATTCCCCGGTTGGTCCAGGCAACTGAATTGGTGCTGCCAGTTCTT
>CAZIPG010000309.1:0-2514 GCA_964540955.1 uncultured Rheinheimera sp.
GTTCGTCCTGGAATTCAGCGAATACGCTAGCACCAGTACCCGTCATTCGAGACGGAGCATATTGTAACAACCACTGTAAGGTTATTGCAACCTGCGGGTAGAGCCTCTCGACCAGCGGTTGGCAATCATTTCGCCATGCAGAGTTTAGAACCGATGTCGGTGAAAGTGCTGGGCTGTTGCGGGTTAAATCGGGATGCGTGAACACTTCTGCTGTGGAAACATGGACATCCGGCGTGACCACTAAAAAAATTTTTTCTGCTAATTCGAGCGGCTGTAAATTTTCACCAACACCTTGCGCAAAGGCCGTTTTGCCATGAACAAAAACGGGCACGTCAGCGCCGAGTGTTAAACCAAGTTCTGCTAATTCTGCGGTGGATAAATTTAACTGCCACAACCGATTTAGCGCGTGCAGTGTGGTTGCCGCATCCGAAGAACCTCCGCCTAAACCACCACCCATCGGTGTGCGTTTGTCTAAATAAATCTGAACCCCTGCATCGGTGGCTGCGTGTTGTTTGAGCAGTCTGGCGGCGCGGTACACCAAATTTTGCGCATTCGCCAAACTTGCATCGGAACACTCTAAGTGGATTTGACCATCTTGGGTTGGCGTGAACTGCAGTTCATCACCCACATCCAGCATCTGAAAAATGGTTTGCAGTAGATGATAACCATCTGCTCTGCGCCCAGTGATGTGTAAAAATAAATTCAGTTTGCAGGGGGCTGGCAAACGCCATGGATATTGCATTATTTCCACTCCCGAATCGCCACTTTAATCCGCGTATCCGTTGATTCCAGTACAATTCGTTTAGGTAAAGCTAAACGATTATTGAAAAATTCAGTGTAGCTGACTTGCCACTCGCGCCCTTGATTATCGGTCAAGGTAAAACTAGATAATCGACCCAGCGCATCATAGCTCATCGCTTGCGCACTATTGCCCGCCATGCCTTTTAACCACAGCGGCATTTCTTCAATCGGTAATGACCAACCGGATAAGTAGTCGAGCAATATCGCGGCGCTCGGCGCTTGGTGCGTTTGCCCATCGACTTGCACGGTTGCGCCTTGCTCGTTGGTGTGGATTTCAAACACATTCAAACCAAACATATTCTGCATGGATGCTTGATAAAAATCCCCTTGCTGTTGCCATTCTAAACTGCCGCTTACACCTTGGGCGGGCGTTTTGACATAAATAGATGCGCTAATGTTAAAGGTTGTGAGGGCTGCAAGTTCTTGCTGACGTTCTGGCAGGTTTGCCATCGCTTCATCAGCAGGGGGTTTTGAGAAAATGGAGCAGCCAGATAAAAGGCCGATAAGGCTGAGCGTCACTGCAACTTTAGCTAAATTAATCACGTGGATCCTTAGTCATTTTTTCTAGGGATGATATTGCTGGAAAATATCACCACAACTTAAAAGGCTTTTCATGCCCCATGGATTTTCGTACAATTCGCCCTTTAAAAGCCCAGTCACCCATGGTTGCATGGGGTTTTGCAGGTGAATAATCATTTTCGCGCTTGGTATCAACCATAAAACTGCGCCGGTCGCACTTCGCGAGCAGGTCGCTTTTGCTCCTGAGCAAGTTGCTGAGGCTTTGTTAGATTTAACTAACAAAACCGCAGTGACTGATGCCGTTATTGTGTCGACCTGTAACCGAACCGAGTTGTATTTTAGCGGGACTGAGCAACAATCGAAACAGGTGATTGCGTGGTTGGCACAATTTCATCAACTGTCGCAGCCGGAAGTTGAACCTCACCTGTATCTGCATCAAGACGATGCGGCTGCCGCCCATTTAATGCGGGTGGCTTGTGGCTTGGATTCTTTAGTGCTTGGCGAGCCGCAAATTTTAGGCCAGGTGAAACAAGCCTATAGTCAATCGCGGCAAATCGGCACAATTCAGCCAGTGTTTGAACGACTTTTTCAAAAGACATTCGCGATTGCTAAACAAGTTCGTACCGAAACTGACATTGGCGCCAGTGCAGTTTCAGTCGCTTTTGCTGCGGTGACGCTGGCTAAACAAATTTTTGGCAAATTAGACCAAGTGAAAGTCCTGTTGATTGGCGCAGGCGAAACTATTGAACTGGTCGCCAAACATTTATTAGAACAGGGCGCGCAACAACTGACCGTTGCCAATCGCTCTTATGATAGGGCGGCAGCGTTGGCCTCCCAATTTTCTGGGCAGGTGGTCAGCCTTGCGCAAGTGCCACAAGCATTGGTTGATGCGGATGTTGTGATTAGCTCGACTGCCAGTACTCTGCCGATTGTTGGCAAAGGCATGGTGGAACAGGCCCTGAAAAAACGGCGGCACAAACCGATGTTTTTTGTCGACTTAGCCGTGCCACGGGACATCGAAGCGCAGGTTGCGGACTTGGACGACGCTTATTTGTATACGGTGGATGATTTGCAAAACATTGTGGCGCAAAATATCCAAAGTCGACAAAGTGCAGCCACGCAAGCCGAAGCCATGCTCCAAACAGGTGTCAGTGAATTTGCGCAGTGGCTGGCATTGCAAGGGCAAGTGGATTG
>CAZIPG010000310.1:0-2509 GCA_964540955.1 uncultured Rheinheimera sp.
CAGTTCTCATGTGTATTATCGCTTACCGCCAATCGTGAAGGAGGGGTAAATAAAAACCCCTACAACTTGTGCGATAAGTCGTAGGGGTTGAGTATATCGAGTTGTGCAATGCACTTCTGATAATCTATCTTACTGCAAGAATCGCACTCATTGCAACGACAAAAGTAATGATTAAACGTAAATGTTGTATCAAAAAACGGGGAAAACTTTCTTTTTAATGCGATATTTAACGTTTTGAAACATAAAAACGCAATAAATTAACATTAAAACGAAAATACATAGAGCCAGTACCTTTTAAAATCCATTCACGTCTTACAGTCGGGCACGCAACGCAAATAGCATCGAGTGTTTCTGTTGTTATTGTATTGCGGTGTGACTTAATCATTTCAGAAAGATTAGGTAAACTTGATTTACCCATCGCCCTGGACATTGTAAAAGCCCTGCCTTTGAATAACTCATCGCAGACAACCCAAACCCTGTCACCTATTGTTTTTGTTAATTTCTCCATACATTTACGTTTTAATTGTTTACTTACGTTAAAATTACGTTCAAAAGCAAAGATTTTCGCTGAAAAGTTTGGAGTGTTTGATTATTTGCTTTATATTTGCACTCAGATTTACGTAAAGCGTCAATCTAAACGTCAAAACGATAGCGGACTGCGTTTGTAGCAGCCTATTAATTACATTTAAACGGCAAATATAACGCTTCCCTTTCGTTTGACCAAATTTATAAGGTTAAATAAATAAAACAACAAGAAGATTATGGCAGTATTTACAACAGAACAACTAAGAAACATCGGTATCGGACAGACGATAACGGCTAAAGCAAGCGGAAGTGAAATATTTACTGTTCGCACTTTGGTGAACCGACTTAAAATGGTTGATGAATATGCGGCAAAGGGTTTGGATATATCGGTACATTATGATAGTAATACTGGTAGTGTATCTGTTTCAAAAACAAGAGTGAATGAAGCGGTCTGAACTTGAAGCTATCGGTGTAGCTATGGCACAAGAGTACTATCGTCTCTGCAAAGAGAACGGTGTACCGAAAAGCGATATGATTACTTCCGATAAGGTTTGCGAACTCACAGGTAAGAGCAAAGGATGGTTATATAACCACGCTAGAGAGTTACCTCACGCAAACGGACTATATTCAAGAACTGCAGTAATGGCTTACTTAAATAAATAGTGATTATGGAAAATGTACTTGCAGTGAGCGACACTATAACCGCAAAATGATTAATAATTTAAAACCTCACGATGTAAAGGAAATCGTTTTCAAATTATGGAATATAGAGTTAAAGAAGTGGGCGAAAAAACTGAAATATCAGTTGTGTTTTCAACTCCAACTATTGATATACCTTATATAAGGTATGCAAACGATAAGTTTATAAATGACAATGCCGGGAATGCCGAAACAAGAGACAAATTTCAATTTGAAAGGCTAAAATCTATTTTTAAAAATACTCATTTTACCCAAAATGATTTTTTTGAAAAGTCAGAAAAATTATACTCCAATTTATTTAGGCTAAAAAATGATGGTATATTAAAAGATGATATAGATATTTCTTTTGATAAAGATGGTCATATTTTAGGTTATCCATATTTGAGCGACATATTTATGTCTTGTTCAATTTCTTATATGGAAGGGGAAAATAAACAATGTGATGGATTATTCTTTTATCCTATAATAACTGACTGGCACATAGAAAGTACTCTTGAATTAGTTAAGGATGAATATAAGGATGATTTAATAAGAACACTTCCCTTTTCCAAATTATTAATAGGAGAGATAAGATGTAATATTCTTATGGATTATATATCAGAGCTTAAACTCCATGATAATAAAGTTAGATATACTTACGTAATGTCTGATATAAGTGGATATTATAAAATAGGGAGAAGTTTTTATCCTGAATATAGAAAATCTCAATTATCATGTGGAAATCCTACTATAAAACTTGAATTTTTCATAAATGGAGATAGAGAACATGAACTTCAAAAACATTTTGAAAACAAAAGAGTTAATGGAGAGTGGTTCGCATTAGATAAAAAAGATTTGAAATACATTAAAAATTATAATAATATAAGAATATGAAAAATAAACGCAACGGTGAGCCTCAAATATCATTCAAGACTCTAGTTTACCAAAAGGGAGTTGACTACATCAGAAGAATACTAGAAGTTTCATAAGAAAACTTCTTCTCTCTCGAAATTCCGAGCAATAACGGTAAAAAGTTGCAAATAGGTGGAAATCCATAAACCATGCTACGAAATGTATGGCGAAAGTTACGGAAATCCGTGAACACCTAAAGGTCTTGGGTTAAGAGCCCCATCTTAAAATCACGGCAGACAATGCGACCGTATTAGTCGGTACGGAAATAGTAACGTCTGAAATCCATCCTCCCATAAAGAGGACACCATGAATTTGGTGACGAAGTAGCAGGAAAAGAGCGAAGATGCGTATTAGGAAAGAATACGAATAGCCTATCTTGCAGCGTGGATTTAAA